>DATKVA010000146.1:0-77988 GCA_035530315.1 Rhodanobacter sp. | reverse complement strand
CTCGCCGGCTTCTGGCTGCGCGGCTCGGCCCGCTGGGCATTTGCGCTGTTGATCGCCGAAGCGGTGCTGATCGATTTCCTGGTGATCACCGGCCAGGGCATGGATTTCTGGAGCCACTACTGCATCTCGCCGGCCTACTGGTTCATGCCCGCGTATTTCGGCGCGCTGTGGTTTGGCGGCAGCGCTCTGGCCCGCCGCCAGCTCGGCTTGCGCCTGCCCGCGTTGGGGCTGGCCGTGGCGACGCTGCTGGCCAGCGAGGCGGCCTGCTACCTGATTTCCAACGGCAGCTTCTACTGGCTAAGCAGCAGCGTGCCGCTGCCGCGCAGTTTCGCCAGCTGGTTCGTCAATCTCGGCGATTGGTATCTGCCGTTCCTCGGCACCACGGCGCTGTATGTCGGCATCGGCGCCGCGCTGCACGTGCTGGCGGTGCAGCTGGCACGCAGCCTGCGGCAGGCGCACCGGCGCGACCTGCCGCACTGACCGGCACGCATGGGCAACCGCCTCTCGAAGATCTACACCCGCACCGGTGACGATGGCACGACCGGCCTGGGCGATGGCACGCGGGTCGGCAAGGATTCGCCGCGCGTCAGCGCCTACGGCACGGTGGACGAGCTGAACAGCACGATCGGCATGCTGCTGGCGGCCGAAGGTGTCACCCCTGCGCTGCGCGAGGTGCTGACCCAGGTGCAGCACGATCTGTTCGATCTCGGCGGCGAGCTGTGCATCCCGGGCATGGCGATGATCCAGGACAGCGACATCGGCCGCCTGGAGGACACCCTCGACCGGCTCAACGAACCGCTGCCGCCGCTGAAGGAGTTCATCCTGCCCGGCGGCGGTATGGCCGCGGCCTGCGGTCATCTGGCACGCACGGTGTGCCGCCGCGCCGAACGCGAGGTGATCGCACTGGCGCGTGCGGAGGAGATCCGCCCGCAACCGCAGCATTATCTCAACCGTCTATCCGACCTGCTGTTCGTGATCTCCCGCATCCTGGCGCGCGCCGGCGGCCATGGCGAGGTGCTGTGGCAGCACGAGCGCCGACGCAAACCCCAGCCTGACCGATAGCCGGCATGATGCTGCGCCTGTACACCCACCCCGCGTGTCTGCAGCATGCCCCCGGCCCGGCCCATGTCGAACGCCCGGCCCGGTTGCAGGCGGTGCTGCAGGCTCTGGATCACGACCGTTTCGCGGCACTCGACCGGATCGAGGCACCGCGCGCCACCGTCGAGCAGTTGCTGCGGGTGCACGACACCGCCCATGTCGAGCGCATCTTCGCCGGCGGCGCGTTCGATGGCATGCACCAGCTGGACGAGGACACCTGGATGTCGCCCGGTTCGCTCGAAGCCGCGCTGCGTGCCGCCGGGGCCTCGGTCGCCGCGGTGGATGCCGTACTGGCTGGCAACGCCCTGCGCGCGTTCTGCGCCGTGCGGCCGCCCGGCCACCATGCCACCCGCGACAAGGCAATGGGGTTTTGCCTGTTCAACAACATTGCGGTGGCGGCGGCCCATGCGCTGATCGCGCACGGCCTGAAACGCGTCGCGATTGCCGATTTCGATGTGCATCACGGCAATGGCACGCAGGACATTTTCGAGCGCGAACCGCGCGTACTGTTCGTTTCCAGCCATCAATCGCCGCTGTATCCGGACAGCGGCGGCGAGGACGAGCAGGGCGTCGGCAATATCGTCAACGGCACGCTTTCGCCCGGTGCCGGATCGTACGAGTTTCGCGATCTGTGGAGCACCCTGCTGCTGCCACGCCTGCACACATTCAAGCCGCAGCTGGTGCTGGTGTCGGCCGGCTTCGACGCGCACCGCAACGACCCGCTGGCGGATATCCGGCTGGGCCCGGAAGACTACGCCTGGATCACCGGAAAACTGGTGTCGCTGGCCCGCATGCATGCAGGCGGCAGACTGGTCTCCACGCTGGAGGGCGGTTATGAGTTGACCGCACTGGCCGCCAGCGTCAGCGCACACGTATCCGCACTGCTCGAGTGAATCGGCGCGAGTCCGGTGTCGTCCCTGCGCGCCTGGACCCGTCGTCGCATGGGATAGCCGGTTCTGCTAGCTTAACGAGCCTTCAAAGCCGGTAGATTCCCATCGTGACGTCCAAGCTACCTCCACGCCGCCTGCTGGCGGTTGCCGCAGCACTTGCCCTGATCGGTGGCCAAGCCGACGCTCTGGGCAGACTGGGACATCCGGCAGCCGTGCAGGATGGCTCCGCACCGGCCTGCCCGCTGGGCACATTCCATTGCGCGCCGCGCCCAGTCAATTACGCGATGTGCCGGCCCAATGCGCTGCTGGAGTTCTACGATCCCACCCTCGGCAAGAACCCCAACCTGCGCGACACCAGCCCGACCCAGGTCCATGCCAGACATGTGGACAGTTCCGACAAGTCGGTCTACCACCTGTCGGGCGAAGTGAAACTGCAACGCGCCGACCAGCAGCTGCAGGCCGACAGCATCGATTACAACAACGTCAGTACCGACTACGAAGCGCTCGGCAATATCCGCTACCAGGATGCCGGCCAGCTGCTGGCGGCCTCGCACATGGTGGGCAACTCCAACGCCAGCCGCGGCACCGCCGACGACGTGCGCTACCAGATGCTCGATGCGCGCGGCAACGGCGTCGCCAGGCAGGGGCAGTTGCTGGATGCCCAGCACACCCGCTATTCGATGGCTACCTATTCCACCTGCGATGTCGGCCATCACGTGTGGGAGTTTCGCGCCAGCTCGATCACGCTGGACCAGGACAAAGGCGTGGGTGTGGCACGCAATGCCACGATGCGTCTCGGCCGCGTGCCGTTCCTGTACCTGCCGTATTTCACCTTTCCGATCGACCACCGGCGCAAGAGCGGCTTCCTGTACCCCACCATCGGCCATACCAGCCGGTCGGGCTACGAGATCAGCACGCCCTACTATCTGAACCTGGCACCGAACTACGACGCCACGCTGGATCCGCGCCTGTACAGCCTGCGTGGCCCGATGCTGGCCGCTGAGTTCCGCTACCTGCTGCCTGACAGCAGTGGGCAGGTCAATTCTACGGGTCAGCTCAATGTGGAATTCGTGCCGCACGATCATGGCGACAACGACGGGCTGGCCAACACCAGCGGCAACCAGCGCTATCTGATCAAATTCTCCGATACCACGAAGCTCTGGCGTGGCTGGCAGCTGACAAGCTCGCTCAATCACACGTCGGACAGCAGCTACCTGTACGACTTCGGCAACAGCCTGTCCCACGCCGCGGTCTATTCGCTGGCGTCCAACGCCGCCATCGTCGGCGGCGGCAAATGGTGGAACGCGTCGTTTGGCGGCACGATCTATCAGAACACCAACCCGTTCGTGACCGACGCCGTACTGCCCTATCGCAAAGCGCCCTACGCGACATTCAACATGGACGTGCCGCTGGCCCCCTGGCTGGATTTCGGCATGGACAACAGCGCCGTGGCTTTTCGCAAGAACGGCCAGGTCGAAGGCCAGCGCGAAGATCTCTACCCCTATCTGGCAGCCGATTTCGGCACGCCGGCGTGGTTCGTGCGACCCAAACTGGCTTACCGCTATACCGCCTATCAGCTCAACGGCGGTTACCAGAACCACGGTTACTTCGGGTTGCTGGGCAGCGGCACCTCTCCATTCACGCGACAGTCGCCCAGCCGTGCGCTGCCGGTCGCCAGCATCGACAGCGGACTGGTGTTCGATCGCAGCACCTCGCTGTTCGGCAACAGCTACACGCAGACACTGGAGCCCCGGCTGTTCTACCTGTACGTGCCCTACCGCAACCAGAACGACCTGCCGTTGTTCGACACCCGCCTGATGTCGTTCGACTACTGGCAATTGTTCTCGCCGAACCAGTTCTCCGGTGCGGACCGCCAGATGAACGCCAACAACCTCACCGAGGCCCTCACCACCCGCCTGCTGGATGACGATGGCGTGGAGAGGCTGTCGGCCAGCATCGGGCAGATCCGCTATTTCACGCCGCAGCGGGTGCAGTTGCCTACCGGGCAAAATTCCGTGAGGGTACCGACCGACTGGGCCGGTTCGGCCTACGTTGCCCAGCTCGATCTGCGACTGAGCGACAAATGGCGCCTGGGCAGCACCTACCAGTGGAATCCCAATACCCGGGCAACCGACATGGGGGCGCTGGAACTGCAACGCCGCCTGGGCAGCGACGGCATCATCAACCTGGCCTATCACTACCGTCGCGGGCTGCTGGAACAATACAGCGTCTCGGCGGTCTATCCGGTGTCCGAACGCTGGCGCTTGGTGGGGTCATGGACTTACGCGGAGCCGATCAAGGGCGTTTCAAAGTCGCTCAGCGGCACGATCGAGGCGATGGCCGGGGTGGAGTACGACAGCTGTTGCGTCTCGCTGCGACTGGTGGATCGCAATTATGTCAACCAGGGCAACTTCGGCATCGGACCGGCTCCCGTCGGCAGCAACCTCAACCAACGCGACAACGCCATCTTGTTCGAAGTGGTGTTCAAGGGACTCGGATCGTCCGGTGGCCAGATCGAGCCACTGCTGCACCGTGATATTCTCGGCTATCAATAATTCGCATTCGCCACCGGCGACCCAGGCTTTCCACTGATGAAGCAATCCATTGCACTTGTCCTGCTCGCGCTTGCGTGCATTTTCCCGGCTCACGCCCAATTGCTGGCACCGGCCCCGGCCACCGCGCCGGCCAGCCAGCGGCTGGACCGCATCGTGGCGATCGCCAACGACGACGTGATCCTGCAGAGCGATCTGGACGACGCCGTGCGCTCGGTGCAGCAGCAGTACGCCAGCCATCCCGAACAGTTGCCGCCGATGAACCTGCTGCAGAAGCAGGTACTCGACCGGCTGATCCTGATGCGGCTGCAGATCCAGAAAGCGCAGGATCAGGGTATCCACGTCTCCGACGCCGAGGTTGACCAGGCCGTCAAGAACGTTGCCGAGCAGAACAAGGTCACCCCGGAGCAGCTGCAGGCCGAGATCGAGCGCAGCGGCTCGAGTTTCGCGGAATTCCGCAAGCAGCTTGCCGAGCAGATCATGGTGCAGCGGCTGCATCAAAGCGTGGTGCACGACTCGGTGTCGGTCACTGACAGCGAGATCGACAACCTGCTCAAGAGTCCAACCTACAAGTCCGGCGAGGTCCATCTGGCGCATATCCAGATCAGCACACCCGGCGGTGCCGATGCGGCAGCCATCCAGGCCAGCCAGGCCAAGGCCGAACAGGCGCTGGCAGCGATCAAGGGCGGCATGGATTTCAACGCCGCGGCCATCCGCTACTCCGATGCGCCGGACGCCCTGGACGGCGGCGACCTGGGCTGGCGGCGCCTGGACGAGATCCCATCCGCATTCGCCGACGCCATCGCGTCGATGAAACCGGGCGAAGTCAGTCCTGCGCTGCGCGGGCCGACCGGTTTCCATATCATCAAGCTGATCGCCGAACGTCAGCCCAAGCGCCAGATCGTCACCGAGTTCCATGCGCGGCAGATCCTGATCAAGCCGACCGAGCTGGTCAGCCCCGCACAAGCCGAACAGAAGGCCAAGGATCTGTATACCCGCATCGTCGACAAGCACGAGGACTTCGCCACCTTGGCCAAGGCCAACTCGAATGACGACACCACCGCCAACCTCGGCGGCGACATGGGCTGGTTCCAGCAACAGGCCTGGGGTCCGGCGATTGCCGGCGTGGTGGGCGCACTGAAGGACAACGAGGTATCGAAGCCGTTCCAGAGCGACGCCGGCTGGCACATCGTGCAGCGGCTCGGCACGCGTCAGAGCGATCTCACCGACCAGATCGCGCGCAACGAGGCCCGCCAGGCCATCGGCACCCGCAAGTCCGAACAGGTCTACAACGATTACCTGCGCGACATGCGCTCCAATGCCTACATCAAGATCCTGGTGCCCGCGCTGCGCGATGCGGGCAACCAGCCCGCCGCCGGCAACTCGCCGTAGCCCGGCTTGAACGGCGCCCCTCTGCCCCGGCTCGCCGTCACCGCTGGTGAACCGGCGGGCATCGGTCCCGAGTTGCTGATTCGCCTGGCCGCCTCGCCACTGGCGGCCACGCTGATAGCCGTCACCGATCGCGCCCTGCTCGAACGCGCCGCGGCACGTTGCGGCATGACCATCGAGCTGACCGACGATGACGGCAGCCGGCCGACGCGGCGCATGCCCGGCACGCTGCGGCTGCGGCAGGTGCCGCTGGCATTCGACGAGGTGCCCGGCCAACCCGATCCGCGCAATGCCTTGCATGTGCTGACCACGCTCGGCGAAGCGGCCGACGGTTGCATGGCTGGCCGCTACGATGCGCTCGTCACCGCGCCACTGCAGAAATCGTCCATCAACGGTGCCGGCATCCGTTTCAGTGGGCATACCGAATTCTTCGCCGAACGCGCGCATGCCGACGTGGTGATGATGCTGGCCAGCCCGGAGCTGCGCGTGGCGCTGGCAACCACGCATCTGCCGCTGGCAGCCGTGCCCGCGGCGATCACGCAGGCCTCGCTGACCCGTATCTTGCGCATCGTGCATGCCGAACTGCGGCACAAGTTCGGTCTGGCCGAACCGCGCATCGCCGTGCTTGGCGTCAATCCGCATGCCGGTGAAGCCGGCTACCTGGGCCGGGAGGAAATCGACACGGTGATCCCTGTGCTGGACAGGTTGCGCGGCGAGGGCATGCAGTTGCTCGGCCCGCTGCCCGCCGATACGGCGTTCGTGCCGGCGCAACGTCGCCAGTACGATGCCGTGCTGGCGATGTATCACGACCAGGCACTGCCGGTACTCAAGAGCGAAGCCTTCGATCGCACGGTGAACCTGACCCTTGGCCTTCCGTTCATTCGGACATCGGTCGACCACGGCACCGCACTGGATCTGGCCGGCACCGGCAAAGCCGATCCGGCCAGCCTGATCGCCGCAGCCAGCATGGCCATCGACTTGATAGCGCGCAGCGCCTCCACATCCTCCTCTCCCCCTCGGGGAGAGGACCGAGGTGAGGGGCCACTCTTGCCCAGCGCCACTCATTCCTCCTCTCCCCCGCGGGGAGAGGGCCGGGGTGAGGGGCCGCTCCTGCCCAGCGCAGAAACGAGTGAAGAGGATTAAGTAATGAGTAACAGCGAGGCCGCTCCACTCGTCCCTCACTCCTCTCCACTCACGCCTGCCCCATGAACGCCCGCCCCAAGAAAAGCTTCGGCCAGCACTTCCTGCACGATCGACGTTACATCGAGCGCATCGTCAGCGCGATGGCACCGAAGGCATCGGATTTCGTGGTCGAGATCGGTCCCGGCGAAGGCGCACTGACCCTCCCCTTGCTCAAGGCTGCCGGCAAGCTCACGGCGATCGAGCTCGATACCGATCTGATTCCCGACCTGCAGGCGCGGGCCAGCGCCGCGGGCGAGCTGCACATCATCCATGCCGATGTGCTCAAGGTGAACTTCACGGCTCTCGCGCACAGCCACGGGGTGGAACGGCTGCGCATCGCCGGCAACCTGCCCTACTACATTTCCAGTCCGATCCTGTTCCACTGCGCCGAACATTTTCCGGCGATCCAGGACATGCACTTCATGCTCCAGAAGGAAGTGGTCGAACGCATGGCAGCCGCACCCGGCAGCAAGGTGTATGGACGGCTATCCGTGATGCTCCAGCTGGTCTGCCGGGTCGAGCCGCTGTTCACCGTCCCGCCCGAGGCGTTCCGTCCGCCGCCGAAAGTGGAGTCTGCCGTGGTGCGGCTGCTGCCGCTGTCGCCGGGCGAACTGCACGACGCCAATCCCGACGATGTCTACGCAGTGGTCAAGGCCGCCTTCGCGCAACGGCGCAAGACCCTGGGCAACGCACTCAAGCAGTTGCTGGACACCGACGCGATCCGCCGCGCCGATGTCGACCCCAAGGCCCGCGCCGAAACGCTTGCCCCGGCGGACTTCGTGCGACTGGCCAAGGTCCATGCGGGCCGCTTATGATCTGTCCCGCGCGGATTCGCCGCCGGTCCGCCCCAATCGCCGCGGCAGGCCTTACAATCCGGACATGACTGAAAAATCTTCCTACACGATCGACGTGCAGGTCGAAACCCGCTTCGTCCCCGATCAATCGAAGCCCGGTGACAATCGCTACGTTTTCGCCTATACCGTCACCCTGCGCAATGCCGGCAACATGCCGGCACGCCTGCTGACCCGCCACTGGATGATCACCGATGCCAATGGCAAGGTGGAGGAAGTGCGCGGCGACGGCGTGGTCGGCGAACAGCCGTGGATGCGGCCGGGCGATGATTTCGAGTACACCTCCGGCGCCGTGCTGGAGACTCCGGTTGGCACCATGGGCGGCAGCTATCAGATGCTGGCCGACGACGGCACGGCGTTCGACGCGCCTATCCCCACATTCACCCTGTCCATTCCGCGCACGCTGCATTGATGGCACGGATCTGACATGGCTACCTATGCCATCGGCGACGTGCAGGGTTGCTATCCCGAACTGCAACGCATGCTCGACAAGTTGCGTTTCGATTCCGCACGGGATCAACTGTGGTTCTGCGGCGACCTGGTCAATCGCGGCGGCCGGTCGCTGGATACCCTGCGACTGATCCACAGCCTGCGCGAATGCAGCGTGGTTACCCTTGGCAACCACGACCTGAGTCTGTTGGCTATCGCGCAGCGGCGTCCCGACGCGCAGGCAAGGGTGAACCCCGAACTGCGCGAGGTGTTGTTTGCCGACGATGCGCCGGTGCTGTTCGAGTGGTTGCGCTCGCAGAAATTGCTGCACCATGACGAACAGCTCAACTGGACGATGGTGCATGCCGGGCTGGCGCCCATGTGGACCCTGCGTCAGGCCCTGCGCGCGGCGCAGGATGTCGAACGCGAACTGTCCAGCCCACGCCACCCGCGCCTGCTGCGCAACCTGTTCGGCAACCGGCCCGCCATCTGGTCAAGCCGTCTGCAGGGACTGGATCGCCAGCGCGCGACGATCAACACCATGACCCGGATGCGCTATTGCGACGTCAACGGCCGCATCGATTTCGACGCCAAGGGCATCCCGGGCACGCAGAAAGCCGGACTGTATCCGTGGTTCGAGGTTCCCGGCATGCGCCGCCGCGACACCCGCATTGTTTGCGGCCACTGGTCGATGCTGGGCCGCTTCGCCGGACTGGGCGTGTATGCCATCGACACCGGTTGCGTATGGGGCGGGCAACTCACGGCCCTGCGGCTGGATGGAGAGGAGCTGCAATACACCACGGTCGATGCCGAACCCGGCCGCAAGCGACCGCCGGGCGCCGAAGATTGACCCGCAGGGTGAGGAGTGAGTGGAGAGGAGTGAGAAATGAGAGTGCGCCTTTCACTTCTCGATGTCCCGCCCTTTCCATCAGGAAATGTCTGGATAAACCCTCATTCCACCGGCTCTCGACACAGTCGAAGGGCTTGTCAGGCTGGGATCCAGCGACGTGGTAACCCTTGATGGCACTGGATTCCGGCTTTCGCCGGAATGACGAGCAAACGCTTGTTCCGATGTTCTCAGGCCAGCTGGCCATGGCAGTGTTTGTATTTCTTGCCGGAGCCGCACGGGCACGGCTCGTTGCGCCCGACCTTCGGCCCATCGTTGTGCACGGGCATCTGCGCGACACCGGTGTCGCCGGCGGCCGCCCCCGCTGCTGCGACACCCGCGTACGCCCCGGCTGGCGCACCGCCACCGGTAGCCAGCATCTGTTTCTGCAGACGCTCCGCCATGCGCAGCTGTTCCGCTTCCATCGCCGCAACCTCCTCCTCGCTGCGAATGCGGATCCGCGCCAGCATCTGCACGACCTCTGCCTTGATCCGGTCGAGCATCTCGGAGAACAGCTTGAACGACTCGCGTTTGAAAGCCTGTTTCGGATCCTGCTGGGCGTAACCGACCAGATAGATCCCCTGGCGCAGGTAATCCATGTTCGACAGGTGATCCTTCCAGGCATTGTCGACCACGGTCAGCATGATGTGCTTTTCAAGCTGACGCATGGTGTCGCTGCCGATCTGCGCCTCCTTCGCCTGGAAGAATTCGTTCATCGCAGCGGTGACGTGCTCGAGAATCATCTCGGCATCGACCTCGTGCTGCTGTTCGACCCACTGTTTCAGATCGATCGACAGACCGAATTCGCTTTCCAGTTCACGGTCGAGGCCGGCGATATCCCACTGCTCGTCGATGCTTTCGGCCGGCACATGCGCGCGCACCATCGATTGCACCACATCCTCGCGGATGTCGGCGACGGTGGCCGAGACATCTTCGCCCTCGAGCAGCTCGTCGCGCTGGCGATAGATCACCTTGCGCTGGTCGTTGGCGACGTCGTCGAACTCCAGCAGATGCTTGCGGATGTCGAAGTTGTGCTGTTCGACCTTGCGCTGCGCCTTCTCGATCTGCCGGCTGATCATGCGATCCTCCAGCGCATCGTCGTCCTTCATGCCGAACCGCTTCATCCAGCGGACCAGGCCTTCGCCGCCGAAGATGCGCAGCAGATTGTCTTCCAGCGACAGGTAGAACCGCGAGGAGCCCGGATCGCCCTGGCGACCGGAACGGCCGCGCAGCTGATTGTCGATGCGCCGCGACTCGTGCCGCTCGGTGCCGATGATGTGCAGACCGCCGGCGGCGAGCACCTGCTCGTGCCGCTTTTTCCACTCGGCCTTGGCGCGCTGGCGATCCATCTCGCTGGCATCGGCCGGCAGCGCCGCGAGGGCCGCGTCCAGGCTGCCGCCGAGCACGATGTCGGTACCGCGACCGGCCATGTTGGTGGCAATGGTGACCTGACCGGGCGCACCGGCCTGCGCCACGATGTGCGCCTCCCGTTCGTGCTGCTTGGCGTTGAGTACTTCGTGCGGCACCTTTGCCTTGGTCAGCAGGCCCGAGAGCAACTCGGACACCTCGATCGAGGTGGTGCCGACCAGCACCGGCTGGCCGCGCTTGTGGCAATCCTTGATGTCCTCGATCACCGATCGGTATTTCGGCGCCTGCGACAGGAAAATCATGTCCGAGTTGTCCTTGCGGATCATCGGCATGTGGGTCGGGATCACCACGACCTCCAGACCGTAGATGCTCTGGAACTCGAACGCCTCGGTATCGGCCGTGCCGGTCATGCCGGCCAGCTTCTTGTACATGCGGAACAGATTCTGGAAGGTGACTGTTGCCAGTGTCTGGTTCTCACGCTGGATCGGTACGCCCTCCTTCGCCTCCACGGCCTGATGCAAGCCGTCGGACCAGCGCCGGCCTGCCAGGGTGCGGCCGGTGAATTCATCGACGATGATCACCTCGCCGTCGCGCACGATGTAATCCACGTCGCGCTGGTAGATGCCGTTGGCGCGCAGCGCGGCGTTCAGGTGATGGACCACCGCCAGGTTCTTCGAGTCGTACAGGCCGCTATCTTGCTCGAGTACCCCGGCCGCACGCAGCAGCTCTTCGGCGTGCTGCATGCCCTCCTCGGACAGGTGTACCTGTTTTTGCTTCTCGTCGACCCAGTAGTCGCCGGGCGCTTCTTCCTCCGGCTGGCGGATCATCTGCGGCACGATCTTGTTCAGCGCGATATAAAGTTGCGGCGAATCCTCGGTCGGACCGGAAATGATCAGCGGCGTGCGCGCCTCGTCGATCAGGATCGAGTCCACCTCATCGACAATCGCGTAGTTGAGGCCGCGCTGATAGCGCTGTTCCTTGCTCAACGCCATGTTGTCGCGCAGGAAATCGAAACCGAATTCGTTGTTGGTGCCGTAGGTGATGTCGGCGGCGTAGGCAGCATTCTTGTCGGCGTGATCCATGCCCGGGTACACGACATCGACGCTGAGCCCCAGGAAGTTGTAGAGCTTGCCCATCTGTGCGGAGTCACGGCGTGCCAGGTAGTCGTTGACGGTGACCACATGCACACCCTTGCCGGCCAGCGCATTGAGATAGACAGGCAGCGTGGCGACCAGGGTCTTGCCTTCGCCGGTGCGCATCTCGGCGATCTTTCCCGAATGCAGCACCATCCCGCCGATCAGCTGCACGTCGTACGGGCGCATGCCAAGCGTCCGTTTGGCCGCCTCTCGTGCCACCGCAAAGGCTTCCGGCAACAATTTGTCCAACGATTCGCCAGCGGCGATTCGTTGCTTGAATTCGGCGGTCTTGCCACGCAGTGCATCATCGCCGAGCTTCTCGAACTCGGGCTCCAGCGCGTTGATCCGGTTGACGGTTTTGGAAAGCTGGCGCAGCACGCGCTCGTTGCGGCTACCGAACAGGCTGGTCAGGGCACGGTTGAACATCGATCTTCCGGGTTGGGGAACAGATTGCCCGCAACTGGCACGGGCCAATCGGGCATGTTACTACATGCTCATGAGAGCGAGGCTCATGAGAGCGAGGCTCATGCGAGCAGAGCTCATTGGAGCGAGGCCCACCCCGGCATGTCTCACCGGATCGCGGCTGTGCTGCACACGTTGATCCGGACACACCGGCGTGACACGCCGATCCAGCCATTCCCAATGGCGTCGGCCGCAGCCGGATTCAAGCCCCCGCAAAGTCGCCCGTCAGCGGTGACTGCGGACGAAGGCCAGCGGATTGACCACGCGGCCGTCGTACCAGACCTCGAAATGGACATGCGGACCCGTCGAGCGGCCAGTCGAGCCGGCTTTGGCAATCACTTCGCCGACCTGGACATGCTGGCCCGGGTGCACTTCAAGTTTGCTGTTGTGCGCATAGCGCGTCATATAGCCGTTGCCATGATCGATCTCGACCACATTGCCGTAACCCCTGCGCACTCCGGCAAACGTCACCATCCCCTCGGCCACCGCGTGGACCGGTGTGCCATAGGCAGTGGCAATGTCGATCCCGGTATGCATTGCAGCAAGACCGTTAAACGGGTCCGGGCGCACCCCGAAGTAGGACGAGATGTAGCCTTGCACGGGCATCCCGGTCGGCTTCAGATTCGATTCGATCTTCGCATCGAGCAAGAGGCTCTGCAGCGCCGACAACTGCGCCTGCTGGATATCGAATTGACTGGCCAGCCGTGTGATGCTGCTGTCGAGTACCTGCGGCAATGCGTACGCCTGCCCGCTTGAATCTTCGACGCCACCCACGGCCGGTGGCTGATTGAAATTGAATTCACCGTCATCGAGCTTGGCAGCCTGGGCCAGACGTTCGCCCAATGCGTTCAAACGGGTCGACTGCGCCTGCAACTGACCGAGTTTGACTGCCAACGCATTCACCCCACGCTGGGCATCCTTGCGCACATCGGCCAATTGGCCGTTCTGTCGCCGGATCTGTTGCTGCAGATCATGGATCTGCACCAATGCCCGATCACGCGGACTGGCCACGGTCAACGCCAGCGCCACACCTGCTCCCACACACCCCAACAGTGCGATTGCCAGCAGGGCAAAAAGTTTCAAGCGAAGGCGCCGATCTGCCAGATCGAGAATCCTGGGCACTTTCCTGGCGCGTGAGACGAGTATGATTTGCATGCCTGTCCAAGGTCGAATACCGGCACCATGCAGAACGCCACTCCCGCCACTTCCCGCCGCCGCGGCAACGGACCGAAATCCATTGCCGAATGTGGCTCCTTCGCCACACTGGCCAAAAAGGCCGACGTGCTGGAAGCGCTGGATCGCGCCCTGCGCCAGACGCTGCCGTCTCCATTGCGCGAGCAGGTGAAATTCGCCAACCTGCGCAACGACCGCCTCGTCTTTCTGGCGTCTTCACCGGCTTGGGCATCGCGTCTGCGCTTGATGCAAACGCAGATCCTTGCCGCCGCACATGCCATCGGCACATGCGCCAGTTCAGTCACCGTGAAAGTGGTCCCCCAACCGCCGGCCGCAAAAGAACCTGTGCGATCAAAACCGCTTTCGCCTGCCGCAGCCACCCACCTCAGGGCCGCCGCCGCATCCCTTACAGACCCCGAAATGCGGGTGCTGTTCCTTGAGTTGGCGTCCCTCGCCGAAACCGCTGATTCCTGAAGGGATGCCACACATCCGGCAGCCCGCATCGCATCGCCATTCCCGCGCGCCATAACCTGCATATCCGCCGCAGGCTTTTCGCAAGATGCGGTTTTATACCATGCACGGAACCCCCATGCCATAGCACGTGACCAATCCGTGAATTACATGCGGCCGAACGAATCAGGGTCACAAAATCAGAAACGGCCGCATCTTTCGATGCGGCCGTTTCGGGCATGCATGAGCCAACTGGCGGGCTTGAAGGTGCCTCAGATCGCCTGGGCGGGATGTGCATAGGAGATCGGCGAGGTTGCCGGATCGTCCTGATAGCTGACCTCTTCCCATGCCGAAGCATCGGCCATCAGCGTACGCAGCAGCTTGTTGTTGAGTTCGTGACCGGACTTGTGCGCGTGGTAGGCGCCAATCAGACTGTGACCGAGCAGGTACAGATCGCCGATGGCATCGAGAATCTTGTGCTTGACGAATTCGTCCTCGTAACGCAGGCCGTCCTCGTTCAATACCCGGTAGTCGTCCAGCACCACGGCATTGTCCATCGAGCCGCCCAACGCCAGGTTGTGCTCGCGCAGCATCTCGATATCGCGCATGAAACCGAACGTGCGCGCCCGACTGACTTCCTTGACGAAGGATGTGGTGGAGAAATCGATCTCCGCGCGCGAAGTGCGCTTGCTGATGATCGGGTGGTTGAAGTCGATCGAAAAACCGACCTTGAAACCCTCGAACGGATCGAAGCTGGCCCACTTGTCGCCATCCTGCACCTTGATCGGCTTCTTGATGCGGATGAAACGCTTGGCCACGTTCTGCTCTTCGATACCGGCTGATTGCAGCAGGAACACGAACGGTCCGGCACTGCCGTCCATGATCGGCACTTCGGGTGCCGACAGGTCGACATAGGCGTTGTCGATGCCCAGACCGGCCATTGCCGAAAGCAGATGCTCGACCGTGGACACCCTTACCTCGCCATTGATCAACGTGGTCGACAGACGCGTGTCGCCAACATTGTCCTGGCGGGCGCGAATGTCCACCGGCGGGTCGAGATCGGTGCGGCGAAAAATGATGCCAGTGTTCGGCGCCGCCGGACGCAGCGTCATGTACACCTTGTCACCGGTGTGCAAGCCGACACCGGTAGCCCGGATGATGTTCTTGAGCGTACGCTGCTTGATCATTGGATAGTGGTACCTGTATAGGCAGCAGCCAATCAGGGGCGGATGCTAACACAGTTTTAACCTGCGGTGAAAGCAAACCGTACCGTACAGTCTGATTAAACTTTCATGCTTTCTTCATCCATGAAGGCCGCCGCCCTGATGGCACGGCTCTCATGACAAAATCCTGCAATATCAACGCGAAACCCGTGCCAGGGACGGGAATCCGGCACGGCGCATCGATCCGACCAGCACGGGTAAGCGCGCTCGGCTGGTCATTCTTCATTCCTGTCGCACAATTCTCCTCACCCAGCACAGACGGTAGCCGGACCGGTATCACTAGTCCTGCTGCAGCCCGCGCTGGCACTCGTTCAGGGCGAGATCGACCGATAGCGCAAATACCCCCTGCATACACGCCATCCAGGCATGGACAGTGTGGGCAGGCATTCGTTCAATTCATCGCGTTTCCTTAACACGGGTCACATTCAGTCTGGTCACATTCAATCGGCCTGACGACGCAAGAAGGCCGGGATATCCAGGTAGTCGAACCCGGGTTCGGCCCCCTTGCCGCCGGCAGTACCGGTATCCATACGACCCTGATTGGCAACCGGCTGTTCCGGCTGCGCGTAATCGACCACTTCATTGCCAGTGCCGGTACGCAGCACCACCGGCCGGGGCCGCATCTGCACCTGTTGTGTCTCGACAATCCGGATCGGCTGACGAGATGCCGCCGCACGGTTGAGTCCGGTAGCCACCACGGTGACGCGCACATCGTCCTTCATGCCCGGATCGAGTGACGTACCGATCACGACCGTGGCGTCTTCGCTGGCAAAATCATGGATGATCCGGCCGATCTCGTCGAACTCCCGCATGGTCAGGTTCGGGCCAGCCGTGACATTGACCAGAATGCCGCAGGCACCGTTGAGGTTGACGTCCTCCAGCAACGGGTTCTTGATCGCTGCCTCGGCGGCTGCCTGCGCACGATCGTCGCCACAGGCGGTACCCGAGCCCATCATCGCCAGACCCATTTCCGACATCACCGTGCGCACATCGGCAAAGTCGACGTTGATCAGGCCCGGTGCGGTGATCAGGTCGGCGATGCCCTGCACGGCACCCTGCAGCACGTCGTTGGCAGCCTTGAAGGCATTCAGCAACGTGACTTCGCGGCCGAGCACGCTGAGCAGCTTCTCGTTGGGAACGGTGATCAGCGAGTCGACATGCTGCGACAGATCCTCGATGCCCTTCAACGCGACCTGCATCCGCCGACGTCCTTCGAACGGAAACGGCTTGGTCACTACCGCCACGGTGAGAATGCCTTTCTCCTTGGCCAGTTGCGCCACCACCGGCGCGGCGCCGGTGCCGGTGCCGCCGCCCATGCCGGCGGTGATGAACACCATGTCGGCGCCTTCCAGCATCGCCTCGATGCGCTCACGGTCTTCCAGCGCCGCCTGCCGGCCCACTTCCGGATTGGCGCCGGCCCCCAGACCCTTGGTCACGTTGCCGCCCAGCTGCAAGTGGGTGCGCGAGCCGCAGCTGGTCATCGCCTGCGCATCGGTGTTGGCGACGATGAATTCGACACCTTCGATATTGGCATTGAGCATGTGGGCCACGGCGTTGCCACCGCCACCGCCCACTCCGATCACCTTGATCACCGCATTGGGTGCGAGTTTATCAATCAGTTCAAACATTTCCCGTCCTCCGTAGAGTTGTTGTCGTTGTAACCCGGGGATCGCGACTCATGTCGGTTCCCGGTGCTGGGCGAAGATCCTTTCACCCTTGGCGATACCTCCTGCATCACCCTGAAAAAAACAGTCACACACCGTCAGAAATTCCTGGTAACCCAGCCGCGCAGCCGCTCGATCAGGCTGCCGACGCTGCCGCCGACCGGGCCACTGACCCGCATGCCGCCTGCGCGCGCGCCATGCAGCAGGAGCCCCACCCCGGTGGCATGCAGCGGACTGGAGACGACATCGCCCAGACCGCTGATCTGCTGTGGCACGCCAATGCGCACCATCTTGTGGAAGATCTCCTCGGCCAGCTCCAGCGCGCCCTCCATCTTTGAGGCACCGCCGGTCAGCACCACACCGGCGGCGACCAGACTTTCGTAGCCGGAGCGGCGCAACTGGTCCTGCACCATCTCGAAAATTTCCTCGTAGCGCGCCTGCACGCTCTGCGCCAGCGATTGCCGGGCGAGCCGGCGCGGCGGGCGATCGCCGACGCTGGGTACCTGGATGGTCTCCTCGGCATGCGCCAGGCCTGTCTGCGCGCAGGCGTACTTGATCTTGATTTCCTCCGCATGTGCGGTCGGCGTGTGCACACCGTAGGCAATGTCGCTGGTGACCTGGTCGCCACCCACCGGCAGCGATCCGGTGTAGCGGATCGAGCCCTGGGTGTAGATCGCGATGTCGGTGGTGCCGGCACCGATGTCGACCAGGCACACCCCCAGCTCGCGCTCGTCGTCGGTCAGCACCGCCTTGGCGCTGGCCAGTGCCGACGGCACCAGTTCGTCCACCGACAGCCCGCAACGCTGGATGCATTTGGTGATGTTCTGCACCGCCGCTGCCGCACCGGTGACCAGATGCACGTTCGCCTCCAGCCGCACCCCACTCATGCCGACCGGCGAGCGAATGCCGTCCTGACCGTCGATGCGGTATTCCTGCGACTCCTTGTAGAGCACCTTGCGATCGGCCGGGATCGCCACCGCGCTGGCCGCTTCCAGCACCTGGTCCAGATCGCTCGCCGTCACCTCGCGGTCGCGGATCGCTGCGTTGCCGTGCGAGTTGCGGGTTTCCAGATGGCTGCCGGAAATCGACGCATACACCGAGCGAATGTCGCAGCCGGCCATCAGTTCGGCCTCTTCCACCGCGCGCTGGATCGAGTGCACGGTCGATTCGATGTCGACCACCGAACCGCGTTTCATGCCTCGCGACACGTGCGTGCCGATGCCGATCACGGTGATCGGTTCGCCCGGTTCGTACTCGCCGACGATCGCCACCACTTTCGAAGTGCCGATATCGAGGCCCACCACCAGTTGCTTGTCGTTGCGCGGTTTCATAGGAAGATCATCATGTTCGGGGCGAGCCTCCAGCGTGGGGAGCAACCGGCGACTGCGGCCAGCGCACGGCAAATCCATTGGTGTAACGAAGATCGGCATAGCTGAAGGCATCGGTATGACCGGCCATCAACTGCGGATAGACGCCGAGGAAACGCTGCAGCCGCTGGCTAGCCTGATCGCGGTCGCCGATCACGATCTGCGCGCCGCTGGCGGTAGTCACGCTCCAGCTGCCGCGTTCGGTG
The DNA here is from genome assembly GCA_035530315.1 of Rhodanobacter sp. Classification (GTDB taxonomy): domain Bacteria; phylum Pseudomonadota; class Gammaproteobacteria; order Xanthomonadales; family Rhodanobacteraceae; genus Rhodanobacter. The sequence goes on along the minus strand of DATKVA010000146.1, from coordinate 59,662 downwards.
AGTACGACCCCGGTGATCTGCAAATGGGTGGCGGCAAATGCCTTGCGGATCTGAGCGTAGAAACTCACCACTTCGGCCAATCGCGCATCCGGCCCCTGCAGGTGCGGCAGCGCGCTGACGTTATCGGCCCCCGGCGCGTCGAACACCATGCCCTGCTGACTGATCAGCTGCCGGTCGTTCCAGCGGGCAAACGGGTGACGCTCGTGGATGCGCAGCAACAAAGTGTCCGGCCACCGTTTGCTTGCCTCCACCGACTGGACCCAAGGCAATGCGGCAACCGCCTGTTGTACGGCAACCAGGTCAAGCGCGAAGAAACCCTTGCCCAGGTGCGGTATCACGGCGGCGCGGATCTGCGCCGCGCTCACATGCTTGAACTCGGCCTGCACGGTCAGCTGGGTCACCGGCCAGCGGCTAGCCGCAAACCATCCGCGCAGCACCCCGACGATCGGCAGTATCACCAGCGCGATGGCCAGACACCAGGCGACAGGTCGGACGAGACCTCTCATGGAGCGCCTCCTTCGGAGTCGGGGGAGCGGTCGAGGCCGGAACCGCTCTGCCGGTCCCCGGTCCCCAGCCCCCGGTCCCGATTGAAGCTCGTCTCCAAAATGCGCCAGCACAGTTCCTGGTAATCGATGCCGGCAGCCGCAGCGGCCTTGGGCACCAGCGAGTGCGAGGTCATGCCCGGCGCGGTGTTCACTTCCAGCAGCCAGTTGCGGCCGGCATGGTCGCGCATCACGTCGACCCGGCCCCAGCCGGCGCAGCCGAGCGCATCGAAGGCGGCCAGCGACAGCCTTGCCAGATCGTCCGCCGCGACACCTTGCAAACCCGGACAGATGTACTGGGTATCCTCGGCGACGTATTTGGCGTTGTAGTCGTAGAAGGCTGCCTTCGGCACGATGTGGATGCTCGGCAACACCTCGCGACCGAGGATCGCGACCGTCAGCTCGTCGCCCTCGATCAGCGTTTCCATCAGCAGATCGCCCGGATATTGCGTGGCCAGCGTCACCGCGGCGTCCAGATCCCGCTCCGCAAACACACGCGTCACGCCGACGCTGGAACCTTCGCTGGCTGGCTTCACGATCAAGGGAAACCCGACCTGCCGCGCCGCCGCGTGCACATCGGCGCCGCGCGGCAACGCGACGAATTTCGGCGTCGGCAATCCCAGCGACTGCCACACCAGCTTGGAGCGGGTCTTGTCCATCGACAGCGCGGAACCGAGCACGCCCGAGCCGGTGTACGGCACGTTGAGCGACTCCAGCGCGCCCTGCAGCACGCCGTCCTCACCGCCGCCATGCTGGCCGTGCAAGATATTGAACACGCGGGCGAAGTGGCCGGCGCGCAGCGCATCGAGCAGCGCCGGGATGCCGTCGATCGCATGCGCGTCGATGCCACGTGCGAGGAGTGCGGCCAATACGTTGCGGCCGGAATCGAGCGACACCTCGCGCTCGGCCGAGCTGCCGCCCATCACCACGGCGACGCGGCCGAATTGCGCCGGGTCGACGATCTTGTTCGGGCTCGTCATCTGCTCGCTCATGGTTTGTTCGTCCTCAGCTGGCCGGCCTGCGCCAGTTCCAGCGCTGCCGCACCGATGTCGCCCGCACCAAGCAGCAACAGCAGATCGCCGTCGCGCAGCAGTGCCGGCAAGGTGTCCTTCAATTCGCGCGGATGCTCGATCAGCACCGGGTCGACCTTGCCGCGCGCGCGCACCGCACGTGCCAGCGCATGACCGTCGGCACCGGCAATCGGCGCTTCGCCGGCCGGGTAGACGTCGGTCAGCACCAGCACGTCGACCTCAGCCAGCACATTGGCGAAGTCGTCCAGCAGGTCGCGCGTGCGGCTGTAGCGGTGCGGCTGGAATCCGACCACCAGCCGCCGCCGTGGCCAGCCGCCGCGTGCCGCCGCGAACACCGCCGCCAGCTCGCGCGGGTGATGGCCATAGTCGTCGATCAGCAGCGCCGTACCCTTGTCCAGGGCGATTTCGCCGCGCGCATGGAAGCGCCGGCCGACGCCCTGGAAGTGCGCCAGCGCACGGGCGATCGCCTCGGCCTCGACGCCGAGCTGCCAGCCGATCGTGGCGGCGGCCAGCGCATTGAGCACGTTGTGCCGGCCCGGCAGGTTGAGCATCACCGGCAGCAGCTCGGCACGACCGGGCAGGACGAGGTCGAAGCGCATCTCGAAACCCTGCTGGGTGAGGTTCAGTGCCCGCACGTCGGCGTCCTGCGCCTCGATGCCGTAGGTCATCACGCGGCGCGGTGTGGAGCGCGCCAGCTCGGCGACTTCCGCATCGTCGATGCACAGCACGGCCAGACCGTAGAACGGCAGCCGATGCAGGAAATCGGCGAACGCCTTTTTCACCATCGCGTAATCGCCGCCGTAGTTCTCCAGATGATCGGCGTCGATATTGGTGACCACGGCAATCACCGGCGACAGCAGCAGGAACGATCCATCGGATTCATCGGCTTCCGCCACCAGATACTGGCCGGTACCGAGCCGCGCATTCGCCCCGGCCGCGTTCAACTGGCCGCCGATCACGAACGTCGGGTCATAGCCGGCCTCGGCCAGCACGCTGGCGGTGAGGCTGGTGGTGGTGGTCTTGCCGTGGGTGCCGGCGATCGCCACGCCGCGGCGGAATCGCATCAGTTCGCCCAGCATCTCGGCACGCGGAATGACCGGAATGCGCGCAGCGCGGGCGGCGACCAGCTCCGGGTTGTCCTGCCTGATCGCGCTCGATGTCACCACCACGTCGGCATCGCCGACATGTTCCGCGGCGTGCCCGACGTGCACGTCGATGCCCAGCTGCTGCAGCCGCTGTGCGGTCGGCGAGTTCGCGCGATCGGATCCCGACACCGCATAGCCGAGGTTGTGCAGCACCTCGGCGATGCCGCTCATGCCGACGCCACCGATGCCGATGAAGTGCACCCGGCGGAACGTGCTCATCAGATCTTCGTGCGCATGCAGTCGACGTGATGTCATGCGGCCCCCTCCATGCTGGCGGCTTCGATACATGCGACAGCGATGGCCTGTGCCGCGTCGGGCTTGGCCAGGGTGCGGGCGGCAACCGCCATCGAAAGCAGTTTGGCGCGATCGCCCAGCAGCGCTTCCAGGCGCTGCGCCAAGGATTCTGCGTCCAGACGGTTCTCCGGGATCAATTGGGCCGCACCTGCGGCAACCAGCGTTTCGGCATTGCGCGTCTGGTGGTCGTCCACCGCGTGCGGGTATGGCACCAGCACCGCGCCAAGACCGGCGGCGGCAAGTTCGGCCAGGGTCAGCGCACCGGCCCGGCAGAGCGCCAGATCGGCCCAGGCATAGCTGCCGGCCATGTCGTCGATGAACGGCACCACCCGGGCCTCGACGCCGGCTTCGGCATACGCCCGGCGGGCCTCGTCCAGGCCGCGGCTGCCGCACTGATGCAGCACCTCGGGACGCTGCATCGGCGCCAGCCGCGCCAGTGCCTGCGGCACGGCCAGATTCAGCGCGCGCGCACCGAGACTGCCGCCCAGCACCAGCAAGCGTGGCCCGCCGTTGCGGTCGGCCATCCGCTGCAGCGGCGCGGGCAATGCTGCAATCGCGGCACGCACGGGATTGCCAACCCATTCGGCCCGCGGCAACGCATCGGCGAAACCGCTCAGCACGCGTTTGGCGATGCCCGCCAACCGGCGATTGGTGAACCCCGCCACGCGGTTCTGCTCATGCACCAGCAGCGGCCGCCGCAACAACCATGCGGCAAGCCCACCCGGGCCGGCCACATAGCCACCCATCGACAGCACGCTGCGCGGCTTCACTTTGTTCAGCACGTACAGTGAAGCGGACAACGCACGCAGCAGCATCAGCGGTGCCAGCAACCGGGTGCGCAGGCCCTTGCCGCGCAGGCCGCCTACGGCGACGCTGTGCAACTCGATCTGGTGCGCCGGCACCACCGTGCTCTCCATGCCGCCCACGGCGCCGAGCCAGACCACCGGCACCCCTTGCGCACGCAGGCATTCGGCCACCGCCAGACCGGGGAAGATGTGGCCACCGGTGCCGCCGGCCATGATCATCACGGGTGCCTGGCATACCGTGTTCATGCGGCCACCGCCTCGCGCGGCTTCACCGCGGCTTCGGCTTCAGCCACCTTCAACGTCGGCATGCGCGTGGTCATCTGCCGCGCATCGATGGCGCGGTTGATTTCGAACGTGGCACGCAAGAGCACGCCGACCATCGCGCAGGTCAGTACCATCGACGAGCCGCCATAGCTGATCAGCGGCAAGGTCAGTCCCTTGGTCGGCAGCGCGCCGAGGTTGACGCCGACCGACACGATCGCCTGCATCGCCAGCATCAGCGAGGCGCCGAACGCGATGTAACCGGCGAAACGCTGGCCGATCTCGACACCTTTCAGGCCCAGGTACAGCCCGCGCCCGACCGCCACGGCGAACAGGCCGATCACCAGCACGATGCCGGCCAGCCCGAGTTCCTCGCCGATGACGGCGAAAATGAAGTCGGTATGCGCCTCCGGCAGATACGACAGCTTCAACACGCTTGAGCCCAGTCCGACGCCCGTCCACTCGCCGCGGCCGATCGCCATCAGCGACTGGGTCAGCTGGAAACCGTCGTTGAACGGATCTTTCCATGGGTCCATGAACGAGGTCAGCCGCCTGATGCGGTAACTTTCGCCGGTCGCCGCGACGTACAGCAGCGGCATCAGCGGCAGTCCCATCAGGAATAGGAAGACCGGCCGCGCGCCGCCGAGCCAGACCATCGCGATGGTCACCGCGATCACCAGTGTGGCCGAACCGAAATCCGGCTGCGCCAGCAGCAGCAGCACGATGATGCCGGCCACGGCGATCGGCTTGATGAGGCCGAGAAAACGCGTCTCCACACTCTCGCGATGGCGCACCAGATAGCTGGCGACATACACCACCAGGATCAGCTTCACCGCCTCGACCGGCTGGAACGTGGTCACCAGCAGATTCAACCAGCGCCGCGCGCCGTTGATGCGCATGCCCAGGTGCGGCACGAACACCGCCAGCAAGATCGCGAACGCCAGCAGCATCAGCTGGAAAGCGTACTTCTCCAGCAGTTTCAGCTCTGTGCGCATCGCCATGCCTGCCGCCACCATGCCCAGACCGAGAAAGACCAAGTGTCTCTTGAGGAAAAAGAACGCGCCCAGGTGCTCGCTGTCGGCCACCGAGATCGAGCTGGAGGTCACCATCACCACGCCGATGCTGGCCAGCCCGACCAGCGCGAGCAGCAGCGGCAGATCGTAGCTGCCGCGCGGCCCCTGCCGACGCTTTGCCTGGGTGGTGTCGAAGTCGAACATCAGCGCACCTTCAACGTGGCAAGACCGACCAGCACCAGCACGACGCTGATGATCCAGAAGCGCACGATCACCCGTGGCTCGGGCCAGCCTTTCAGCTCGAAGTGGTGATGGATCGGTGCCATCCGGAAGACGCGCTTGCCGGTCAGCTTGAAGCTCGCCACCTGCAGCATCACCGACACCGTCTCCATCACGAACACGCCGCCCATCACGATCAGCACGATCTCCTGGCGCACGATCACCGCGATCGCCGCCAGCGCGGCGCCGATCGCCAACGCGCCGACATCGCCCATGAACACCTGCGCCGGATAGGTGTTGAACCACAGGAAACCGAGTCCCGCACCGGACAGCGCACCGCAGAAGATCGACAGCTCGCCGGCGCCCGGTATCGAGGGAATCCCGAGGTATTCGGAAAACACCTTGTTGCCGGCCAGATACGCGAACACGCCCAGCGCGCCGGAGACCAGCACGGTCGGCATGATCGCCAGCCCGTCCAGTCCGTCGGTGAGGTTCACCGCGTTGGAGAAGCCGACGATCATGAAATAGGCCAGCAGCACGAAGCCCACGCCCAGCGGCAACACCACCTGCTTGAACAGCGGCACGTACAGCGCTGTCTCCGCAGGCAACGTGGCGGTGTGGAACAGGAACCACGCCGCGGCAAGACCGAACAGCGACTGCCAGAAATACTTCCAGCGCGAGGCCAGTCCGCGGCTGTCCTTCAGTACCAGCTTCTTGTAGTCGTCGTAGAAACCGATCACGCCGAACGCGACCAGTACCGCCAGTACCACCCACACGTAGCGGTTGTGCAGGTCCGCCCACAACAAGGTGGCGATGATGACCGCGAGCAGGATCATCACGCCGCCCATGGTCGGCGTCCCGGCCTTGATCAGATGGGTCTGCGGCCCGTCGCTGCGAACGACCTGGCCGGCCTTCATCGCGGCCAGCCTGTTGATGATCGGCGGACCGAGCAGCAGCGACATCGCCAACGCGGTCAGCGCGGCCATGATCGTGCGGAACGTGATGTACTGGAACAGATGCATCGCAGCGAAGTGCCGCGCCATCCAGTCCGCCAGTTCAAGCAGCATCGGATGCCCCCTCGTTGTCCTGGTCAGTGCTGCACGGATGATTTCCGAGTGCGGCCACCACCTGTTCCATCGCGGCCGAACGCGAACCCTTGATCAGGCAGGTGACGCCGCCATGCAGATCTGCCTGAAGTGCGGCGATCAAGGCGGCCTTGTCGGCGAAGTGCCTGCCCTGCGCACCGAACGCCTCGACCGTTGCCGCACCGAGCGGGCCCACCGCAAACAACCGGTCGACGCCGCGTTCGCGCGCGCGCCGGCCGACGTCCGCGTGCAGCGCGCGGGCGTCGCTGCCCAGTTCGGCCATGTCGCCCAGCACCAGCCAGCGCTCGCCCTGAGCCAGCAGCAAAGTGTCGATCGCCGCGGCCATCGAACCGGGGTTGGCGTTGTAGCTGTCGTCGATCAGCGTCCAGCCTCCCGCCATCGCTTCGCGCCGGAGTCGACCGGCCACGCCCGGCACCTGCTCCAGCCCGGCGACGATCTTGTCCAGCGGCACCGCCAGCGCCACGCCGATCGACGCGGCGGCCAGCGCATTGGCGATGTTGTGGCGGCCCGGCAAGGGCAGCGACACTTCGGCGTCGCCGATCGGCGTGCTGAGCACGAAGCGCGAGCCGTCCACGCGCAGTTCGAGGATGTCCGCGCCGATGTCGGCGCGGTGATCCAGGCCGAAGCGCAAAACCTTGCGCGCACCAGCCAGTCCGCCGAAGAAACTGGCGAAGCCGTCATCGGCATTGATGATCGCAACGCCGTCGCTGGGCAGCGCCTGGTACAACGCCCCCTTCGTTTCCGCCACGCCCTCGACGCTGCCCATGCGCTCAAGATGCGCCGGCGCGATGAGCGTGACGAGGCCGATGTCGGGCCGTGCGATGGCGGCCAGGTAGGCGATGTCGCCGGGCTTGCCCGCGCCCATTTCCAGCACCGCGAATTCCGTGTCCTGCGGCATGCCCAGCAAGGCCAGCGGTAAACCCAGTTCGTTGTTCTGGTTGCCGCTGCTCGCATGCGTCCGGCCCTGCCTCGACAGGATCGACGCAGTCAGCGTCTTGACCGTGGTCTTGCCGTTGGAGCCGGTGATGCCAATGACACGGACGTTGCGCTGCGCGCGTACGGCGCTGGCCAGATCGCCCAGGGCCAGCGCGCTGTCACTCACCAGCACCTGCGGCAACGGGCTGTCGATCTTGCGCGTCACCAGGGCGGCCACCGCACCATGCGCGGCGGCCTGGTCCAGATAATCGTGACCGTCCACCCGCTCGCCCTTGATCGCGACAAACAACTCGCCCGGTTTCAGCTTGCGGGTATCGATGGCAATCCCGGTGGCCTCGGCGTCGACGCCGATCAGCCGACCATGGGTCCAGACGGCAATGGTGCTCAGCCGCATCATGCGCGCGGCTCCCGGGCCATCCGTTCGAGCGCCGCATGCGCCACCGCCAGATCGTCGAACGGATGCTTGCCGGTGGCGCCATCCTGATAGGTTTCATGGCCCTTGCCGGCGATCAGCACGACGTCGCCGGACTGCGCAAGTTTCAACGCGCGACCGATCGCCTTTGCACGATCGCGCTCGACCGTCGGCGATGGCGCACCCATGCTGGCGACGATCTGCGCCACGATGGCATCGCCATCCTCGCCACGCGGGTTGTCGTCGGTGACGATCGCGACATCCGCCAGCCGCGCCGCGATCGCTCCCATCAAAGGGCGCTTGCCGGCATCGCGCTCGCCGCCACAGCCGAACACGCAAATCAGCCGGCCGGCGCAATGCGCGCGCAACGCGGTCAGCGCCTGTTCCAGTGCATCGGGCGTATGGGCGTAATCGACCACCACCAGCGGCAGGCCATGCAGGCCGCCAAGCCGGCTCATCCGCCCGTTGACCGGCTGCAGGTTCTCCAGCGCGGCAACGACCCGCTCGAACGACTCGCCCAGCGCCCCCAGGCAGCCCGCCACGGTGAGCAGGTTGGCCACGTTGAAGCGGCCCAGCAGATGACTGCCCAGCCTGCGCATGCCCCATGGCGTGCGCAGCTGGAATTGAAGCCCTTCGGCCGAGGTGACGATGCCGCTGGCGGCAATTTCCGCCTCACTGGCATCCGCCATGCTGACCCGCAATGCCCGCACGCCGCTTGGCAGTCGATCCGCCAGGCTGGCGCCAAATGCATCGTCGATATTGATCACGGCAGTCTGCAGCCCGGGCCAGGCGAACAGCTTCGCCTTGGCCGCGCCATAGGCTTCCATGGTGCCGTGATAGTCCAGGTGATCACGGGTGAGATTGGTGAACGCCGCCACCTCGAAATCCACCGCGGCCACCCGCCCCTGCTTCAGCGCGTGCGATGACACCTCCATCGCCACATGGCTGGCACTGGCATCGCGAAAATCCGCCAGCAATGCCTGGACCGTCACGGCATCGGGTGTGGTGCGATCGCCATCGCGAAGCTGGCCATGCAGACCGGCGCCGAGCGTGCCGATGGTGGCCGCCCGATGCCCCAGATGGGTCAGCGCCTGCGCCAGCAACTGCACACAGGAGGTTTTGCCGTTGGTGCCGGTGATACCGATGATCCGCATCGACTCGGCCGGGCGATCGTAAAAGCGCGCGGCGATTTCGCCGACCTGATCGTGCAGGCCGTCGATCCACAACACCGGTACGTCGAGTGGCGCCACGTCGACTGCCGGCGCTTCGGCCAGCACCACCTGAGCGCCACGCCGCACTGCACCTGCGGCAAACTCGATGCCATGGCCATGCGCTCCGCGCAGCGCAAAAAAAGCGTCACCGCGCTGCACCTGGCGGGAGTCCAGGGTCAGCCCGGACACGACGATGCGGCCGACACCCGGCATGGTGGCAACCTGCGCGTCGGCGATACCCAGCAACAGCTGATCGACGTGGCCGGTACTCATGGCGTACCCCCGTCAATCGGTGCATCGTCAAGCGGCGCATCGGCCGGCGGCTGGCTGCCGACCAGCCCACCGGCCCCCTGCAACGGGCCGCCGACATACCAGCGGCCGATGTTGTCCGGCGGCACATCGAGCAGGCGCAGCGCACCTTCCATCACCTTGGCGAACACCGGTGCGGCAACCACGCCGCCGTAGTAGCTGCCCTTCTGGGGATTGTCGACCACCACCACGCCGACCATGCGCGGGTTGCTTGCCGGCACCATCCCGGCGAACGCCGCGGTGTAACTGCTTTTGGCATAACCGCCAGCGTCGGCCTTGTGCGCCGTACCGGTCTTGCCGGCCACGCTGTAGTTGGCGATACGCGCCTCCGGAGCGGTACTGCCCGGCCCGGTTACCGTTTCCATCATCTGGATCAGCTGACGTGCCACGTCCGGCGAGATGATTTGCTTCGGCGGATTGTCGTCGCCCTTGATGAAGCTGGGATCGTGCATCACTCCGCCATCGGCGATGGTGGCGTAGGCATTGGCCAGTTGCAGCACGGTCACGTTGACGCCGTAGCCGTAGCCCATGATGGCCTTTTCAAGCGGGCGCCAGTCGCGGCCGATCTTCAGGTAGCCCGAGGCTTCGCCGGGAAACCCGCTGTTGGTGCTGTTGCCGAAGCCGAACGCGCGATAGGTGTCGTACATCAGCGACGTATCGAGGTCCATGGCGATGTGTGCGGCACCGACATTGCTCGACTTGGTGATGACGCCGGTCGGCGTCAGCACGCCGTAATCGTGGGTGTCGTGAATGTCGTGTCCCTGGAAATACCAATGGCCGCCAGTGGTGTCGATCAGCGGGCTGATCGGCGTGAATTTGCCGCTGGACAGCGCCGCCGCCATCAGCACCGGCTTGATCGTCGAGCCCGGCTCCAGCACGTCGGTCATCGCGCGGTTGCGGCGCTGGGCAGGCTTGCTGGCATTGACGGCATTGGGGTTGTAGGTCGGCAGGTTGACCATCGCCAGCACTTCGCCGGTCTTCACGTCGAGTATCACCATCGAAGCGGAATCGGCCTGGTACTTCTTCAGCGCGCTCTTCAGTTCGCTGTAGGCGAGGAACTGGATGCGCCGGTCGATGCTGAGCGTGAGGTTGCGCCCGGGCTTCGGCGCGCGTACCTGCTCGACATCCTCCACCACATGACCCATACGGTCGCGGATGACCCGCTTGGCGCCCGGCTTGCCGGACAGCCAGTCGTCATAGGCCAGCTCGAGACCTTCCTGACCGTGGTCGTCGATATTGGTGAAGCCGAGCACATGCGCTGTCACTTCGCCGGAGGGATAGTACCGGCGGAACTCGCGCTGTCCGTTGATGCCGGGGATGCCCAGTTTCAGCACGGCTTGCGCCGCCTCCGGCACCATCTGTCGGCGCAGGTAGACGAACTCGCGATCGGCGCGCTGCGCCAGTCGATCCTTCAATTCGTCGGCATCCACACCCAGCACCTTCGCCAACTGCGGGATGCGATCCGCGTTCTCCAGCACCTCGGACGGATTGGCCCAGATCGACAGCACCGGCGTCGATACGGCCAGCGGCTCGCCATTGCGGTCAAAAATGGTTCCGCGCGAGACCGGGATCGGCATTTCGCGCAGGAAGCGCGCATCGCCCTGACGCTGATAGAACTGCTTGCGCACGACCTGCAGGTCAAACGCGCGCGCCATCAGCCCGATCGACGCCAGACCCAGCAACCCGACTACCAGCACCATGCGCCGGCGCGCGCTGGGTCCGGCGACACGGCGATGGCCTTGCTGTGCAGACGCGATGCGACGGCGCCAGATCATCGACGCAACAACCGGATGTCTTGCGGGCGCGGATCGAGCATGCCCAGTTTCTGCCGCGCCTCGTCGTCAATGCGGCGTGGCTCGGCGTATGTCGCCTGCTCCAGTTCGAGCTTGCCGTATTCGATGTTCAATGCATCGCGCCGATTTTGCAGGGCCGTCAACTGGACAAACAAGACGCGGCTTTCGTTGCGCGTCCACACCACGCCGATCGCACTGGCCAGCACCGCAGCCAGCAGCAGCAACAGGCACAGTGCGCCGAGCGCCTTCATGCGCGCCCCTCCCCGCACCGGCCATCATCGGACTGGCCCTCGGTGGGCAATTTTTCCGCGACCCGCAGCACGGCCGAACGCGCGCGTGGATTGACCGCGAGCTCGGCCGCGGAAGGAAACTGCGCCTTGCCGACCGCCTTCAGCCGTGCCGGCATCGCCGGCACCGGCGGCCCGCGACGGCTGTTCTTCACGCGACCGCCATGGTCGCGAACAAACAGCTTCACCGCGCGGTCTTCCAGCGAATGGAAGCTGATCACCGACAGCCTGCCGCCGACCTTGAGTCGCTCCAGCGCGGCGTTCAGTCCCTGCTGCAGCGCATCCAGCTCGCCGTTCACGCGAATCCGCAATGCCTGGAAACTGCGCGTGGCCGGGTGCTTGCCCGGCTCGCGCCGGCCGACCACGCGCTCGATCAGCGCAGCCAGCTGGCCGGTGCGGGTGAACGGCGTGGCGGTTCGGTCGGCAACGATCGCCCGGGCGATCCGCCGGCCATGACGCTCTTCACCGTACTGCCACAGCACCTCGGTGATCTCGCGCTCGCTGGCATGCGCCAGGAAATCCGCCGCGCTCTCGCCCTGGCTGGTGTCCATGCGCATGTCCAGTGGCGCATCGGCCATGAAACTGAAACCGCGCTCTGCCTCATCCAGTTGCGGTGACGACACGCCCAGATCGAGTAGCACACCGTCCAGACCGGCGGCGGTCTCGTCCCAGTCGGCCAGACCGGAAAAATTGCCATGCCGGATCGCCACCCGCGGATCCGCGGCAAACTCTTCGCGCGCCGCGGCAATCGCCTGCGGATCGCGATCCATCAGCAACAGCCGGCCGTCGGGGCCAAGGCGCGCGAGGATGGCGCGAGCGTGACCGCCGCGACCGAACGTTCCATCGAGATAACGCCCGCCAGTGTGCACGGCGAGTCCCTCCACTGCTTCGGCCAGCATCACCGGGATGTGCCGCAATTGCTGCTCGGCCATGCCGCACTCCCGCTCCCGTCCCACCACGTGCCGATTGCGCCTTACAGGCGCAATTCCGCCATTGCCTGAGTGATCTCGCCTTCGCCGATGGTCTGGCGGATCTTCTTCAGGTGTTCCTGTTCGCTCCATAACTCGAACTTGTCGCCCATGCCCAGCAGCACCGCTTTCTTGTCGATTCCGGTGGTGGCGCGCTGACTGGCAGGCAACAGGATGCGCGACGCCCCATCGGGCTCGACCACGGCCGCGGCGCCGACCAGCTTCATCTGCATGTCGCGGTGGGCCTTGACGACCTTGGAAAGCGCATTGACCTGATCGCGCACCAGTTCCCATGCCGCGTACGGAAACAGCCACAGGCAACCCGACTCGAACGGGTTGTAGGTGATCACCAGACGATTGGCGCACTCGCTTGCCACCTGCTCCCGAAACACGGTCGGGATGGCCAGGCGCCCTTTGTCGTCTACAGTGATGGCGGTTTCGCCCTGGAACACGATTGGTTGACTCCACTAAAACCCACGATTTCACACCCGAACCCACGATAGTCTCGCCCCGTGAGACTGTCAAGGGAATTTCGCTTGTGAATCAAGGAGTAAAGGAAGAATTGTGACCACATGTCCAGCGTTTTCTCAGAAACACCGGGAAGGTGTTTGAATGCATGGAATTTTTTACAATGGTCCGCGCGCTGTTTCGGACCGCATGCCGTCGAATTCAGCCTCGCGACGCACATTTGCGGATGAATCGCCGTTCACACACGCACACATCAACCAGCGCGACGACGCGCCGTGCTGGTTGATGTGTCATGCAAAGAGGTGGAGTCGGCCTGTAAGCCGGGTTCTGTACGTCTTGCGACGCGACAGTCATTCCTCTCGGCCAGGCGTCGCCGCCTGGCTCCAGCAACCTACCCGGGAACAACGCGGGCCGCGTTATCGTTCCCCTATTTGGTCTTGCTCCGAGTGGGGTTTACCGTGCCGTACGGCGTTGGCCCCGTACGCGGTGCGCTCTTACCGCACCCTTTCACCCTTACCTGTGCCCTTGCGGGCCATCGGCGGTCTGCTCTCTGTTGCACTGGCCGTCAGCTCGCGCTGCCCAGGAGTTACCTGGCACTCTGCCCTGTGGAGCCCGGACTTTCCTCGATGCGCTTATCGCGCGACGCGACTGTCCGGCCGACTCCACGTGCAGTCTAGTAGGAGCGCACCTTGTACGCGATGCCTTTTTTTACCGATGTCATCGCCAAAAGCATCGCGCACAAGGTGCGCTCCTACCCCACGTAGAGCCCCTTGCGCGGCGCGCCGCTGATCGCCGCGGCAAGTTTGGCCGCCTTTGCCGGCGGCAGTTCCTCGCGCAGGATCGCGAAGATACGTCGACCTTCGGCCAATTTTGCATCGGCCTCCTCGCTACAGCCGGCGACCAGCAGCACGCATTCGCCGCGCTGCTGGTCGGGATCGGCCATCACCCGCGCAGTCAGTTCCGCCAGCGGCTCGCCAATCACGGTCTCGAACAGCTTGGTCAGTTCGCGTGCCAGCACCGCCTCGCGCTCGCCACCGAAGACATCACGCATGTCGGCGAGGCTCTCGGCGACCCGATGCGAGGATTCGTAGAAAATCAGCGTGCGCGCGTCGCCGGCCAGTTCCTGCAACCGACCGCGCCGCGCCGCCGCCTTCGGCGGCAGAAACCCCTCGAACACGAAACGATCACTCGGTAATCCGGCCACCGACAGCGCCGCGATGGCCGCACACGCGCCGGGCACCGGCACGCAGCGAATGCCCGCCGCACGCGCTGCGCGCACCAGGCGAAACCCCGGGTCGCTGATCAATGGCGTACCGGCGTCCGAAATCAGCGCCACCGAATCGCCCGCCAGCATCCGCCGCACGATCGCCTCCACCGCATCGCGTTCATTGTGTTCGTGCAATGCGATCAACGGCGTATCGATACCGTGATGCAGCAGCAGCGGGCGGCTGTGACGGGTGTCCTCGGCGGCGATCACCGCGACCGCACGCAAGCTGTCGATGGCGCGGGCGGACAGATCGTCGCGATGACCGATCGGGGTAGCCACGACCCAGAGGCAACCGGGCTGAACTGATGACATCGGAAAACTCCTGCGCCACGACCGGGCAATGCGATCCGCTATGATCGCTCATTGACGACCATGACGATCAAGGGAATTCCCATGCGCCTCATGCGCCTCTCGCGCGCCGCCGCGATCGGACTGCTGCTTGCATTCGCGCTGACCGGTTGCATACCGACGAACATCCATCGCTCGCCGGCCGAAATCGCGGCCGCGCGCAGTGCCGCCGCACTGGCGCAACAGGGGCAGTTCGAGCAGTCCGCACAGGCCTATCTGGCACTGGCCGCCCAATCCACGGGCCGCCAGGACCACTATCGCCTGCTCGCCGCCGAGGCGTGGCGGCAGGAAGGTCAGATCGAGCAAGCAGCTGCCACTCTTGCGCAGATCAGATCGCGACGCCTGAGTGGCGACGAACCGTTGCGTCTGGACCTGCTGCAGGCCGAACTGGCGCTGTCCCGGCATGACCCCGCCACCGCACTGCGGCTCACCAGCCAGCCAAACGCCACCGTGCCGCCATCACTTCAGTTGCGCCTGTATGAGCTGCGCGCCCGTGCGATGGCCGCCAACGGCGACAACTGGGGCGCCGCGCGCACCCGTATTGAGATGGACAGCCAACTGAGCGGTTTCGACCAGTCGCAGAACCGCCAGCAGGCGCTCGACCTCTTGCGCAAGGTCGGCATCGAGTCGCTCAAGCAGCGCGCTGCCGCGATGACCCCGGACGATCGCATGCTGTCCTGGGTCGACGAGGCCCTCACTCAGCTCGGTGTGGCCGTGGCGCGGCCGCAGATCGCCCTGCAGCAGCCGGTCGGCACCCTCATGCCCGGTCCCGGCGCGAATGTGCGCGAAGGCTACAAGGTGCCGGCGCAGATCGCTCTGCTGCTGCCCGGCGACGGCAACTATGCGGCAGCCAGCACGTCGATCCGGGAGGGTTTTTTCGCCGCCTACATCAATGCCGGCCAAAACCACGCACCGCGTCCGCTGGTGCGCGTGTACAACAGTCATGGCACACCGGACGGCGCCGTCAAGGCCTACCAGCAGGCAGTCCAGGATGGCGCGAAACTGGTGGTCGGCCCGTTGGCCCGCAATGAAGTCGCCGCGGTGTTCGGCCAGGCGCAGCTGCCCGTGCCGGTGCTGGCGTTGAATCATCCCGACAACCGGCAACTGCCGGCAGGCGATGCCAGCGAATTCGGTTTGCTGCCGGAAACCGAAGGTGCCCAGGCTGCCGATCACATGGTCGAACGAGGCCTGCGGCATGCCTATGTGCTGATCTCCGGCGACGACTTCGCCCAGCGCGCCGCCAGCGCATTCAAGGCCGAGTTGGCCGCCCGCGGCGGCCAGCTGGACGGCATGGCTACCTTGACGGACTTCACCAACGTGCTCGGCGGACTGAAAACCGCCGGCATCCCGATGATTGCCAGCACCGGTACCGGCAACGACACGATGCCGGGCACAGCGACCGCCACGGATACCGGGATCTTCATCAGCATGCGGCCGAACCAGGCGCGCATGCTGCTGCCGCAGATGCAGATCGCGAACATCCACCTGCCGATTTTCGCCACCTCCCACGTCTATGCCGGCTCCGACAACGCCACGGCCGACCGCGATCTGGATGGCGTGGAGTTCTGCGATGCACCATGGCTGTTCAATGCCCAGCCCGGCCTGCCCAATCATGACGACATCGCCGCCCGGCTTCCGGCCGCCCGTGACGGCGCCGCACGACTGTTCGCGTTCGGCATGGATGCCTGGAACCTTGTGCCATACCTCGACTGGCTGCGCGAGCACCCCGGCAGTTACCTGCCCGGTGCCAGCGGGCAGCTTGCCGCGGACCAGTTCGGCCGCGTGCGTCGCGTGCTGATCTGGGCCAGGTTCCAGGATGGTCTGGCGCGGCCGCTCGGTGGCAGTCTGCAGGTGGACGACGTTCCCTCCAGTACGCCACCGGCAACGACCGAGCCGGTGCCGGCAGGCTCATCGTCGACCAGCGGCAATCCGTCGGCCGCGGGCTGATGCGCACCATCGGCGACCCCTTCGAGCAACGCGCCTGCGCCGAGCTCGAACAGGCCGGGCTGAGCCTGCTCGCGCGCAACTACAACACGCGCCACGGCGAGCTGGATCTGGTGATGCGCGACGGCGACACCGTGGTGTTCGTCGAAGTCCGCTATCGCCAGAGTGCCGGTCATGGCGATGCCGCCGCCTCGGTCACGACCAGCAAGCAGGCCCGGCTGATCCAGGCCGCCGGGCACTGGCTCGCGGCCCATCCGCAACACGCGCGGCGTGCCTGCCGCTTCGATGTGGTCAGCTACGACGGCCCGGCCGATGCGATCCGCCGTAACTGGCTGCGCGGCGCCTTCGAGGCTGCATCGACCCCGTAGGAGCGCGCTTGCGCGCGATGCTTTTGCCGTACCGTAGGAGCGCGCTTGCGCGCGATGCTCTTCGCCGGAGGAAAGCAAGAGCATCGCGCGCAAGCGCGCTCCTGCACGAAATCGAGGTTGCAGCGAAATCGGTGAACAGCAAATTATCCCCGCGAGTGGATTACGCTTCACGCATGCCTCTGTCCACCGAACTGCTCGCCAGCCTGCGCGACATTTTCCCCGCCGATGCGTTCGCCACCGGCGAAGCCGAACGCATCGCCTACGCCTACGACAACTCGCGCCTGCACGCTCTGCCCGATGCAGTGGTGTTCGCCACCGAACATGCCCAGGTCGAGTTGCTGGTGCAGGCCTGCCGGAAGCATCGGGTGCCGGTGATTGCACGCGGTCGCGGCAGCAACACCACCGGCGCCACGGTGCCGGTGAACGGCGGCGTGGTGGTGAGTTTCGAGCGGATGAACCGGATCCTGCGGATCGACCCGGACAACCGCCTCGCGGTAGTCGAACCGGGCGTGCTGAACGGCGACCTGCAGCAGGCACTGGCGGCGCACGGTTTCTTCTGGCCGCCCGATCCCAGCTCGGCGCCGTGGTGCAGCATCGGCGGCAATCTGGCCTGCAACTCGGCCGGCCCGCGCACGGTGAAATACGGCAGCCCGCGCGAAAACACGCTCGGCCTGCGTGCGGTTGCCGGCAACGGCGAGGGTTTCCGTTGCGGCACCTACACCAGCAAGGGCGCCACCGGTTACGACCTGACCCGGTTGCTGATCGGTTCGGAAGGCACGCTGGCGCTGATCACCGAAGCCACCCTGAAACTCACGCCGAAACCCTCGGCGCTGCGCACGCTGCGCGCCACCTACCGCGATGTCGGCGCCGCCGCCCGCGCTGTGGCGCGAATCATGGCGCAACCGGTGACGCCGTGCGCGCTGGAGTTCATGGACGACGTGGCATTGAAACTGGCGCACGACCACGGCGGCGACAGCGTGCCGCTGGCCGGCGCGATGCTGCTGATCGAAGTGGATGGCGAGCCGGAGACCTTGCCCAGCGCCGTCGCGGCAGTCTCGGCCGCCGCCCGTGGCGAGGGGCTCGATGAGTTGAAGATTGCGCAAGGCGCCGAGGAAACCCGCGCCCTGTGGGCGGCACGCAAGGCACTGTCGCCGGCGCAGCGCACGATCTCGCCGCACAAGATCAACGAGGACGTTGTCGTGCCGGTGAGCCATCTGCCGGCATTGGTCGACGGCATCAAGCAACTGTCGACGACCCATGGCGTACTGATCGTCACTTTCGGCCACGCTGGCAACGGCAACCTGCACGTCAACCTGCTGCCGCGCGACGACGCCGAGCACGCGCGTGCACAGGCGTGCCTGGCCGAGGTCTTCGCATTGGTGATCGCACTCGAGGGCACGCTGTCGGGCGAGCACGGCATCGGCATGCTCAAGCGCGAGTTCATGCCGCTGGCCCTGTCGCCGAGCACGCTCGGGCTGATGCGCAACATCAAAGTTGCGTTCGATCCGGACGGCATCCTCAATCCGGGAAAACTGCTGCCTTGAACGGCGAGCCGGGCGCCGACGGGCTGGATCGCCTGCTTGCCGAAATCCGTGCCTGCCGGATCTGCGCGGCCCAGCTGCCGCTGGGACCGCGACCGGTGCTGCAGGCATCGGCGTCGGCGCGGCTGCTGATCGTCAGCCAGGCGCCCGGGCGCAGGGTGCATGACACCGGCATACCGTTCAATGATGTCAGCGGCGAGCGGCTGCGCGACTGGCTCGGGATCGACCGCGACACGTTCTACGACGCCAGCCGCATTGCGATCGTGCCGATGGGCTTGTGCTTCCCCGGCACGGCACCGGGCGGCGACTTGCCGCCACGTCCGGAATGCGCACCGAACTGGCATCCGCGGCTGCTGCCGCTGCTCACCAGGGTGCGGCTGACCCTGGTGATCGGCCAGTATGCGCAGGCGGGCCTGCTCGGCCTGCCACGCGGCACCCGCCTGACCGATACCATGCTGACCTGGCGCGAACACCTCGCCCACGCGCGTCTGCCGCTGCCGCACCCGAGTCCGCGCAATCGGTTGTGGCTGGCACGCAATCCGTGGTTCGCCGAGGAACTGCTGCCGGTACTGCGCGAGCGCGTGGCTGAGGCCCTGTTCGCAGCGGATTGAACCCGCCGGACCGGGTTGCGCTGCGTCACGCCTTGCCGGGCGCGTGCCGGTTGTCTAACCTGCCGAAGCTTCAAGGCCAGGGGATCGCCCCGTGGCATTGCCCGGGAACACCGATGCCGGAAATCCGCCCATGAGCCTCAAGCTGCGACTCGTTGCGATGAACTTCCTGCAGTTCTTCGTCTGGGGCTCATGGCTGATCACCATCGGCGCCTACTGGTTCCAGTACCGGCACTGGTCCGGCGCCCAGTTCGGCGCGATCTTCTCGACCATGGGCATCGCCTCGCTGTTCATGCCCTCGCTGATGGGTGTGATCGCCGACAAGTGGATCAACGCGGAAAAGCTCTACGGCCTGCTGCACATCGCCGGCGCGGTGGTGCTGTTCATCATCCCGGGCATCGACAATCCCACCACCCTGTTCTGGGTGATGCTGCTGAACATGATGTGCTACATGCCCACGATCTCGCTGGCGATCGCGGTGGCATACTCGGCGCTGAAGGGTGACGGCAAGGACGTGGTGATCGACTACCCGCCGATCCGGGTGTGGGGCACGATCGGTTTCATCGCGGCGCTGTGGACAGTCAGCCTGTTGCATCTGGAAACCTCGACCGGGCAATTCTATGTGGCATCCGCCGCGGCGCTGGTACTCGGCCTGTACGCGTTCAGCCTGCCGCCCTGCCCGCCCAAGCTCGGACGCCTGCCGGACAAGTCGCTGCTGGACATGCTCGGGCTGACCTCGTTCAAACTGTTCCGCAACGGCAAGATGGCGATCTTCTTCGTCTTCGCGATGCTGCTGGGTGCCGCGTTGCAGCTGACGAATGCCTATGGCGACACCTTCCTGCACGATTTCGCCACGGTCGATGCCTACAAGGGCCTGATCGCGGTGCGCTATCCCGCGATCATCATGTCGATTTCGCAAGTCTCCGAAACGCTGTTCATCCTGGCCATCCCGTTCTTCCTGAAGCGGTTCGGCATCAAGACCGTGATGCTGATCAGCATGCTGGCGTGGACCCTGCGCTTCGGCCTGTTCGCCTACGGCGATCCGGGTCCGGGCCTGTGGATGATCGTGCTCTCGTGCATCGTCTACGGCATGGCCTTCGACTTCTTCAATATCTCCGGCTCGCTGTTCGTGGAGGGGCAGAGCGACCCGGCGATCCGCGCCAGCGCGCAGGGGCTGTTCATGCTGATGACCAACGGCGTCGGCGCGGTACTGGGCAGCTCGCTGAGCGGCCTGATCATCGATACCTGGTTCACCCACGCCGACGGCAGCAAGGACTGGCACGGCATCTGGATGACGTTCGCGTCGTATTCGCTGGTGGTGGCGCTGCTGTTCGTCTTCCTGTTCCGGCACAAGCACGATGCCCATGCGCTTGCCAGCGCGCATCCCGGCCGCGGCGAAGTGGCCGCACCCTGACTGCGAGCCGGGCGGCGGTCCCGGCTGCCGCTACAATGCGCGGATGAAGATCGGCCGCTACCGCATCGACCCGCCGCTGGTGCTCGCCCCGATGGCCGGCGTCACCGACAAGCCGTTCCGCCTGCTGTGCAAACGGCTCGGCGCGGGTCTGGCCGTGTCGGAGATGACCGCGTCGGACCCGCGGCTGTGGCATACGCGCAAGTCGCTGCAGCGGATGGATCATGCCGGCGAACCCGAGCCGGTCAGCGTGCAGATCGCCGGCTACGACCCGGCGATGCTGGCCGAGGCGGCCCGCTTCAACGTGGCCAATGGCGCCCAGATCATCGTCATCAACATGGGTTGCCCGGCGAAGAAGGTGTGCAACGTGTGGTCGGGCTCGGCGCTGCTGCAGGACGAGCCGCTGGTGGCGCGCATCGTCAAGGCGGTGGTCGCTGCGGTGGACGTGCCGGTGACGCTGAAGATCCGCACCGGCTGGGACCAGCAGAACCGCAACGCGCTGAACATCGCCCGGATCGCCGAGGACGCCGGCATCGCGGCGCTCGCCGTGCACGGGCGCACCCGCGCGGACAAGTACGAGGGCGAGGCCGAGTACGGGACAATCGCGGCCGTAAAAGCTTCCGTGCGCATTCCGGTGCTGGCCAACGGCGACGTCGTCACGCCGCAACAGGCAGAGCACGTGCTTGAGGTCACCGACGCCGACGCCGTGATGATCGGCCGCGGCGCCCAGGGCCGTCCGTGGATCTTCCGCGAGATCGCGCATTACCTGGCCACCGGCGAGCTGCTGCCCGAACCGTCGCCGGCCGAGGTGGCGCAGATCCTGCTCGGCCACCTCGAACAGCTCTACGCGTTCTACGGCGAGCAGGCCGGCGTGCGCATCGCGCGCAAGCATCTGGGCTGGTATGCGAAGGACCGCCCGCAGAACGCAGCCTTTCGTCATGTAGCCCAGCGCGCCGAAAGCGCCGACGAACAGCTGCGGCTGACCCGGGATTACTTTGCCCTGCTGGGCGATGGCCTGCGCGCGGCAGCCTGATGCGTTCCGGCATTTCGCTCGCCGGAGCCGGAAACGGTCTTGCGTGCCTTCGCCCGTGGCATCACGTACCATCGCGGCGCAGCGAATGCGGACCATCGCCCATGAATGCCCGGCTCCCCGCAGGTTCCCGGCACGTATCCATCGATCAGCCTGATCGCGTCCAGACACGCTGGCCGCTGCGGATCGGCGACAGGCCGGACGACGCCTTCGAACACCGCCGACCGTGCGCTGTACCGGGCCGGGCACGGCGATCGCCGCCGATGCGGGGCGCCGTGCCGGAGTGGTGGCCGCCGTGCGCAGCCGTCCAGACGGCTGAACCGCACCCGCGCCGCCGGCCCGCCAGCCGGCTGCAAACCGGTCCGACCCGTTGTATCATGGCCAACTTCATTTATCTCTTCATCCGAAAGGAAGGATGTATCCCGCAATGAGCAGCCATCTCTTCACCTCCGAATCGGTTTCCGAAGGCCATCCGGACAAAGTCGCCGATCAGATTTCCGACGCCGTGCTCGACGCGATCATCGCGCAGGATCCGCGTGCGCGCGTGGCCTGCGAAACGATGGTGAAGACGGGCGTGGCGATCGTCGCCGGCGAAATCACCACCAGCGCATGGATCGATCTGGAAGCGCTGACCCGCAAGGTGATCGTCGACATCGGCTACAACTCCAGCGACGTCGGCTTCGACGGCGCCACCTGCGGCGTGCTGAACCTCATCGGCAAGCAGTCGCCGGACATCAACCAGGGTGTGGACCGCAAGAACCCGGAAGACCAGGGTGCCGGCGATCAGGGCCTGATGTTCGGCTACGCCACCAACGAGACCAAGGACATGATGCCGGCGGCGATCCATTACTCGCATCGCCTGGTCGAGCAGCAGGCCAAGGTGCGCAAGAAGAAGAACGCGCCGCTGCCGTGGTTGCGTCCGGACGCCAAGAGCCAGGTCACCCTGCGCTACGAAAACGACAAGGCGGTGGCGATCGACGCCGTGGTGCTGTCGACCCAGCACGACCCGGACATCAAGCAGAAGGATCTGATCGAGGCAGTGCGCGAACATATCCTGAAGCCGGTGCTGCCGGCCAAATGGCTGCACAAGGGCACCAAGTTCCACATCAACCCGACCGGCAAGTTCGTGATCGGCGGGCCGGTCGGCGACTGCGGCCTGACCGGGCGCAAGATCATCGTCGACACCTACGGCGGCTTTGCCCGCCACGGCGGCGGTGCGTTCTCCGGCAAGGATCCCTCCAAGGTCGACCGTTCGGCCGCCTACGCCGCACGCTACGTGGCCAAGAACATCGTCGCCGCCGGCATCGCCGACCGCTGCGAAGTGCAGGTGAGCTACGCGATCGGCGTGGCGCATCCCACCTCGATCTCGGTCACCACCTTCGGTACCGGCAAGATCAGCGACGACAAGATCGAGAAGCTGATCCGCAAGCATTTCGACCTGCGGCCGTACGGCATCCTGAAGATGCTCGACCTGATCCACCCGATGTACCAGCAGACCGCCAGCTACGGCCACTTCGGCCGCAGCCCGCAACAGCTGAAGGACGCCAACGGCAACACCTTCACCGCGTTCTCGTGGGAGAAGACCGACAAGGCCGAGGCGCTGCGCGCCGACGCACGGATCAAGTAGGTAGCACGCTCGACAAGAAGCCGCGGAAACGCGGCTTCTTCATGCCGGGCGGCCAGTGCCCGGCTTCACGATGATCGGAACACCTTGCCTGGGGCAAGTCTTCGCGCCGCCGGGGCGACGTGAAGACTCGCTCCGGCGGGGATCAGCCGTTCCACTGCCCCAGCGCAGCCAGACCATTGTCCCGCGCACGGGCATGCACGGTCTTCTGCGCTTCGGCGTAGTTCGCCTTCATGTCCTTCGCCCACAGCTTCAGTGCCGCCTGCTGCATGGCCCGGCCATAGGAGAACGACAGCGGCCACGGATGCGGCCCGATGCGGTTCATCGCGTTCAGATGCGCAGTGGACTGCTCGTCGGTCTGCCCACCGGAGAGAAACACGATGCCCGGCAGCGCGGCCGGCACGGTGCTCTTGAGTACGCGCACGGTGGCTTCGGCCACTTCCTCGACGTCCACCTGCTCGTCGCAATCCTTGCCGGGGATGACCATGCTGACCTTGAGGATGGTGCCTTCGAGCATCACGTTCTGCTCGTACAGCGCGTTGAACAGGCTGCGCAGCACGGCCTCGTGCACCTCGTAGCTGACCTCGATGCTGTGGTCGCCGTCCATGATCACCTCGGGCTCGACCATCGGCACGATACCCGCTTCCTGGCACAGCGCTGCATAACGTGCGAGCACGTGGCAGTTCGCCTCGATCGCGGTGGAACTGGGGTTGTCCTCGCTGATGTTGATCACCGCACGCCACTTGGCGAACTGCGCGCCCAGCTTGGCGTATTCCTGCAGGCGCTCGCGCAGACCGTCGAGCCCCTCGGTGACGACATCGCCCGGGAAACCGGCCAGCGGTTGCGGTCCCTTGTCGACCTTGATGCCGGGGATGATGCCGGCCTTCTTCATGATCTGGGTGAACGGCACGCCGTCGCGGGTCGACTGCCGGATCGTCTCGTCGTACAGGATCGCGCCGGAGATGTGTTCGTTCAGGCCCGGCGTGGTCAGCAGCAACTCGCGGTAGGCGCGGCGATTCTCCTCGGTGTTCTCGATGCCGACGGCCTCGAAGCGTTTCCTGATCGTGTTGGTCGACTCGTCGATGGCGATGATGCCCTTGCCGGGCGCGACCATCGCCAGGGCGACGCTTTCGAGATCTTCAATACTCATGACGACTCCGGGTAGCAAGGGCGAGGTCCGCCCACACCAAGGTTGAGGCCGCATCGGGACCGACGCGGCATGGTTGGAAAACGGAATTATAGGCCAATTGGCGACATGGACGTGCCGCCCGCAAGGCCCTCGCTACGGGCCGTAGCCGGGCAACTTGCAGGCATCGAGCAGATGCTGGCGCTGTGCCTTGTCCGTCGGCGCGTTGAACGGCACGACGTAATAGGTCGCCACCGGCTCGCCCACGCGGTTGCTGAGCGACGGCCCATAGCGGAAATGGGATACCGCACTGACCGCCATCGGCCCCAGGTCGCTCTTGGGCACCAGCTTGACCAGCGCCACGTTCATCGGCACGCCATCCGAACCGACCGTGTAGGTCACGGCCGCGCAGCCGGGCTTGTCCAGATTGAGTCCGCTGTTGGGCGCGTCCAGCTTGATCGAGGTGTTGAGCAGGATCCAGTAACGATAAAGATCCTGCGGATCGACCCTGCGGGTCTGCGCCATCGCCGGGGCGATGCAGCCCAGTGCGAGCACGAACAGCACCCCGCAGCGGAACGGATGAACTGACGACTTCATGGCAACCTCCTGTGCAAGACGCGGCTCACGTCCTGACACAGTGTAGCCGCCCCGGCGTTCGCCGGCGGCAAGCGCGACGGCCCGCCGCACAACCCGCGATCGGCCATCAGAGATCGCGCAGGCTCTCGACCATGCCGTCGGCACCGACCGAAAGCAGCTTCAGCGTGTTGGTGCCGCCACCGCGACCGACATGGTCGCCATGGGTGAGCACCACACGGTCGCCCTCACTGAGCCGGCCCTGCGCGAACAACTGCTGTACCGCCGCACGCGCCGTGGCCGCCGAATTCTGCCCTTGATGGGCAAATGCCACCGGATGCACATCACGCAGCATCAGCATGCGCCGACGCGCATCGGCCAGCGGCGAGAGCGCATAGATCGGCACCGCCGTGCGATAACGCGACAACCATTGCGCGGTAGCGCCGGACTCGGTCAGCGCCACGATGGCGCGCACCCCCAGCTCGCCTGCCAGCATCATCGAGGCAAGCGCGATCGCCTGGTCGGTGCGATCGAGCTGGTGCCTGCCCTTAGTCAGGTCCTCTTTCGGCTCGAACTGGCGCTCGGCACCGAGACAGATACGGCGCATCGCCGCCACCGCCTTGTCCGGATGATCGCCGGCGGCGGTTTCCTCCGACAGCATCACCGCATCGGTACCGTCGATCACGGCATTGGCCACGTCGAGCACCTCGGCGCGGGTCGGAATCGGCGAGCGCACCATCGACTGCAGCATCTGCGTGGCGGTGATCACCGCGCGGTTGCGTTGCAGCGATTCGCGGATGATCTTCTTCTGCAGGCCGGGCAGTTCGGCATCGCCGATCTCGACGCCCAGGTCGCCGCGCGCCACCATCACCACGTCGGAGGCGTCGATGATCTCGCCCAGTACCGGGATCGCGTCGGCGCGCTCGATCTTGGCCACCAACGAGGCATTGCCGCCGGCCTCGTGCAGCAAGCGGCGCGCCTGATGCATGTCCTCGGCCGAGCGCACGAACGACACCGCCAGGAAATCCGCGCCGATCTCGGCGGCCAGCTTGATGTCGGCCTTGTCCTTGTCCGACAGCGCCGTTACCGACAGCCCGCCGCCCTGCCGGTTGAGGCCCTTGCGATTGGACAGCTTGCCGCCGATCAGTACCTGGCAACGCACTTCGGCGCCGACGACTTCCAGCACGGTCAATGCCACCAGTCCGTCGTCGAGCAACAGCACATCGCCGGCGTGCACGTCCTGCGGCAAGCCGTAATAGCTGACGCCAACACGCTGGGCATCGCCCGGCGGCGCGTCGGCGCGGCAATCGAGCACGAAATGGTCGCCTTCGGCCAGCTGCACCGGCCCGTTCGCGAATGTCTCGATGCGGATCTTCGGCCCTTGCAGATCGGCCAGCACGCCGACTTCGCGCCCGGCCTCCGCCGCTGCCGCACGAACCGCAATGGCACGTGCGCGATGGTCATCCGGCTGGCCATGCGACAGGTTCAGGCGAACCACGTCGACGCCTTCGGCAATCAGCTTGGCAAGCATGCCCGGCGCATCGGTGGCGGGCCCCAGGGTGGCGACGATCTTGGTACGGCGAAGAGTAGTTTCAGTCATGTCATTCAGGTTAGCAGATGCGGGCGATCTGACCAGCATCTGCAAACGTATGCAACGTGAACCGCTCTTGCCATCGGGCGGCCATGCCGGTCGCCAGCGCCGACCGGCCGGCCCTGAAACATCCCAGCGTCGATCGTCAGGTCGCCAACCCGTCGGCGGCATCACACGACGGGGAACCGGCGCATCAACGGCTCAGTGCCGCGTTCAACACCTGGGCCAGCCGTCGACCGGCCTGGCGCAGACGCAACTCGGCCAGCGGCAACTCGGCATCGACATAGGCCCGGCTGATCCGGTGGCCGGACGGATAGAAACCGGGTTCCGCGGTAATCCGGCAGGACTCCTCCGCCCACTGCGCATAGGGATTGCCGAATGGCGCGATCGCCGGCGGCAACGGCACCTGGCCACGCGCAGCGAGTACCTTCGCATAGGCCTGCCAGTCGAGGCCGCGGGTATCGAGCAGCCCCGAATCCCAGACCCGGTGCAGGTTGCTGCCCTTGCCGTCCATTCGCACCTGGAAAGTGTTGCCGCCGCGGTCGTCACGGTAGCCGGCGTGCAGCGGCTGATGGACATCGGCCACCAGATGCACCACGAATTTCAACGCTTCGCGACGCGCCGCCAGCGGCTGCGCGGGGTCGCCCAGCACGGCCACGTAATGCTGCAGGCCGGCAACCACGCAAAGGCCATCCCGGCAATCGCGCGGCGGCTGGTAATCGCAACCGCTGTCGTGGAAGTTGATGTAGTGCAGACGTCGTGTCCGTTTCCACAATGCCTGCTGCGCCGGATCGTCCCGGAGCTGGTCCGGCCAGTTGGCGATGTCGGCCAGTGCGCGCGTGCGATCGGCCGCCAGCAGGCGCTCCACCTGAGCCTCGGCGGCCGGACTCAATTGCCGCTGCGCAAGCGCCGCCACCACCTGGTGGCCGAGTGGCCCCCACGCCTGCGCGGGCGCAATGATCAGGCAGGCAAGCAAGGCGACGAGGCGGCGCGTGACAGGCATCGCGAATGATCCGACGGGTGGGTTCGCGAGTCTGCCACAGCCATCACTGCAACATGATGAACCCGCACCGTGTAACCAGCGCCATGGGTTCTCTGCGGCGTTCGCCCGCGTCAGCAGCCTGCCGGGCCGCTGGTGGTCGAGACGAGAATTCGGCTGTGCGAGGACATAACTCGACGATTCGCCGGCCCATGGCGGTTCCATGGGCATCGAGCGGCAGATAGCGGACCGCGCAGACGGATTCGCAGCCCGGCCGGCCAAACTCCGACAGGTTGCCAGCGAGCGCCAGAGGCCGATTGGCTGTAAAATCGCCGCTTTGCCGGCCGCTTGCCGCGGTCTCGTTTTCATTCCCTTCCGGAGGACACCCCATGACCATCAAGGTCGGCATCAACGGCTTCGGCCGCATCGGCCGCAACGTGCTTCGCGCAGCGGTACAGAACTTCGGCAGCGACATCGAGATCGTCGCGATCAACGACCTGCTCGAGCCGGACTATCTCGCCTACATGCTGCGCTACGACTCGGTGCACGGCCGTTTCAAGGGCGACGTGAGGGTCGAGGGCGGCCAGTTGGTGGTGAACGGCAAGACCATCCGTCTGACCCAGGAACGCGATCCGGCCAACCTGAAGTGGAACGAAGTGAACGCCGACGTGGTGATCGAATCCACCGGCCTGTTCCTGACCAAGGAAACCGCGCAGAAACACCTGGATGCGGGCGCGAAGAAAGTGATCCTGTCCGCGCCGTCGAAGGACGACACACCGATGTTCGTGTTCGGCGTCAACGACAAGACGTACAAGGGCGAGGCGATCATCTCCAACGCCAGCTGCACCACCAACTGCCTGGCCCCGGTGGCCAAGGTGCTCAACGACAAGTGGGGCATCAAGCGCGGCCTGATGACCACCGTGCACGCCGCCACCGCGACGCAGAAGACCGTCGATGGCCCGTCCAACAAGGACTGGCGCGGCGGCCGCGGCATCCTGGAGAACATCATCCCGTCGTCCACCGGCGCCGCCAAGGCCGTCGGCGTGGTGATCCCCGAGCTCAACAAGAAGCTCACGGGCATGAGCTTCCGCGTGCCGACCTCGGACGTGTCCGTGGTCGATCTGACGGTCGAGCTGGTGAAGGACGCGACCTACGCGGAGATCTGCGCGGAAATGAAGGCGCAGAGCCTGGGCGCGCTGAAGGGCGTACTCGGCTACACCGAGGACAAGGTCGTCGCCACCGACTTCCGCGGCGAAACCTGCACCTCGGTGTTCGACGCGGATGCCGGCATCGCGCTGGACAGCACCTTCGTCAAGCTGGTCAGCTGGTACGACAACGAATGGGGCTATTCGAACAAGTGCCTGGAGATGGTGCGGGTCGTGGCGAAGTAAAACGCCTGTCCGGAAACCTGGCAGCCGGTCGGACTTTGGTCGGCCGGGCTGCAAGAGCCCGCGCCGACGAGAGTCGACGTGGGCTTTTTTGTTTCTGCCGTGCGTTTCGGTTTTTGCCACAGGAACCCTTCGCTGGCCCGATCGAGCTGTGGCGCGAAACCCTTATTGACGAGCTCGACGAGAACCATGCTGCGACATTTTGCCCGGCCGTCCATTTGAACGACGCGTCACTCGGTGAAACAGGCAAAACCGGCCAATGCCGACGCTCTCCTGCAAGCTCGCCGCCGACGCGCGAAACCCATGCGGTACGGGCGTTTCACGGCATTGCCTGCCCGCAGGCGCCGTCCGCCGTCGAAGCATGACGCCTCCAGTAGTGTGCAACCTGCCCGGTGCGCCCGAACCTGTATCGACGACAACGAGCAGGCACCTCTTGATCAAGATCAAGGCCAGCCGAAGCGATGCTGCGCAGAATCCGTCACAGGTTCCACGATCACACCCACTTACTCATCCACCGGAGAATCAGATCATGCGTAGACTCATTGCCCTTGTCGCCCTTGCGTTGCTGTCGACCCCGCTGTGGGCCGCCCAGTGCTCGACCACCATCACGGGCAACGACCAGATGCGATTCGACAAGTCGTCCATCGTGGTGCCGAAGGCCTGCAAGACGTTCTCGGTGACCCTGAAGAATACCGGCTCGATGCCGAGGTCCGTGATGGGCCACAACTGGGTGCTCAGCGAGAGCGCCAACGAGAGCAACATCCTTTCCGACGGCTTGACCGCCGGCCTGGCGAACAACTACGTGAAGCCGAACGACCCCCAGGTCATCGCGAGCACCAAGCTGATTGGCGGCGGCGATTCGGACACGACCAAGTTCGACGTATCCAAACTCAAGAGTGGCGAAGTGTATGCGTTCTTCTGCACCTGCCCGGGCCACGCCACCCTGATGAAGGGCACGCTGACCGTCGGTTCCTGAGCACCTGGTCCCGGCATGTCCACCCTGCGCCCGGCCAGCAATGGCCGGGCGCAGTCGTTACGACGACGCAAAAAGCGCCGGCATGCTGCCACCCTTGCAAGGATGTGCAGCACCCGTCCGCGGCGTCACTTCAGCACGGACAGCGCCTTGTCGTAATCCGGTTCATGGGTGATTTCACCGACCATCTCGGCATGGATCACCTTGTCGTGTTCGTCCAGCACCAGTACGGCGCGCGCCGCCACGCCAGCCAGCGGGCCGCTGGCCAGCGCCACGCCGTAATCGCCCAGAAACCGCTGGCCGCGCATGGTCGAGAGCGTCACCACGTGATCGAGCCCCTCGGCACCGCAGAAGCGCGCCTGCGCGAACGGCAGATCGGCCGAAATGCACAGCACCACGGTGTTGTCGAGCTGCCCGGCCAGTTCGTTGAAACGACGCACCGATGCGGCGCACACGCCGGTATCGATGCTGGGGAAGATATTGAGCACCTTGCGCTTGCCGGCGAAGCTTGCCAGCGAGACATCGGCCAGATCCTTGCCGACCAGCGTGAACGCCGGCGCGGACTCGCCGCTGGCGGGGAAACGACCATCGACATTGACCGGATGGCCCTTGAGGGTGACTTGGGACATGGGAGCACCTCGTTGAGTGGAGCGTGCAAGTAAAACATGACCTCCCCTTGCTGCGCACGCACGAAGCTGCCGCGCAACCGGCCCTGATCGCCGGCAGCCGATGGCGGCCAACGGGCAACGCGGCCCTGCCGATCGATTCCAGTCGCAACCGTGCCGCCACCGCTGCGGCGAACCGCCGCCGACCCCGCCGCGCCTGATTGACCTGCATCAGGGCGGCCCGTGCGCGATCCGGCCAGCATAGGCACCAGCTTCAGGAGATACACCATGTTCACCCTGCGAAAACCTTGGCCAGGACGGATCAGCCCGAACCAGACGGTATTTGCCGCCCCATGGCTTGCCCCGCTTCGGCCGTGGCGCCGCCCGCACGGCCGAAGGGCATGAGCGCCGCATTGCCGCTGCCATCACCGGAAATGCGCGATCACGCGCTGGATGCGTGCTTTCTCGGCCCGTACGGCGAAAACGACACGCTGCTGGAAAAGCTGATGGTCGAGTTCCTGCGCGACCACGTGTACTGGCGACGCAACTTCCACCCGGAAGATCCGCCGGCGATCGCCACGGCCTGTGCGCAGCACCCCGACTACCTCGCGTTCGAAGCGCGCATGCGCCGCGAACTGCACCAGCTGTCCGCCGCGCTGAAGAAATCGGTGCCGTTCCACAGCCCGCGCTACATCGGCCACATGGCCTCCGACCTGCTGCTGCCGGGGCTGGCCGCGCAGATCCTGACCCTGCCCTACAACCCCAACAACGTCAGCGAAGATGCCGCGCCGGTCACCGTGGACATGGAGGTACAGGTAGGCCTGCAGCTGGCACGCATGCTCGGTTACCCGCACGACCCGGCACAGCCGGCCTGCGCGTTCGGCCATCTTGCCTCCGGCGGTTCGCTGGCCAACTACCAGGCACTGCGGCTGGCATTGGCGCTGAAGGCGTTTCCGGTCGCGCTGCGCGCGGCGCAGGTGCCGGATCTGGCACTGCCGGCAGACGACTGGAGCGCCTTCAACCTGGCCGCGGCCGACGTCATCGTGTTGCTGGAACGCTGGCAGGCCTGGCTGGCCGCGCAGTCGCCGGAGCAGCGTGCGCACTGGCATGCGCGGGTGGAGGCCGAACGCATCGAGCAGCGCGGGCTGGCCGGTTTCTTCGCCGCCCATCCCACACTGCGCGTGCCGCTGGTGCTGGCGCCGGTCACCGCGCACTACTCATGGAGCAAGGGGCTGAAGCTGCTCGGCCTCGGTCGCGATCAACTGCACCTGCTGCCGACCCACGGCATGCGTCTGGATCCGGCGGCACTGCGCGACACGCTGGAACGCTGCGCGCGCGAACGCCAGCCGGTGCTGATGTGCGTGGCGGTGCTGGGCAGCACCGAGTACGGCACGATCGATCCGATCGACGCGGTACTCGCCGCGCGCAAGGACGCACGCCAGCAAGGGCTGGATTTTTCCGTGCACGTGGATGCGGCGTGGGGCGGTTACCTGGCCACGCTGTTCCGCAACGAGGACGGCAGCCTGCGCGCCCGCGAGGAAGTGGCGGGCGAGTACGTGCGGTTCCCCACCCCGGCAGTGCATGCGGCCTTCGCCGCGCTGGGCGATACCGATTCGGCCACGGTCGATCCGCACAAGCTCGGTTACCTGCCGTACGGCGCGGGCGCCTTCGTCTGCCGCGACCATCGCGCGATGACGCTGCTGGCCGAGCGTGCCGACTATGTCTTTCACGGCAACATCCCGCGCGACTACCTCGCACGCTATCGCAGCCTGGGCCAGTTCGTGCCGGAGGGCTCCAAGTCCGGCGCGGCCGCGGCGGCAGTGTACGTGACGCACAGGGTGCTGCCGCTGGATCATCGCCACTTCGGCCGGCTGCCGCGCGCCACCGTGCGCGCCGCCGAGGCGTTCCATGCCTGCGCGCAGCGGTTCGCGATCGACATCGCCGACCGGTTGCACGTGCTGGTGCCGTTCGCGCCGGACAGCAACCTGGTCTGCCTCGCGCTCAACCCCTGCGGCAACAGCAGCGTGGCCGGGGCCAATGCCTACGTGCGTGCGCTGCACGACACGTTGCGCATCGATCCCAGCCAGCCGCTGCAGCTGAAGGAGTTCTTCGGCTCGGTGACCAGTCTGCGGCCGGAGATGCTCGGCCCGGCCGATACCGCGCGCATCCTCGCCGCGCTGGGGCTGGACCCGCACAGCCTGGGCACGAACGACGACAACGACCGACTGGTGATCCTGCGCCATACGCTGATGAATCCCTACCTGATCGATCACGAGAACAGCATCAGCTACATCGAGCGCTATTTCGAGTTCCTGGCCCGCCGCGTACGCGCCCTGGCCGCTCCGACCGGTACGGGCAACGGCTCGACATGAGGCATCATCGGTGCTGCGGGAGCGCCGCCGCGCCTGCGGGCCAATAGAGCCTGTCGGACGCATGGGCGATAGCGCCCCGGCACCACCCGATACCACGACCAGGAAAACACCTCATGTCATTCGCGATCCTCGGTTTTGGCCACTTCGGCCGCGCCTTCACCGAACTGCTGGTCCAGGCCGGGCGAGACGTGCGCGCGCACGATCCGTTCGTCGCCGTGCCGGTCGGGATCGCCGCCGCCTCGGCGGTTGCCGCAGTGGAAGGCGCTGAGTGGATCGTGCTGGCGATGCCGGTACCGCACATGCGCGGTGCGCTGGAGGCCATCCGCCCGCACCTGCACGCCGGGCAGACCGTCATCGACGTGGGCAGCGTGAAGCTGCATCCGTGCGCGATGATGGACGAACTGCTGGGCGCGGACATTCCGCATGCCGGCACCCATCCGCTGTTCGGCCCGCTCAGCCTGGCTCGCGGCGAACGCCCGCTGCGCGCAGTGGTATGCGCCAGCGCACGGCACCCGGACGCCGCCGCACGCGCGCGCCAGCTGTTCGCCGATCTCGGCTGCGAGGTGATCGAGCAGGAGCCGGCCGCGCACGACCGCGCGATGGCGAATACCCACGCGCTGGCATTTTTCATCGCCAAGGGGCTGGTCGACATCGGCGTGGACGACGACCTGACGCTGGCGCCGCCATCGTTCCAGGGCCTGAAGAACATGCTGGCCGCGGTGCGCGGCGATGCCGGCCACCTGTTCGCGGCGATCCAGCAGGAAAACCCGTTCGCCGCCGAGGCCCGTACGCGGCTGATGGAGTCGCTGGACCTGATCCACCGCAAGCTCCTCACCGAAACCGATGCCGACGGCCACCTGGCCATTCCCAACCTGCCCGAGGATGCACCTTGAGCTTTCACGACCTTCGCGGTTTTCTCGCGCATCTGGAACGCGATCGGCAACTGGTGCGCGTGCGCGCACCCGTGGACCCGTACCTGGAATCCACCGCGCTCTGCCTGCGCGCCCTGCGCGAGGACGGCCCGGCACTGCTGATGGAACACCCCGGCGACACACCGCACGCGCTGCTGGGCAACCTGTTCGGCCAGCGCCGGCGCATCGAGGCGGCGCTGGCCGGACGGCCGCTGGCTTCCCTGCGCGAACTGGGCCGGCTGCTCGCCGCGATCAAGGAACCGCGCTGGCCGTCCAGCCTGCGCGATGCGCTGGCCACCTGGCCGGAACTGGCGCAGCTGGCGCACGTGGCGCCGCAGCGCGTGCGCGAGGCGGCGTTCGAAGACGAGACCTTGCGCGGCAGCGAGATCGACCTGGCGCACCTGCCGATCCAGCACTGCTGGCCCGGCGATGCCGGCAAGCTGATCACCTTCGGCCTGGTGATCACCCGCGGCACGCTCAAGCCGCGGCAGAACGTGGCGATCTACCGCCAGCAGGTGATCGGCCCGAACCGCGTGATCATGCGCTGGCTGCCGCATCGCGGCGGCGCGCTGGACTACGCCGACTGGAAAGCCGCGCATCCGGACCAACCCTTCCCCGTGCTGGTCGCCATCGGTGCCGACCCAGCCACCATGCTGGCCGCCGTGGCGCCGGTGCCGGACACGCTGTCCGAATACGAATTCGCCGGCCTGCTGCGCGGCCAGCGCACGCGCGTGTGGCATAGCGAGCTGACCGGACTGGACGCGCCGGCCGGCGCGGAGATCCTGCTGGAAGGTTTCATCCATCCCGGCGACACCGCGCTGGAAGGCCCGTTCGGTGACCACACCGGCTACTACAACGCGCAGGACCATTTCCCGGTGTTCACCATCGAGCGCATGCGCCTGCGCCGCGACGCGATCTACCACGGCAGTTACATGGGCCGCGCACCGCACGACGAACCCTCGGTGCTGGCGATGGCGCTGAACGAGGTATTCGTGCCGATCCTGCAGAAGGTGTTTCCGGAGATCGTGGACTTCTACCTGCCGCCGGAGGCGTGTTCGTATCGCATCGCCGTGGTCAGCATCCGCAAGCAGTACGCCGGTCACGCGCGGCGCGTGATGATGGGCGTGTGGTCGTACCTGCGCCAGTTCACCTACACCAAGTTCGTGATCGTCACCGACGACGACATCGACGTGCGCGACTGGTCGCAGGTGATCTGGGCGCTGGCGACCCGGGTCGATCCGGCGCGCGATTCGATGCTGGTGGAAAACACCCCGATCGACTACCTCGATTTCTCCAGTCCGGTACCGAACCTGGGCTCCAAGCTGGGCATCGACGCCACCAACAAATGGCCGTCCGAAACCACCCGCACCTGGAGCAAGCCGATCGTGCCCGATGCCGCGGTGGAGCGGCGCGTCGATGCGTTGTGGGCGACGCTGACGGCTTCAGCGTCGGGGAATTGATGACTTGAGTTGGGCGCGGCTCTAAACCGTCCCGCTACTCAAAGCGGAGGGACGTCGAGCGCACCCTGTAGGAGCGACTTCAGTCGCGATGCTCTTCCACTCAACTCAAGAGCATCGCGACTGAAGTCGCTCCCACAAGGTGCGCCCCACAGGTGTCGGGGAACGGGATTTTCTCAGTCGCCGGCCGGCTCGATATCGATCGGCGCCAGTGTGGCCAGCAGCTCGCGCGCGCGTGCCTGCAACGCGCGCCAGGAAAGCTCCCACTGGCCCCCGCGCGGCACCGACCATGCCAGCTGCGCCAGCAGCGCATGGGTGCCGTGCAGCTGCCGCTGCAGGTTGCGCGCGGTAGCTAGCGCACGCTCGTAATCGTCCTTGCCGACCGTCAGGATCTTGCGGTCCTGGCAAACCCCGATGCACGGCTGCGGCGCCTCGATCTTGCCGCAGCCGACGTATGGCCCGGCATGGATGTAATCGGTCATGCGCGGCCGCCGGTACGCCGGCGGCCGCGGCGGGCTCAATCTGCTGATGCCTGCTGCGGCCAAGACACTGGGCTTGCAAGGCAGCGGCGACCAGGCGGTGTCGAGCAGCGTTCCCGGCACGGCGTCAATGCGCATGACCCTGGTTCACCCATGACCCATGAGTGTGCGGCCGCGGTGGCGCCCCGCGCATCGGTGCCGCCACCGTGCAGCAGCGCCTTGCCATCGGTTAGTCCAGCCAACCTCTGGCCTATGGCGATTTCCCGGCCGGTGCGCGATAACGAACGACTGCACACTCGGAGATTCATGCATGTCGATCGCGCGTCACGCCCTTCTCCCGCTGGCCGTTGCCTTGGCGGTGGCCAGCAGCGCCGCGCGGGCACGGCAGGTTTCCGCTTCATCCGCCGGCACGGTGCCCCATGCCACCGACCTGCCGGGGGTGAACGTGCGCGGCAACGACTGGCGCAAGTACCTCAAGGCCAAGCTGGAACACCAGATGGCCGAAGTCAGCGGCACCCAGATCACGGTGACCAAGAAGACCACGGTCACCCATCTGGACCGCCAGCCCACAGTGATCGGCAACAACCTCGACCAGCTGCTGGCGCGCTCGCCGGGCGTCCAGGTATCGCAGCAGCCCACGCCGACGCAGTTCAACCTCAGCTATCGCGGACTGGGCAACCCGCAGGAATCGGAATACGTGCTGGTGATGCAGGACGGCATTCCGCTGGAGAGCGACTGGATCGGCTTCCCCACCCTGTACGCGATGCCGCTGACGCAGAGCATCGCCGACGTGCAGCTGATCCGCGGCGGCGCCAGCCTGCTGTACGGGCCGGAGCCGGCGCCGGTGATCAACCTCGTGTCGCGCCGCCCGGCGCCGGATGCGCCGTTGTCGGCCAGCACCGAGCAGGTGGTGGGCAACCACGGCCTGTACTCCACTTACAACACCGTCGAAGGGAGCAGCGGGCACTGGAGTTTCCGCGCCGACGCGGCCTACGTGCGAAGCGACGGCAGCCGGCCCAACGCGCAGTCGCAGATGCGCCAGGGTGACCTCTACATCGCGTATCGGCCGACCGACAGGCAGCGTTGGTGGCTCGACCTGCATGCGATCCGCGCCGACTCCGGCGACGCCGGCCGGCTGAGCTACCCGCAGTGGCAGGCCAACCCGCGCGCCACGCCTACGCCGACCAACCGCGAATGGGTGGACCGCGACCAGCTGGTGCTGGGCAACCACAGCGAATTCGGCGACGGCTGGCTGCTCGACGGCAAGGCCTGGTTCACCTGGCAGGATCTGGCCAGCCGCGCGGCCAAAGCTGCGCTGGCACCACAGCCGCCGCCGACCAGCACCACCCTGCAGGACGAACAGTTCCGCACCGAGGGCGTGGACGTGCGCCTGCGCAAGAAGTGGGGCCAGGGCAATGCGTTTACCGTGGGTACGGTGCTGTTCCATGGCAACGATCCGTTCCGCCAGTGGAGCAGCAGCGATCTGTCTGTGAACCGCTACGACCGCGGCGGCACGCCGCGACTGGTACAGGCGCGCAGCTCGGATTACGCCTCGGTGTTTGCCGAGAACGTGTTCCGCCTGTCGCACCGCATCCACCTCGTGCCGTCGGTGCGGCTGGAGCACGAGCGCGTGGCGGTGGATGAAACCGTGCGCCCACCGTTCCTCACCCGCCCGCTGATCAACGAGGCGGACGCGCGCACGGTGCCGCTGTTCGGGCTCGGCATCGGCAACGATTTCGGCCACGGCAACGAGACCTACTTCAACGTGTCGCAAGGGTGGCGTCCGTTGCGCTATTTCGACATGGCCTCGCCGTTCGCCAACATCGTGCCCGGCCACGCGCCCGACCCGTCGAAGTCGCTGTCGTGGGAAGCCGGCGTGCACGGCGCGCCGGTGACTGGCCTGTACTACGACGTCAGCGTGTTCTGGATCGACTTCAAGAACCGCATCGAGGCGCAGCACATCAATGCCACCGACGTGCTGGAGGTGAACACCGGCAATACCCGCAGCCGTGGCCTGGAAGGTCAGATCAACTACGACTTCTTCGCGCGCACGGCGCTGGCCGATCGCGGCCAGCACCTGGAGGCGTTCGCGAATGTCAGCCTGCTCAACGCGCGGTTCACCGCCAGCGCGATCCCCGGCCAGGTCGGCAAGGTGCCGGCGTATGCGCCACGCTATCTGGCCAAGGCCGGCCTGACCTGGCGCGTCGAGCAGCGCATCAAGCTCAGCCTCACGGCAGTGTCCTCCGCAGCGCAGTACTGGCAAGACTCCGACCAGCCGCTGGGCAGCGGCAACACCTACCTGCCCGCGCGCATCCCCGCCTATACCGTACTCGACGTGGCCGGCGACTGGCAGCTCAACCGCCACCTGACCTTGCTGGCCGGTATCAGCAACCTGGGCAACCGCCACTACTACGATCGCGTGTGGCAGACCGGGCTGGAGCCAGCGCTGGGACGCTCGTGGTACACAGGCATCCGGTTGGGGTTGTAGGCAAGGCGGGAAATCCGCGGTCGCGGCCTGGATTGCCACAGCCGCAAGCCCACGACTCGCGCCTTCGCCCGGCCGCTCGTCGCAGCGGCGAGTCGGGATGAAATTCCGGCAGTTGGTGCACCGCATTGATCGCGCCCCTAACGACGCTTCGAATAACCCGATTTGGGTAGGGGCGCTCCCACGAGGTGCGCCACACAGGTGCCGGGGAACGGGATGCGCTCAGTCGTCGACCGGCTCGACGTCGATCGACGCCGGTGTGCTCAGCAACTCCCATATGCGGTTCTGCAGCGCGCGGTTACCGGAATTGCTGCTGACAGCCTTGCCGACCTGCGCTGCACAATGTCGTCCTGGCACCGGCGACCCGACACACCGCCTGCACGACGTCTATCCCTGCACCTCCAGCACTCCCGATCTGCCGCCGCTCGCGGGGCCCCGTCCTTCGCTCTCCCGCAGGCCCAGTCGCACCCACCGCCGCAGTGAGCGCTTGCAGCGCCTGGGTCGTGGGGTGAAGGTGTGCGGAATTTCGGGGGCCGAAACTGCTAGCAGGATAATCCGAGAGAGGACGCGTCCGGGAATCCGACTTGTTCAACATCCTCGCACCCGGTGCAAACAGGCCCGCCTCGCAGCGCGGTTCATTTCAGCAGTGTCGGCGACTTCACCGGACAGTCACGTTGTGAGGTTCAGGCTTTTTGAATTGCCAGAACAAATTGAATAATCGGTTTTGGCGGTTCTCAGGCAGTCGTATGGCAAGAAATGATGCGGAGCCATTTGGGAGAGTTGCAAGACAGGCCTGAAAATCGGATTTATTTCCCGCGGCAACTGCGTATCCGAGGCGACTTGCAGCGTGATGACTTTTCCCATGAAGGCTCTCCAACTTTTCCTGGCAATCATTGGACTGCTGACAATTGCTGGCGGCATTGTCTCCGTGATATTTTTCTTTGGCGGGTTCTTTAACGTTGCTGCCAACCACCCGGA
This sequence comes from Rhodanobacter sp., assembly GCA_035530315.1. Taxonomy (GTDB): domain Bacteria; phylum Pseudomonadota; class Gammaproteobacteria; order Xanthomonadales; family Rhodanobacteraceae; genus Rhodanobacter. Next base: position 20,803 of record DATKVA010000146.1, on the reverse strand, counting down.
GCCCGGCATTGTCGATTGGGCGCTCGTACAGGTGCGCCTGGCTTCAGTCACCAGGCACGCGATTGATCGGCCACCGCCCGGCGCGCTTGACGATCCGGCAATGGTGCAAGCAGGCGCAGTTGTTTACTCCAGGAACGGTTGCGCCGACTGCCACGGCCAGCCCGGCGTGGAATCGGCGAAATTCTCCGACGGGATGAACCCTCCGCCCGACCTCAGAAAAGTGGTCACCCATCGCACGCCGGAGGAACTGTTCTGGGTGATCAAGAACGGCATCAAGATGTCCGCGATGCCGAGCTTCGGCGCCGACAAACCACCTGTGCCCAACAAAAATATCTGGGCGATTGTGGCCTATCTGAAAAAGCTGTCGAATGTCTCGGACCCCAACTTCAAGGCGTGGAACGAGACCCCGATAGGCGGACATTGGGTATCCGGCTGCGGACGGGGTCGAGCAGTTGGCTGCGGACCGGGTCGGGAATGATGCCCACTCCCCGGAAATCATCGACGAGCGCCAGGGCGAATGCAAGCTCATGAATTACATCGGCACACGATCGGCGATGCCAACGGCGATCCTGGCCATTCTGTTCTCTACGACAGGTTTTGCCGCCAGCAAGAACATGGCCACCACCTCGAAAGGCCTTCAGGCCAAAATGGCATATTGCCAAGACTGCCACGGTCTGTCTGGTCAAGGTTATAGCGGAGTGCTGCCTATCCCACGCATTGCGACACAAAAAACTGCATATATCACCAATCAGTTGCTGGATTTTTCCGAGTCCAGGCGCGATAGCAATGTATCTGTGGATATGCCCAAGATACACAGTGTGAGCCCGGTAATGCGAGTCGCATTGGCCTCGCATTTCAGCGGCCTTAATCCCAAACCTCCTGGAGACGGCCCAAAGAATCTCGTGAATACGGGGAAGAAAATCTACGAGGAAGGTATCCCCGAAGCCAATGTACCCGCGTGCTCCGGCTGTCACGGTCCAAAGGCCAGGGGAGAAGGCAAAATTCCTCGCTTGGCTGGTCAACTCTATCCGTATACCGTAAAGGAATTGGGCAATTGGATCAAAGAGCGAAGGCAACATTCGACAAACGAGGACACATCAGCCGTGATGACACCCGTTGCGCACAGCTTGAATCAGACAAAAATTGCCGCCGTCGCAGCCTATCTCAGTTATCTGAAGTAACTCCTCTTGCTTGATATGCTGCCAGTTCATCAAATGCGCGAATCATGAAGACCATCAGGCCAAAGATAACAGCTCGAGTGCTGCTCTCCCTGGCCTTCTTCTGCTCGATGTCGGCGCTGGCAGGCAACCCGACGGCGGTCGAACGTCAGTATTGTTCATGGTGCCACGGCGTATCAGGGCAAGGTTATGCGAGCGCACCGCGATTGGCCGGCCAGCGAAAGCAATATATAGAGAACCAGCTTCAGCGTTTTCACGAGCACACACGCGTTGGTTCAATGATGTGGGGCGCCACGGTCGCTTTCAGCGTCAAGTCGGCACATGACATAGCGCTTTACTTTTCCGCAATTTCGCCCAAGGCCGCCAATGATGGGGACAAGGCGCTGGTGGGCAGAGGAAGAGCCATATACCGGGGCGGGATTCCGGCTTCAAATATTGCAGCTTGCGCTGCTTGTCACGGCCCGGACGCCGAGGGCGCTGGGGAAATCCCCCGTTTGGGAGGACGGTCGTACGATTATTTGAATGCGCGACTTGAACAGTGGCACCATCGACATGATGCGGCAGCACCGTCGCCAATGCCTCGGGTCGCGTTGCAGCTGACGCCGGACGAGATCAAGGCGTTGGCGTCATATCTCAGCTTTGTGAAGTAAGCGCGGTGCGGCTATGCCAGAAGCAACCTGAGTCCGTGAGCTCACCTGGCCGGATCCATGCAGCGTTTGGACTGCGTGGGCATGGCACGATCGCGCGACGAAAAATCCGGCGTCGTTTCTCGTATTGCCACAGCCGCAAGCCCGCAACTCGCGCCTTTGCCCTGCCGCTCGCCGCTGCGGCGAGCCAAGATGAAATTCCGGCTGTCGGCGGGCGCTGACCTGCCCGATGGTTGCTGGTACCCCGCATTGCCAGCATCCCCCAGTGACGTCTCGAATAACCCCGATTTGTGTAGGAGCGCACCCTGTGCGCGAATCATGTAGCCACGCAGCAACGTGTTTTCGCGCACAGGGTGCGCCCCACAGGTGCCGGGGAACGGGATTCCCTCAGTCGCCAGCCGGCTCGATATCGATCGGCGTCAGTGTGTTCAGCAACTCGCGTGCGCGGGTCTGCAACGCGCGGTAGGAAGGTTCCCATTGGCCCTCGCGCGGCACCGACCATGCCAGTTGCGACAGCAGCGCATGGGTGCCGTGCAGCTGCCGCTGCAGGTTGCGCGCGGTAGCTAGCGCACGCTCGTAGTCGTCCTTGCCGACCATCAGGATCTTGCGGTCCCGGCAGACTCCGATGCACGGCTGCGGCGCCTCGATCTTGCCGCAGCCGATGCATTGCCAAGCTTGGATGTAATCGGTCATGCGCCGGCTTCCACCAGCACGCCGGCGACGGCCGCAGCGGAACCGCATGCCGATGCAACGCGGTGTTTCACGGGTCTCATGCAGATGCCTCCAAGGGGTCCGCGCATACGGCGTGGATGCGCCGATTCTATGGCGCGCGGCCGCCGGCGCGTCTGACCCAGATCAACGACGCGGCGATTCGGGCATGCCACGATGCACGCTGGTTTTCCGCTGCAGAGGTGCACATGCAACTGGTCTGTCCCGCCGGCAACCTGCCGGCATTGCAGGCGGCGATCGACGCCGGTGCCGATTCGGTCTACACGGGCTTGCGCGACCAGACCAACGCACGCGCCTTTCCCGGCCTCAACTTCAGCGACGACGAGCTGCGCGCCGGCATTGCGTATGCGCACGCACGCGGCCGCAAGGTCTATCTCGCGCTCAACACCTACCCGGACAGCACGCGGCTGGCGCAATGGTTCGCGGCGGTGGACAAGGCGGCCGAGTTCGGCTGCGACGCCATCATCGCCGCCGAGATGGCGGTGCTCGATTACGCCACGCGTACGCATCCGGCACTGGCGCGGCATCTGTCGGTGCAGAGTTCGGCGACCACCGCCGCGGCGCTGCGCTACATGCACGAGCGCTTCGGCATCAGCCGCGCGGTGTTGCCGCGGGTGCTGTCGATCCAGCAGGTGGAGCGCTTGTGCGAGAACTCGCCGGTGCCGCTGGAAGTGTTCGCATTCGGCAGCCTGTGCATCATGGTCGAGGGCCGCTGCCAGTTGTCCAGCTATGTCACCGGCGCCTCGCCGAACCGTCATGGCGTGTGCTCGCCGGCCAAGTTCGTGCGCTGGGAGGAACACGACGACGGCGGCCGCACCGTGCGCCTGAACCAGGTATTGATCGACCGCTTCGAACCGGAGGAACCGGCCGGCTACCCGACCGTGTGCAAGGGCCGCTTCGAGGTGGGTGGCGAGACCTTCCACGCGCTGGAGGAGCCGACCAGCCTCAACACGCTGGAGTTGCTGCCGCGGCTGGCCCAGGCCGGCGTGGCTGCGCTGAAGATCGAAGGCCGCCAGCGCGGCGTGGCCTATGTCAGTTCGGTCACCCGCACCTGGCGCGATGCGCTGGATCGCTACCAGGCCGCGCCGCAGGACTGGCAGCTGCAGCCGGGCTGGCAGCGCTCGCTGTCGGCCCATGCCGAGGGTCACCAGACCACGCTCGGCCCCTATCACCGTCGCTGGCACTGAACCGATGGACACGATGAAGCTGAGCCTTGGACCACTGCAGTACTTCTGGCCGCGCGAACGCACGCTGGCGTTCTACCGCGAGGCGGCGCAATGGCCCGTCGACATCATCTATCTGGGCGAGACGGTGTGCAGCAAGCGCCGCGAACTGGGCTCGCGCGACTGGATCGCGCTGGCCCGGGAAGTGGCCACCAGCGGCAAGCAGGTGGTGCTGTCGTCGCTGGCGTTGATCGAGGCCGAATCCGAACTCGGCGCACTGCAACGCATGATCGACAATGGCGACTGCTGGATCGAGGCGAACGATCTGTCCGCGGTGCAGTTGTGCCGCGTTCGCGGCGTACCCTTCGTGGCCGGCCCTACGCTCAACATCTACAACCAGCGCGCACTCGCGCTGCTGATCGAGGACGGCCTGCATCGCTGGGTGCCCGGCGTGGAACAGGGCGAGACGCTGCTGCGCGAGCTGCGTGCGGCGATGCTCGCCGAAGGCCATGCGATGCCCGAGCTTGAAGTGATCGCGTTCGGCCGCCTGCCGCTGGCCTATTCGGCGCGCTGCTTCACCGCGCGCGCCCTGGACGTGGCGAAGGACGACTGCGGCTTCCGCTGCATCGAGTATCCCGACGGCCTGCCGCTGGCCACGCGCGAAGGCCGGCCGTTCCTGCGCATCAACGGCATCCAGGTGCAGGGCGAGGAGATCACCGACATCGGCCCCGAACTGCCGACACTGCGCGAACTAGGCGTCGACGTGCTGCGGCTGTATCCGCAGGCCGACGGCATGGCCGGCGTCGTGGCGCATTTCGACCTCGCCCGCCGCTCGCCGATCGCCCCCCCGCGCATCGGTGCACGCAACGGCTACTGGCATGGCGAACCGGGCATGCAGCCGAGCGGCACGCCCTGATCGGGGTTATTTGACCGAGGTGTCCTGATCGGACCGTCGACCTGGCTGCGTGGTACCGCAGCGCTAGCAGCCTGTCGGACTTTGGTTGGCCGGGCTGCTAGAACGCAGCCTCAGCCATCCGTTTGCGATGCGAGGCTGTCGAGCACCAGCGCGGCCATTCGCGACAAACCCCGCTCGCGCTGCGCCGCCGGCATGTGCGTGTCGCGCTGCAGATGATCGCTGACGGTCAGCACGGACAGCGCCTGGATGCTCTCGCGCAGTGCCAGTCCGTAGAGTCCGGCCGATTCCATCTCGACGCCCAGGATGCGGTGCTGCAGCAGCCGCTCGGTCAGGGCTGGATCGCCGCCGTAGAAGCAGTCGGTACTGAACACGCCACTGACGCGCAAGTCGACACCCTGCGCGGCCGCGGTGTCGACGACCGCGCGCATCAGGGTGAAGTCGGCGCAGGCGGCCAGATCGTGGCCGCCGAACTGCAGCCGGTTGAAGTGCGAATCGGTCGATGCCGCCTGCGCCAACAGCAGGTCGCCCAATTCGACATCGCCCACGCCGCCGCAGGTGCCGATGCGCACGATCCGGCGCACGCCATACACCCGCGCCAGCTCGGTGGCGTAGATCGCGCACGAAGGAATCCCCATGCCGCTGCCCATCACCGACACGCGCATGCCGCGATAGTGGCCGGTGTAGCCGAGCATGTTGCGACGCGCGCTCACCTCGACCGCGCCGTCGAGGAATTCGTTGGCGATGTGCCGCGCGCGCAGCGGATCGCCGGGCAGCAGCACGGTGTCGGCGATGGCGCCGGGCTCGGCGTCGATGTGGGGTGTGCTCATGCGCTGCTCGTCATGCGGAGGGAAGGAAGCTGCGGCCGGCCGCCAGTGGCGGCAGGCCCAGATGGCTGGCCATGCTCTGGCCGAGGTCGGCAAAGCTGTCGCGCCGGCCCAGCGCCCGCGGTGCCAGCGCGGGACCGAACGCCAGTGCCGCCACGCATTCGCGGGTATGGTCGCTGCCCGGCCACGTCGGGTCGCAGCCGTGATCGGCGCTGAGTACCAGCAGATCGCCGGGGCGCAGCGCGGCGAACAATTCCGGCAGCCGGGCATCCAGCGCTTCCAGCGCGGCGGCATAGCCGAACACGTCGCGCCGGTGCCCGTACACGCTGTCGAAATCGACGAAATTGGTGGCGATCAGACTGCCGCTGCCGGCCTGCGACATCGCGGCGAGCGTGGCATCGAACAGTGCCGCGTGGCCATGTGCAGCCACGCAGCGCGACACGCCGCGGTGGGCGAAGATATCGTCGATCTTGCCGATCGCGACGACTTCCCCGCCGCTGGCCAGCAGCACATCGAACAGGGTCGGCGCCGGCGGCGGCAAGGCATAGTCGTGGCGGTGCGGGGTGCGGCGGAAGCCCGCCTCGACGGTGCCGGTGAATGGGCGCGCGATCACCCGGCCGATGTTGTAGTCGGCCAGCAGCTTGCGCGCCAGTTCGCACAACGCGTACAAGCGCTCGAGCCCGAATGCCTCTTCGTGCGCGGCGATCTGGAACACCGAATCGGCCGAGGTGTAGACGATCGGACAGCCGCTGCGCACATGCTCCGCACCCAGCCGCTGCAGGATCTCGGTGCCGGACGCATGGCAATTGCCCAGCACGCCGGGCAATCGGCCTTCGGTCACCAGCGCCTGCAGCAGCGGCTCCGGAAAGGATTGCTCGGCCCGCTCGAAAACCCCGAACGGCTGCGTCAGCACCACGCCGGCGGTTTCCCAGTGGCCGGATGGCGTGTCCTTGCCGCAGGCGCGTTCCATCGCATACCCCCACAGGCCTTCAGGCGCCGGCATCGTTTCGAACCCCGGCGCCGGCTGCCCCTGCGCGGCGGCGTGCGCCTGCGGCAGACCCAGCCGTGCGAAGTTCGGCAGCCGCAACGGACCGCGTGTCGTGGCGGCGCAGGCGGCGGCGATGTGGCCGAAGGTGTCGGCGCCGGCGTCGCCGTAGTCCGCAGCATCGGGGGCCGCGCCCAGGCCCAGCGAATCGAGTACCAGCCAGATCGCGCGGCTCATGCGGCGCACTCCGCCACGCCATGCCACTGCCACAACGGAACCGCGGGCGGTGCCTCGGCGGCGATCCGGAAGGCCCTGCGCACGGTGTCCGCTGCCGCTTCGGCGGCACGTTCGGTACGGGCGTGCACGATCGCCAGCGGCTGGCCCGCGTCGACGGCGTCGCCGCGTCCGAGCACGGCGGCCAGACCCACCGCATGATCCAGCGCCTGGCCTGGCTTCGTGCGGCCACCGCCCAGAGCCACCACCGCCTGTCCCAGCGCGCGCACGTCCACCGCCGCGACATGGCCGGACTCAGCCGCCAGTACCGCCTGCTGCACCGGCGCCCATGCCAGATACGCCTGCGGGCGTTCGAGCAAATCACTCGGGCCGCCCAGCGCGGACACCATGCGCGCGAAACGTTCGGCCGCTGCACCCGAGCTCAGGGCAGTCTGCACGCGCCGGTCGGCTTCGCTGCGCTCGCGCGCCAGTCCACCCAGGCACAGCAGCTCCGCGGCAAGTTCCAGGGTCAGCGCACGCAGGCGCGGGTTGTCGCCGCGGCCCCGCAGCAGATCCAGGATCGCCCGCACTTCCAGTGCGTTGCCCGCCTCGCGGCCGAGCATCTGGCCCATGTCGCTCAACGCCACCCGCAACGTCATGCCGGTGCCTGCGGCCGTCGCCAGCATGCGGTCGGCCAGTTCGCGCGCCGCCGCCATGCCGGGCAACTGTGCGCCGCTGCCGGTCTTGATGTCGAGCACCAGCGCCTGGGCGCCGCCGGCGAGTTTCTTGGACAGGATCGAGGCCACCATCAGCTCGGCCACGTCCACCGTCGCGGTGACGTCGCGCACGGCGTATAGACGGCTATCGGCCGGCACCAGATCGGTTCCCTGGCCCACGATCGCGCAACCGACATCGGCCACCACTTCGCGCAGCCGCGCGGTGGAAGGCAGCACGTCGTAACCGGGCAGGCTTTCCAGTTTGTCCAGGGTGCCGCCGGTGTGGCCCAGGCCGCGGCCGGAGATCATCGGCACGTAACCGCCGCAGGCGGCCAGCACGGGCGCCAGCAGCAGGCTGACGCCATCGCCCACGCCGCCGGTGGAATGTTTGTCCAGCACCGGCCCGGGCAGGTGATCCCAGCGCAGCCGCTGGCCGGAATCGCACAGGGCAAGAGTGAACTGGCGGCATTCGTCGGCACGCATGCCGCGCCACGCGACCGCCATCGCGAACGCGGCGATCTGGCCCTCGCTCCAGACGCCGCTGCCGATCCCCTGCGCCACCGCGCGAAGCTGGCCGGCATCGAGCTGACCGCCATCGCGCTTGCAGCGGATCAGGGCAGCTGCCGGCGGCGCGCTCACGACGCAGCCGACAGGATCGTCGTGAGTTCGGCGAACAGCACGCTGGCACCGATGCGGAAGTGCGCCGGATCGCTCCAGCCTGAGCCCAGCCGTGCCTCGGCCAGCTCCAGATAAACCGTCGCGTCCGCCAGCGTGCGGATGCCGCCGGCCGCCTTGAAACCGCAGCGACCGCCGGCCCCGGCGATGGCGTCGAGCATCGCGACCGCGGCCGCCGGGGTCGCGTTGACAGGTACCTTGCCGGTCGATGTCTTGAGGAAATCCACGCCCGCCTCGAGGCCGATCGCACAGGCCTGGCGTATCCGTTCGGGCGTACCCAGTTCGCCGGTCTCGAGAATCAGCTTGAGCACCGCACCGTCGCCACAGACCGCACGGCAAACCCTGACCACGGCGTCGGCACTGGCCGCGTCGTCACGCAGCACCGCCCGGTACGGCAGCACCAGATCGATCTCGTCGGCGCCCGCGGCCAGCGCACGCCGCGTCTCGCGCTCCACGCGCAGCGGATCGCTGCCGCCGTCGGGAAAGTTCACCACCGTCGCCACCTTGACGGCCGTTCCCTGCAGGCAGCGGCGCACGGTGGTGATGTGTTCCGGATAAACGCACAGCGCCGCCGGCAACACCGGCGCGGCACGCGCCGACGCGCACAATGCCTCGATCTGCGCGGGCGTATCGCGCTCGCCCAGGCTGGTCAGATCGAGCAAGGACAACAGGCGTGCCGCGAGGGCGCATCGGGAACGGACATCGGCGGACACAGGCCACTCCACGGGTCACTTGCCCGCCAGCCTAATGCGCCCGGGCGGCAGACTCCCTGATCTGCAGCAAGCCGGTCAGAATGCGTAAAACAGCACGGCAAAGAAGTGGCAGGTGGTACCCGCCAGCACGAACAGATGCCAGATGAAATGGCTGTAGCGGACCTTTTCGTCCAGCACGAAAAACACCACGCCCAGGGTGTAGGCCAGCCCGCCCGCCGCCAGCCAGACCAGCCCGCCGACGCCCATGTGCAGCCACAGCGGCCGGATCGCGATCACGCCCACCCAGCCCATGGCCAGGTACAGCACGGTGGACAGACGCGGAAAACGCAGACCGCCCATGGCCTTGAACAGCATCCCCGCCAGCGCCAGGCTCCAGATCAGGCCGAACAGCGTCCAGCCCCAGCCGCCGCGCAGCACGCCCAGCGTGATCGGCGTGTAGGTTCCGGCGATCAGCAGATAGATGGCCGCATGATCCAGCGCGCGCAGGATCGCCTTGATCCGCTGATGGGGGATCGCGTGGTACAGCGTCGATGCCAGATAGAGCAGGATCGCGCTGCCGCCGAAAATCGCCGCGCCGACCAGCGCGTACACGCTGCCGGTGTGGTCCGCGCGAACGATCAGCACCGGCAGACCGGCAATCGCCAGCAACAGGCCCAGCCCGTGACTGAGGCTGTTGGCAACCTCCTCGCCGCGCGTTTGCTCTCGGACCATCGTGCTGGCTGAGCTCATTGGCATGCGATATCGGGCCTTGCTGCACGTTTCAAAATGGAAGTCTGGATCGCGCACGGTGCAGGTTGAGTGAACGCCACCATCCGTGCAGCAGCCGGATCGATGAAGTGCCGCCCAGGTGGCATTGCCGCCGGTCAATCAACCGCATTGGTCAACTTCAACACATCCGATCCGCCCGAACGCGAACATGCGCCACGTTTCGGCCATTCGCGCGCCGTCACACCCGCGCGAACACCAGGCTGCCGTTGGTACCGCCGAAGCCGAAGCTGTTGGACATCACCGTGGCCAGTTTCGCCGCGCGCGTCTCGCGCAGGATCGGGAAGCCCTCGGCAAGCGGATCGAGTTCGGTGATGTTGGCCGAGCCGGCCATGAAACCGCCGCGCAGCATCAGCAGGCTGTAGATCGCCTCGTGCACGCTGGCCGCGCCCAGCGAGTGGCCGGTCAGCGCCTTGGTCGAGGACAACGGCGGCACCGCATGGCCGAACACCTCGCGCACCGACTGCAGCTCCACGATGTCGCCCGCCGGCGTGGCGGTGCCGTGCGTGTTGAGATAGTCGATCGGCGTACTCACGTCGCGCAGCGCCATCTGCATGCAGCGTACGGCGCCTTCGCCGGTCGGCGCCACCATGTCGGCGCCGTCGGAAGTGACGCCGTAGCCGACCAGTTCGGCGTGAATGTGCGCACCGCGCGCCTTGGCCTGTTCGTACTCCTCCAGCACCAGCATGCCGCCGCCACCGGCGATGACGAAGCCGTCGCGATCGGTGTCGTACGGGCGCGAGGCGGTGAGCGGGGTGGCGTTGTGGCTGCTGGACAGCGCGCCCATCGCGTCGAACTCGACGGTCATGCCCCAGTGCTCCTCTTCGCCGCCACCGGCGAACATCACGTCCTGCAGTCCATGGCGGATCAAGTCGGCGGCAGCGCCGATGCAATGCGCCGAGGTGGCGCAGGCGGCGGAGATCGAATAGCTCAGGCCGCGAATGCCGAACGCGGTGGCCAGCGTGGCCGACACGGTGGAGCACATCGTGCGCGGCACCATGTACGGACCCACCTTGCGTACGCCCTTCTCGCGCAGCAGGTCGGCGGTCTCGATCTGCCAGCGCGGCGAACCGCCGCCGGAACCGGCGATCACGCCGCTGCGCGGATGGCGGATCTGCTCGATGGACAGGCCGGCATCGGCAATCGCATCGCGCATCGCCACATAGGCATAGGCCGCGGCATCGCCCATGAAGCGTTTCAACTTGCGGTCGATGACCGCGGCCAGATCGATCTGCGGCACGCCGGCAACCTGGCTGCGCAGCCCGCGCGTGGCGTATTCGGGCATCGCCGAGATGCCGCTGCGCAACTCGCGCAGCGCCTCGGACACGGTGTCCAGCGCGTTGCCGAGGCAGGATACGATGCCCATGCCGGTGACTACGACTCGACGCATGTCAAAAGCCCTCCGTGGACTGGAACAGGCCCACCCGCATGTCGTCGGCCACGTAGATCTGGCGGTCGTCGACGAACATCTTGCCGTCGGCGATCACCAGCGCCAGCTTGCCGCGCATCACGCGGTGGATGTCGATCTCGTAGCGCACCAGCTTTGCGCTCGGCAACACCTGCCCGGAAAACTTCACCTTGCCCACGCCGAGCGCGCGGCCCAGGCCGGGTTCGCCCAGCCACGGCAGGAAAAACCCGCTGAGCTGCCACATCGCATCCAGCCCGAGGCAGCCGGGCATCACCGGATCGCCCTCGAAATGGCAGGCGAAGAACCACAGGTCGGGACGGACGTCCATCTCGGCGCGAATCATGCCCTTGCCGTACGCGCCACCCTGGTCGTCGATATGGGTGATGCGGTCGAACATCAGCATCGGCGGCGCCGGCAGACGTGCATTGCCGGGGCCGAACAATTCGCCACGGGCACAAGCCAGCAACTGTTCGTGATCGAACGAGGAAGGTCGGGTCATTGAGTCATCTGCAGAAGAGAAAGATACAAGTGTGCTGGATCGTCCATGCTACCGCTCTGATGCACATCAAGCCAGCCGCCCACCATACGCGTGCGTTTGTTGAAACCCTTGTGCAATCAGGCTTCGACCGCCATGACGGCATCGCTGCGATGGTGTGCGCCGAGGCTGTCGCCGCGCTCGAGCGCCGCCGCCAGCAGACGCTGCGCAAGGCCAATCTGCCAGCCTTCGTCGCGCTGCGCGACGCACGTTTGCAATGCGCGGCGCAAGCTGGTCGCCTCGCGTACCGGGCCGGCCGCCTGCCACAGCAATCCGCGCAACGCACCCAGCGCCGCCGGCGGCAGGCCGGCACCGCGCTCGACCCAGCGATACGCACCACGGCCGACTGCCGGCGCATCCATGCCGGCCAGCAACGCACCGGTACGTCGGCCGCACAGCACACCTTCCAGCAGCGAATTGCTGGCCAGCCGGTTGGCGCCGTGCACACCGTTGCAGGCCACTTCGCCCACGGCATGCAGGCCGGGCACGCCGGTGCGGCCGTCGGCATCCACCGCCAGCCCGCCCATGTGGAAATGCGCCGCCGGCGTCACCGGAATCGGTTGCCCGCGCGGATCGATGCCTGCGGCCAGGCAGGCCGCCAGCACGGTGGGAAAGCGCTGGTTCCAGTCGCCTGTCACGGCGCTGGCGTCCAGCCACACGCGGCCGTCGTCGTGCCGCGCCTGCCACACGCGCCGGGCCACGATGTCGCGTGGCGCCAGATCGCCCAGTGGATGCAGGCCGGCCATCAACAGGCGCCCGCCCGCGTCGCGCAGGCGCGCGCCGGCGCCGCGCAGCGCCTCGGTGATCAACGGCAGGCACTGGGCACCCTCGATATCCAGCGCAGTGGGATGAAATTGCATGAACTCCAGATCGCGCGCCCGGGCACCGGCGGCCAGCCCCAGCGCCAGCCCACTGCCATCCGCACCAGGCGGATTGCTGGTGTGCGCGAACAGCGCACCGATGCCGCCGGTGGCGAACACCACGGCCGCGGCGTCCATTTCCTGCCGATGCCCGCTCGCATCGCTGACCCGCACGCCGCAAACGGCGCCGTCGCGCAGCAGCAGGGCATCCACGTCCACGCCGCCGCGCCACTGGACATGCGGCGCCTGCTGGACGCGCTCGCGCAGCGCACGCACCAGCGCCGCGCCGCTGGCATCGCCGCCGGCATGCACGATCCGCGCAACGTGATGGCCACCTTCGCGGCCCAGTTGCAGATGGCCGGCAGCATTGCGGTCGAACACCACGCCCTGCGCCTGCAGCCACCCGATCGCCGCCGGCGCCTGTGCGCAAAGCCACTGCACCATGGCCGCATCGTTGTGCCGCGCGCCGGCAAGCAGCGTGTCGTGCGCGTGCGCGGCCGGACTGTCGGCACTGTCCAGTGCGGCCGCGATGCCGCCCTGCGCCAGCGCACTGGCGGTGCCGCTGCCGTCGTGCGCGCGACATAGCAGGCGCACCGGTGCCGGCGCCAGCGCCAGCGCCGTGGCCAGCCCGGCCGCGCCGCCACCGACTACCACGACGGGCAGGCGTGCGCGCTTCACACGCTCTCGCGCCGCCCGATCGCAAGCATGCGCTCCAACGCGGCACGCGCACGCACACGGATGTCCGCAGGAACCTCCACCGCGTGTTTCATGTCGCGCAGGGACGCGTAGATGTTCTGCAACGTGATCCGCTGCATGTGCGGACACAGGTTGCACGGCTTGATGAACTCGGTGGCCGGGAACTGTGCGCGCAGGTTGTCGGCCATCGAGCACTCGGTGATCAGCGCGACGCGCGCCGGCTTTTCGTGTTCCAGCCACTTGCCCATCGCCGTGGTGGAGCCCACGAAGTCCACCTCGGCAAGCACTTCCGGCGGGCATTCCGGATGCGCCACCAGCTTGGCATCGAACTGCTCGCGCGCATGCCGCGCCTGCTGCGCGGTGAATTTTTCGTGCACCTCGCAGCGGCCATGCCACAGCACCAGCTCGACCCTGGTCTGACTGGCGACGTGACGGCCCAGGTATTCGTCGGGCAGAAAGATCACCTTGCCCGCGCCCATCGACTCGACCACCTGCACGGCGTTCGCCGAGGTGCAGATCGCGTCGGATTCCGCCTTCACCGCGGCCGAGGTGTTGGCATAGCTCACCACCGGCACGCCAGGATGCTGCGCACGCAGCGCACGGACGTCGGCGGCGGTGATCGACGAAGCCAGCGAGCAGCCGGCTTCCAGGTCGGGGATCAGCACGGTCTTTTCCGGCGCAAGGATCTTCGCGCTCTCGGCCATGAAGTGCACGCCGCACAACACGATCAGGTCGGCATCGCAATCGGCGGCGGCTTGCGCCAGGCCGAGCGAATCGCCGGTGATGTCGGCGACGCCGTGAAAGATCTCCGGCGACTGGTAGCTGTGCGCCATGATCACCGCGCCGCGCTGCTTCTTCAGCTTGTTGATGGCGTCGATCCACGGCAGGTGCAGCGGGATCTCCAGGCAGGGCACCAGCGGTTCCAGGCGCTCTGCCAGCGCGGCGTATTCGTGTTCGAGTTCGTCACGCCAGACAGGCATGGGCAAAGTGGCGAAATCAGTCATGTCGTTCCGTGGAAAGTGGCCGGGGCGGGTCGGCTCAGGCAGTTTCGCCCCGATGCGCGGCCCGTGCGGTGCGGGCGAAACGCGCACCGCGATTCAGCACGATGCGCAAACCCAGTGGGATCGATTCCCATGGTAACCGTTCCAGCATGTTGCGTGCAGTAAGCCCCAGCTCGGTATCGCCGGTCAGTACCAGGCGGCGCTGGAAGAACAGCGTGTCGGCATCCTCGAGCCGGCCGGCCAGCAGCAACAGGTCGGTGACGCTGCCGCGGACACTGGCCTCGGCCTCGGCATCGGTTACGCACAACCGGTTGTCGCGCAGTTCCAGCACCCAGCGCAGGCGCAGGTCGCTGACCTCGATCGCCAGCCGTCGTCCGCGCATGAAATCGAGCGCGCCCTCGCGCAGGGGGGCGTCCAGCACCCGGGCCATCGCCGTCTCCAGCAGCCGGTGCTGCCAGCGCGACGGCACCACCTGCAGCAGCGGCGCGAGCCGGCGTGGCGGTGGCAACAGGCGCAGCAGCTGCGGCGCGACGGACGAAATAGAGGTTGGCATGGGCATGATGGGCAGCATTGTTGCGGAAAGGGTGCCTGCATCGCCCTGACTTAAGTCAACCCCGTTCAGGTCAACCCGGCTCAGGCCAACCTGACCCGATTCCAGCCGATCCGGCTCGACCGGCAGCCCCTGCTGGCGACAGGCATCGCCGATGGCAAGATCCAGCAGCCGCTGTGCCGTGGGTTCGGGCAGGTCGAATCGGGCCGCCAGCCCCTGCGCGCGCTGGCGCACCTGCCGCTCCCGCGCCAGGTCGCGCGGCGGCACCCCGGCATGCTGCTTCAGCGCCGCCACGGCATGCACCATGCGGCGACGCGCGGCGAGCAGCAGGATCAGGCTGTCGTCGACGCGATCGATCACGCCACGCGCCCGTGCCAGGGCAAAGCGCTCAGGTGTGGGCAGGAGCATCGGCGGCCTCCGTGGGCGAAATTCTGGAAATCATGGCATTGTCCCGGGGAACCAGTGCCCGTGCGGCCGGCAGCAGCTCGGCATCATAGATGCGCTGCGCCTGGGCGGGATCGAAATCGGCATGCATGCGCTTCCTCACGCCATAGTCGGACAGCACCAGATGGGTATCGGCCACGACACCTGCGTTGGCGAGGCAGGCGGAGACGCACTTCAACACGCAGCCGTCCAGTGCAAGGATACGCCGTCCACTGCGCGCAGTCCGCACCAGCCCGGTGACGCCGCCGCCGACGCCGGCAATGCAGGACATTTCGGCCGCGCCATCGCGGTCGAGCTTCAGGGCCAGGTGATTGGCCATCTGCGCCGCGCTGGAACAACCGGAGCACGAGTAGACGAGCGGCGACTTGGCGCTCATGGGCGGAACTCCATCCTCAAACGGAAACGTTTCGTGCGCCGGGACACGCCCAGGCACGCCAGCCACACGCCCAGCCAGGCCAGCAGCATCGCCAGCCCGGCCGAGCGCGCCAGCCACGGGCTCGGCCACAGCACGGCGGCCGGCAGCAGCAGTACCAGCAGCAGTTGCGCCAGCAGAACCCGGGTCTTGTCGGCGTCCGGCAGCAGCCGCTGCACACCGGGCAATTGCACCCCGCGACCGATGTGACGGTGCAGCCCGATCCAGCCGAGAAAGGCGACAATCTCCAGCAGCATGCCATTGACCATCAGCGGCAAGGCGATGCCCAGCCCCAGCACGGCGGCCAGCAGCCCGCCGCGGGTGCCCGCGAGCAAGGTCGCTGCGGCCAGCACCAGTAGCGTCAACCCGGCCATCCAGCTCAGTCGCAGCGGGCCACGGCGCGGTCGCGGCGCCTGCCGCTGCAGCCATAGCCCGGCACCGGCGAACGACAACACATAGATCGCCAGCACGAGCCGCAGCACCGAGGCGTCGTCGTACACCAGCCGCTGCCAGGCACCCGCGCCCAACGCCAGCGGCAAACTGCCCAGCCAGATGGCCTGCGCCGCCGCCGGCACCGTCCGCGTGCCTTGAAACATCGGCATCACCACCCGGCCCACGCTGGCAATGAGAACGATCACCCAGCCCAGAGTGCCCCAGCTGGCATGGACGTCGGTCAGCGCCGGCAGGGTGATGCCGAGCCAGCCGCCGAGGCCGAGCGCGAGGCAGCCACCAAGCAGCGCTGCCAGCAGCGCGGACCCCAGCGCCGTAGCGAAACCCGCGTGCAACAGGCGCTGCCCGCCCGCCATGAGGAGGCCCGGCAGCGTCATCGCCGCCAGCAGCATGAACGCCATCGGCAACACGATGCCGCCGGCCAGAAGACAACTGCGCCAACCGGCGAGCCATCCCGCCACCAGCAGGACCGCACCGAGATTGAACGATGCATGCAGCCAGGGTCCGAATCGCGCACTGCCGCGCACGCGCACACCGGCCGCCGTCGGCAGGAACTGCAGCGTGCTGCCGAACATCGCATTGCCGAGCACGCCGAGCGTGAAGGCATGCACCAGCGCCAGGGTGGCCGGCAGCCAGCGCGAGCGCAGCAGCAGATCGCCATCGACGATCAGCAGCAGGCCGGCGAACATCCCCCACAGCGGCGCGCTGAGCAGGAAGCGGCGCGGCAGCGACGCCGCCGGCGACTGCTCAAGCGCCAGTCGGGTCATCGTGATCGGGGCGACGAATCAGCACGCGCACGCCACCGTCCGGCAGCACGGACACGCAAGTCTGCAGGCCGCGCGCCTGCAGCACGTCGAGCAGCGGAAGCGGCTTTTGCGGAGTGAGCACCTGCACCGCCTGCCCCGCCGCCAGCGCACCGGCAACATCCAGCGCACGCTGCATCGGTTCGGGACAAGGCAGCTGGCGCAGATCGTATTCGGGCCATGCCGCATCGACGGCCCGCAGATCATGAGATGTCTGGTTCGCTGCCATGCCGCTATGGCAACACGTCCACCGCTTCGGCGCGCTGATCTGGATCAATCCGGATCAGGCCGATGGCGCATATCGCCATCGCCCTAGGCACCTCTTACAACGCCTGCCGGCCGTGCCATTCGAATTGCAGCCACAGCTTGGTGTCGTCGTGGCCGAAGCCATCCGCGCGATAGTCGGCCAGCTTGAGCAGGCCCCGGATGCCAGCCACTACCGGAAACGCGAGCGAGGTGTCCCATTCGCTGCCGTAGCGGCCGCCGCGAGCGGCATGAAAATCGTGGTAGCCCACGACCCAGCCGAGCTTGCCGGCGAAACCGCTGTGGCCGAGCTTGCCGCCGAGACTCAGGTAGCGGTCGTCCAGGCCGCCGGCGGGCGTCACCAGGAACTGGTCGTCCCAGCCGTTGAACGCGTGCAGCGTGGCCAGCGGAGTCTGCAGGGCGTGTCTGCCGTCGCTGCCCAGGTGCTCCCAACCGAGCTTCGCGGTGAGACCCCGCCCCGTCCACGACGGCTCCAGCAGCCAGTAGTTCACGCGGTAGCTGGCCGGGTTGTTGGCGTAGTCGGACTGGCGCGCATATTCCGCCGTCCAGCCCGGACCGCTGCCTTGCTCCACGTAGTTGCCGAGCCAGCGAACACCATAAGTCGCCGTCGACGCCGCGGGCACATCGCGATCCTTGTGCAGATACGCATAGCCCACCCAGGTCTGGGCACCGTGCGCATAGGCCACGTTGAGCAGGTTCGTGTCCAGCTTGCGCTTGCGCGCCAGCGGATTGACGGCATCGGGGCCGGACACCCGGTGCACGCGATCGAGCCAGGCGTAGTTGACCGTCCAGTCGGCGGCCGGCTTCCATTTCAGCGCGATGCCGTCGTAGGTCTGCTCGAACTGCCGCCAGCCCACATTGCCCACCCAGCGCTGGTTGTCCAGCAGCAACTCCTGGCGCCCCACGGTGGCACCGAACTGGCCGCCCTGAAAGTGCAGCCAGGCCTGGTTGAGCTGGCTGCCCCGGGGGTCGGTGATGCCTGGATACTGCGTCTGGCGATTCGCGCCGCTGTTGTACTGGTTGCCGGCACTGGCCAGCCCCACACCCTCAAGCATGCCGCTCCAGTGCTCGCTGAAGCGGGCCTGCACGCCCAGCCGCAACCGCAGCGTGTCGGCCCGCGCGTCCCTGGCAAAAGCCGCATCGTCGACCGATTCGTCACGCAGCCGCGCATTCCACACCAATTGCACCGGCGCCGCCTGCGACGTTGCGCGGGCGGCCGTGCCGGCCGGGCCATCGGCCCATGCCGGCGCCGCCAGCACCGCGGCCATCGCCGCGACAAGCAGGTTTCTCTGAAACGTCGTCATTGCGGCTCTCCCTGTTGATTGCCGCGCAGTCTCCGGCGCAACAGGGGGCGCACTCCTGATGTGCATCAGGGTGTGATGCGAAGTGCGGCCGCCGTGACAACTTGCCGCGCCTGCTGCGCTCATCGACGCCTGGGCGCAAGCACCCGGCACCCATGAAGTGCCTGCCGCTGCCATCGCGCAGGCGTTGCTTTTGGCCATGCCGCCCGCAGCAACGGATCGACAACGGTTGTCAGCCGCGAACCTTCGGAGAACGCACTTGCAGTGTCCGACAAGCTGCGGAGCGCAGGTCTCGACCCGAAGCGAACATCAAGCAGTGCAGGATATCTGGACGTCAGGAGAGATATTCGGAGGCGTTTGCCGAACGCGTAGCCGACCGCTTCCATGTCGCGGCGGCGGATGGTCGTGTCGTTGGCACGGGCATGATCGACCTCGCGACAGGAAAGTTCGATGCCGTCTTTGTCCTGCCTGGATATACAGGGCGAGGGGTCGGGCGTGCAATGCCTAGTGTGGTGTTTCCACCGGTTGAACCCGCCACCCATAGCGGACGTCGCCAGAAGCGTGCATTCCTTTAGCCATCTGTACGGTTTGTGCGACAACTCACCCGAAATCCGGCCCACGCTTCCAGAGCTCGCTCCATGGTTTGCGCGCGGGGCCGCACACGAAGATATCGGGGTGATCCCGGCTTTCCTCGTTGACCACGCCCAAGGCATTGGTCGTGTGGCCGGCAACGCGGCAACCGGTGAAAAGCTCGTCGACGCGCTCGCGCGCATTTCCCAGCACGATGAGCGTGGTGGGTGGCGGGGTCGGATAGCCGCGCAGCCATGCGGAGTTGATGGTACTGACCGGTGCGGGAAGGTGATAGCGCGGGCCCAGCAAGGCAATGGCGCCGTACTCGCCGTAGTTGCCCACGGCAATGCCAAGATCGGCTTGTTGTTCGGCAGGCAGGGCATCACGAATGGCTGCCACTTGCGCGACCAGTTCGTTCCAGCCGATTTCTTCGCGCAAGTCGCCGTTGTTCCGCAGCGCAAAGTCGCGCAACGGACCGCTCGATGCGATGGGTACGATGCGCAGCGTCGCATAGACGCCGATGACGAAGACACCGGCAAACATCAGTGCGGTCATCCCGCCACGCCATGCGGGACGCAGCGTACGCAACCATTGCTCGCCCACGACGGATCCCATGGCCAGAAGCATGGGGTAAGCACCGCAGGTGTAATAGAAGCGCCCCTGGGCAAACAGGAACAGCAGCAGCGGCACCACGTACATCCAGCCAAGCATGCGATAGCGGCGGTCCTTGAAGCAGGCGAACAGGCCCGCCAGCCAGACCGGCGCGGCGAACAGGTTGGCATTCAGCAGAAACTGATCGCGCAGGAAGCCGTCCGCGCGCCCCTGATGGACGTCGCGCGCATGGATGGATTGCAGGAAATGGTAGGTAACGAAGTCGTGCCTGATCAGCCAGATGAGGTTGGGCGAGAATATGAGCAGCGCGACGGCGCCACCGGCCCAGAACCAGCCGGTCGTGACATAGCGCCGTGCGTCGGTGAGCAGCACCCCCACCAGCAAGCCGGCGAGCTCGAACGCGATCGAATACTTGGTCATCATGCCGAGGCCGGCGACGATGCCGATCGCCAGCCACCAGCGCGGTTCGTCGTCACGCAGCAGGCGAATCACGCACCAGGCGACAAGCACCCACCACAACAGGTCGAATGAGGAGTACTGGAATTCCGTCGCCTCGAACATCGGCAGTGGCGACAGCGCCACCGCGATGGCGGCGAATATCTGCGCCCGGCGCCCACCCCCCAGATCGCGCGCCATGAGGCCGCCGGCGAGAATCACCAGGACTTGCGCGAGCACCGAAAACAGTCGCAGGCCCACGAGCGACAGGCCGAACATCTTGAGGCCCAGGAACTCCAGCGCGGCGGTCAAGGGTGGGTAAGGCACGAAGCCCCAATCCAGATGCTGTGCATCGCTCAGGAATTGCCATTCGTCCCGGTGAAAGCCGTACTGCCCGTTGGTCAACATGTGGGCCACGCCGAACAGCACGGCAATGACGAGCACCGGCATGGCGCTCCCCCAGTGGGGCGGCTTGGTGCGCTGTACTGGAACACCGTTTGCGGTCATGGATGCATCCTTCGAACAAGCCGACTGGTCACCCGATGCCTGTCCGGCTCCCCGGGCGGTGATTCCTGCGCTTCCCCAAGGTAGCCAAAGTCTGGCTTCGACCCATTCCAGTCTTCCGTGGCCAGCCGCTTTCGGACGGCCAGTGGTCAGCATTTTTGTCGACAGCTGGCAATATTGCCTAGCATTTTCCAGAAGGGACCCGTCATCATGCGTACCGTTGTTATCCGTGCCTGCCGCGTTGGACTGGCATTGGCTGTCGCCATGTTTGTCACAACGGCTACCGCTACCGGGTCAGCGCCCACCGTCAGCATTGACGCCGGCACCTTGTTGGGGATCCACATCACGAAGCCAGGCCTCGACGAGTTCCTAGTGTAGTGCTGCATTCTGTTTGGAACTTAAGCGGTTGTTGGCGCGGATGACCTTCTGGAGGA
>DATKVA010000145.1:0-18044 GCA_035530315.1 Rhodanobacter sp. | reverse complement strand
CCCAGATCGGCCACGTGGCATGCTGCATTGCGCGGCAGCCGAGCCAGCGCCAGCTCGACCAGCAACTCGGTCTCCGGGCGCGGAATCAGCGTGGCCGGGGTCACTTCCAGTTCCAGCGACCAGAACCCCTGGCGGCCCGTGATGTAGGCCAGCGGCTCGCCGCCGACACGGCGTTCGACCAATACCGAGAAGGCCGTCTGGACGTCCATCTCCAGCGCGTCGTCGATATGCGCGAACAGCCAGCTGCGCGGCTTGCACAGCACGTGCAGCAGCAGCAGCTCGGCATCGAGGCGCTCGCCGAGGCGCCGCGTGGCGGCGGCCAGTGCGCCGCGCACGTCAGGCATCGTGCGGCGGTTCGGGCAATTGCGGCGGCGTGACGGCCGGTTTCGCTGCGCGCTTGCGCCAGTAGCCGCCGTGCATCCAGGCCTCGAAGCCCCAGCGCAGCCAGCCGATCAGCGCATTGGCCAGCCACAGCGCCCACGCCAGCATGGCCAGTTTGTAGACCCACAGCGACACGCTGAACACGCCGCCGCGCGGCAAGGCGTCGGCGGTCCGGTCGGCGAACCAGTGCAGCTGCCAGGCGCTGGAGTTGTTGCCGGCGACATGCATGTCGGGCAAGCCGAGCAGGCCCTTGGGCACCGCCGCGATCAGCGCCGTCAGCGCCAGCAGCGTGAGCGCGGCCAGCGCCAGCTGCAGCAGGTTGAAGCCGGTCGCGCCGAGCCGCGTCGGCGCGTCGCTGCGCGCGCGCAGTCCGAGCAGGATCAGCCACAGCACCACCAGCGCATAGGCGCTCCACGCGAACGCGGAGAAGCCCAGCCCCAGCAGCAGCCAGTGCCGCAAACGCAACGGCGTCGGCGCATAACGCGCCAGCAACCACGAGGCGAGCAGCAGCACGATCAGCTGCGACCAGTACAGCACCGCCGGCCCGTCGCCCGGCCCCCACGTCCACAGCACCCAGCGGTCCTGCGGCAGATGCAGCGCGAGGTCGATGTTCGCCGCTGCCGCATGCAGCGACAACGCGGGCGTGCGCGTGCGCGCGGCGACACCGCCGGGTTCGCGCAGACGCAGCTCGTAGTCGTGCTCGCCGGGCAGCAGCGGCAGGCTGAGCTGACCGTTGCGCACGGCGAGGTTGATCGACTCGCCGTCGCGTCTCGCCTGCAGCAGCTCGGCGCCGGCCGGCAGGGTAATCGCGTGCTCGCCACCGCGCGTGCTGCGCGCGTGCAGGCTCAGCGTGGTTTCGGTGGCACGCGCGCCGGCGACGCTGTCCGCCCGCACGCTGTCGAACGCCAGGCTGTCGCCCGCGACCGCCACCGGCTGGGCGAACGCCAGCTGCAGGCTCTCGCCGGGCAGCGGCTGATACAGCAGGCCGTCGTCGCTGGCGCTGGTCGGCACGCCCTTCGCGTCGACGTGCCACATCGGTGCGGCATGCACTTGCCACACTTCGGCCCGCTCGCCCAGCGCCGGCGCCTTCAGCATCAGCTGCGCGGCGTGATCGAGCCGGCTGCTCCAGCGCACCACGTTGCTGTTGGCGTTGAAGGTGATGCTGATGCGGCCGTCCTTGACCTGCGCGTCGTCGCCCAGCGGATGTTCGCCGGACAGCAGCGGCAGCGTGGTGCTGAAACCGCCCTCGCGTGGGGCGATCCGCTCGGCCGTGTTTTGCACCGTCCAGTCGACCCCGAGCACCAGACTACGGGTCAGCCGCACATACGGCGGAAAGTTCTGCACCACTGCCTGCGTCTTGCCGTCGGTAGCGGTGCGCACGCGGTTGAGCGCCACGCTGTCGCCGAGCAGGCGGTCGTTGTCGATGCCGCCGGCCGACCAGCCCTGCCCGCTGAAGCTGATGCGCTGCGGGCGCAGCGCGAAGCGCAGGTTCGCGCTGTCGGCCGCACCCAGGCGGTAGCGCAGGCTGATGCGGTGCACGCCGCGGTCCAGCCGCAGCAGCAGTTGCCCGCCGCGCCGGGCGAGCGGCGCGGCGGCATGGCCGTCCACACCGACGTCGAGCAGTTGCAGTGCATCGTCCGGTTGCGGCAGCGGCAGCGCGATCGTTGCACCGATATCCGCTTCCAGCTCCACCGCCAGCACGTCGCCGCCGACTTGCAGCATGGCTTGCGGCACGGCGGCGCAGGTGGGCGCGCACTTGGGCGCTTCGGTGAGTCGCTGGCGCAATTGATTGAGCAGCTCCTGACTCGGCAGGCCCTGCGCATGCGCGCCCCACGGCAGCAGCGCCAGCGCCAGCAAGGCCGCACTGGCGGCACCGCCACGCCAACCGGTCCAGCGCGCGCGCAGCGGGGTCAGCAGCAATGGCACCAGTTTCGCCAGCAAGGCCGCCAGCAGGCCGACCATCGCCACCCGCAGCAACCGCACCAGCCATGCCGGCGCGATCACCAGCCGGCTGGTCTGCCGGGTGGTCACCGGACCGGACCAGCCGAGCCGGTAGTCGTTGCCCACGTCCCAGTGCGGCGTGCCGCCGCCGGCCTGGATCAGGCTACGGTTGTCCTGTTCGCGGGCGGCCTGCATGGATGCGGACGCGGCCATCACCCGGGGTTCGTTGCGACCCATCGAAACGGCCTGATCCGTCACCGACGATGCCCGCATGGCTGACATTTCCGCGACTGGCGATAGGGGCGCCGGTGGTGGCGGCACTTTCCGAATCACCTTTGGCGGTGCCTGGTAGGCATTCCGGGAGACCCCTTCCTCGGCTGCCTGTCCGCCGTATGACACTCGCGCGCCATGGGCCGATATTTCCAGCTGCGGATGCAGCGCGTACTGCAACTGCGTGGCCGCGAACGGCAAGGTCCACAGCACCGCCAGTACAAACATCGCGACGGCACCGATCCGCGCGCCCAGACGCAGGCGCCCTTCGGGCAACTCGCGCAGCAGCAGGGCGAGTGCCAGAACCAGCGCCAGCGTCCAGCGCGGCGCGCCGCTCTCGTGCTGCGCCAGCACGAGGAAGCCGGCCGCCAGCAACGCCCACGGCCAGCCGAGCGCACGCCCGGCCAGCAGCGCGATCAGGGCGACCACGAACAGGTCGAGCAGGCTCCATTGCGCCACCCACGAATCGGGTGAGCGATCCGCGCCGATCGCGCCGAGCAGGCGGTAGCCGTGCGGCAGATGCAAGGTGGCGTCGATGCCTTCCAGCGGAACCTGCCAGCCCGAAACCGGAATGGCGCCGCCATGGCTGGCCAGACGCAGACCCGCATCGAGATCGAGTTGCTGCTCGCGCAGCTCGACGCCGCTGCGGCCGTCGGCAGCCTTGGTGATCAGCAGCGGTTCGCCGTTCTGCGAGGCACGCTGCAATTGCCACGGCGCGGCCACGTCCAGCCGCTGGCGATGGCGCAGCTCGCCGCCGAGGTGATCGGCGATGCTGAGCCCGCTGCCATCGAAGTCCAGCCACAGCTGGCGCTGCACGCGCAGTTGATCCCCCTGGCCGCCCGCGTCGCCGCGCGTGAGCTGCTCGATCGTGAGACCCGACGTGTCATCCAGCACATAGGCTGGCAGGTCGCGCCACTGCGGCGGCACGCCGGCCTGCGCGGCATCGGTGGGGTTGCCGGCCACCCGCGTGCTGCGCAGGCCGGTGTCGTCGGCGTAGCTCCAGATTTCCTGCCGCGGCCACGGCGCGGCCGGCAGTTTCAAGGCGACCTTGCTCAAGGGGGCGATGCTGCGGGCATCCAGCGTCACCGTCCACTGGCCAGGCCGCAATTGCACGCGCAGGCGGCCGTCGCTCTCCAGCCGCGCGGGCAGGCCGCCGGACAACGCGGTGGCGACGAAGCCGGCCGGCAGTATCGGACCGAGCAGTTGCTCGCGTGCACTGCCGGTGACGTTGAACCGCAGTTGCGTCTGCAGCATGGCCGGCAGGCCATCGGCGAGGCGCCGATACACGCGCAGCGACAACGCATCGGCGGCGCGCTGCGCGGCGGCGGCTTCGCCCAGGGTGAGCTGATCGCCGTTGCGTTCGAGCCGCGCGACCGCCGCACCGTCCACACTCAGCGCAACCAGTCCGATCGCCGCCGGCACGCGCAAGCGCGCGGGGCGTGCGGCCCACGGCAACGTGCCCTGCAGTTGGTAATCGCCGGGCGTCAGCCACAGCATCGGCTGACCGCCACGTTGCAGCACGGTGACCGGCTGGTTGTTGGCGACGACCTGCTGCGGCCAGTTCCTCTCGTCGCCGGGCAGCGCCACCCAGCTTGGCGCATCGACATGCACATCGAGACTGAAATGCCCACCCGCCTTGCCGGCATCGAGGGTCAACCGCCCCGGCCACGCACACTGGTAACTGCCATCGTTCGGCATCTGGTTGGCCAGGAACGGGCAGCCATGCTGCGGCACGTCGTGCAGCACCCAGCCTTGCCAGTCGCGCAACGCCGGCGGCACATCCTGCGCCAGCAGCGGCATGACGAACAGCAACCCCAACCCCAACAGCCATGACGATCGACGAAGCATGTCCCTCTCCCGGTCCGCCCTGTGGTCGGCACAGTGTAGGCGGTAGACGGCAGGCCTACAGCTGTCGGCATGCCAGGCGCCGGCCGGCGCCGACCAAGGCGCCGCCGTAGGAGCCCACCTTGTGGGCGAATGCTGTTCGCTGGCACCCGACAAGGGCATCGCGCACAGGGTGCGCTCCTACAACCCACGTCCGCAAACGCCGGGCGTTGCCACCCGGCGTCCGGTATGCGACCGATCGCTGGCCCGCCGCAGCCGGTCAGTGGATCGCGGTGATCGCCTTCGGATCCTGTGCGGCCTTCAAGGCACTGCACAAGCGGATCGATTCGCTGGTCTGCGCCAGGCCGCGATCGATGCCCGCGGCATCGTCCATGCGCGACTTGAAAAAGGCCTGCAGGCGATCGGCCTCGGCACGGGAACAACCGCCACCCGCGGCCAGCCACGGCAGACGGCCGCCAGCGAAGCTGCCGGTGCGCGCCAGTACCTGCGCATAGTGCGTGGTGAACCATTGCCACAGCGTGTCGCGTCCGGCCCGCGTGTCGCGATCACCGAGCAGCAGCGAGTACATCTCGCCGACCTTGACCTGTTTGGCCACGGCGAAGTTGCGCACCTGCTCGGCCAGCGCCGGATCCTGCGCGTGGGCCAGCCCGCCGAGGATGCCGTTGCGCAGGGCCGGATCGCTGGTTTGCGGCAGTTCCGCCATCAAGGCATCGACCACGCTCTTGCCATGCGCCTGCACCGCCACGCCCAGCGCATCGCCAAGCAGGTCGGGATCGGCCGCCGCCAGATCCAGACGGCCATCCGGCTTGCGCTTGAGCGCGGCCTCGCCCTGCCTGAGCAACGCCGCGCGCACTTCGGGCAGCTTGAAGTCGAAGGCCAGCGCGCCGGCAAGGGTGCTGCGCAGCAGCGGGGCATCCTCCGATTCGCCGCTCTTGCGCTGGTAGCCGAGCTGCTCAAGACGCGGCAGCCAGGCATCCTTCACCCACGCGGTGATGACGGCGCGCTGCGCGTCGGTCACGGCCTCGTGGTGATAGATCCACGCGATCTGGTTCAGCGGCGCGGTGGCCACCTCGCGGATCTTCGAGCCGGTCAGCGGCTTCAGCGCGGCCAGCACGTCGCCGGCATCCAGGTCGCCATGAGCAAAGCTCGCGTCGACCGCATCGGCATACGCCAGCTGCTCGGCGTCGCTGAGCTTGCCGACCTGCCGGACCAGGCTACCCAGATCGTGCTTGTCCAGGCTGAAGCGGTAATAACCGCTGGCGTTCGCGTTGGGCATCACCCAGGTCGCTGCACTGGCATCGGCCAGCTGCATCGAACCGGTCGGCTTGTCGAGCATGGTGCAACTGACCTTGCTGCCGTCGGCGGTGCCGTAGCGCACGCATACCGGCACGCCCCAGATACGCTTCACGTCGCCGGTACTGCCCAGCGGCAGGTAGCGGCTCTGGCTCAGCTGCAGCACGGTCCTACCGTCCTTGTGTTGCAGATGGGTCTGCACATAGGGCACACCGGACTGGTCCAGGAAACTGTTGAACGCATGCTTGAACGCAGCGCCCTTGCCGGCCGCGGTGGCGATCGCGTCGACCAGGTCGCTGGCCGTCGCGTTGCCGAACTTGTGTTGCTGGATATAGGCACGCATGCCCTTCTGGAATGTCTTTTCGCCCACGTAGTTCTCGAACATGCCGATCACGCTGGCGCCCTTCTGGTAGGTGATGCCGTCGAACGCGGTCTCGATGTCACCGTTGCCGGTGATCGGCTGGCGGATCCGGCGCGCGGACACCAGGCTGTCGTTGGCCATGGCACCCTGCGCACCGCGCACGCGATCCAGGTCGGCGCGATATTCCGGATGCACCTGCTCGGTCACCTTCTGCTGCATCCAGGTGGCGAATGCCTCGTTGAGCCAGATGTCGTTCCACCACGCCATGGTCACGGTGTCGCCGGTCCACTGGTGCGCCAGTTCATGCGCGGTGACGTTGAACGAGCCGCGCACGTTGCGCGCAGGGGAGTCCTTGTCGAGCAGCAGCAGCCAGTCGCGGAACGTGACCAGGCCGGGGTTTTCCATCGCGCCGGCGGCGAAATCCGGTGCGGCCAGCAGATCGAGCTTGTCCCATGGATAGCCGAAGCCGTAGTAGTTCTCCAGCGCGTGGATGATGCTGGGCGTCTCGCCCAGCACGTGCCGCATGCGGTGCGCCTCGCCGGCAGCGGCGATGCCGCGCAGCGGCAACGGCTTGGCGCGCCAGGCATCGGGCGAGATGTCCGCTGCCGTGACGATGCTCCACGGGCCGACGCCGAACGCCACCAGATAGGTCGGCAGCGGCAGCGTGCGGGCAAACGTCACGGTCTTCCAGCCCTTGCCGGCGGGCACGCTCTTCACCTGTCTGGTATTGGCCACGGCGGTATCGGCGTCGGGAATGGTCAGGCTGAGGTCGAACGGCGTCTTGAAATCCGGCTCGTCGAAACCGGGAAACGCGAAGCGCGCGCTGATCGCCTCCATCTGCGTCATCGCATACGGCTGACCCTTGTCGCTGACCTTGTACAGACCCTGCAGCTGCGCATTGAGCGGCGCAGCGTAGTCGAACGTCAGCGTCAACGCCTGCGGCGGCAGCGTGCGACCGAAATCGACCCGCACCACGCCGGCCTTCGGGTCCACGTCGACGTACTTGCCCACATGCGCCTTGCCGGCGGCGTCGGTGATCGTCACCTTCGACACCTTCAGCGCGCTGCCGTCCAGCCACAGGTGATCGGAGGCCTTGGTCAGCTTGAGCGCGATCGTGGTGGTGCCGGAAAAATCCTGTTGCGCCGGATCGACCTTGAACGCCAGCCGGTAGGACTGCGGCACCGCCCAGCGCGGCAGCCTGCCTTGCGGCGCCTTCTCGGCGGTGGCGGCAAATGCAAGGCCACAGCACGCGGCAAGCGCGGTGAGCAGGAGCGGGCGAACGAAATGGCGCATGGCGGTTTCCCCAGACTGGCACAGGAGTGGAATGGCACTTAACTTAACGTCGTCATTCCCGCTTTCGCGGGAATGACGAAAAACATGATTTCGCGCTTAAGTAAGTGCCATTCGTACAGGAGGGTCCACGCTAGGACGCGCGATGCCTGCCGCCCCAGTGCCATAAGACATGCATTCAACCCGCCACGTCGGCCTGCTCCAGCGCCACCGCCACCGCATGGATCACCGTGGCGATGCGCGCCGCGCTCTGGATCGGCTGGGCCGACAAGCCATGCTTGCGCAGGGTCTTCTCGTGCGACGCCAGGCAGGCACCGCAGCCGTTGATCGCCGAGACGGCCAGGCAGGCCAGCTCGAAATCGACCTTGTCGCCGCCGGGGTTGCCCATCGCGTTCATGCGCAGGCCGGCACGCAGCGTGCCGTATTCGGGGTCGCCGACCAAGTGCACGAAACGGTAGTAGATGTTGTTCATGCCCATGATCGTGGCGGCCACGCGGGCACCGTTCAGTTCCTCGGCACTGGCATGCGTGGCGGCCTCCGCGTTGATCGCGGCGGTGAGCGGCTTGTAACGCGCGGCGATGGCGCAGGCCAGCGCGATCACCGCGATCTGCTTCTGGCTCAGTCCCGGCGCACCGCCCTCGCTCAATACGGACTCGAGGTTCAACCGCAGGTCCTTGGCGTAATCAGGCAGCTGGTTTTTCAGATCGGCGAGATGCATCGGATACCTCGGTGGAATGGAGGGATAGGGGCAGCGCCGTAGGAGCGCGCTTGCGCGCGATGCTCTTGCTCCATCGCACAAAAAGCATCGCGCGCAAGCGCGCTCCTACGGACGGCGGGACCGATCAGGCGATGTGCAGGGTCTCTTCGCCCTTGCTCCAGTTGCACGGGCACAGCTCGTCGGTCTGCAGCGCGTCGAGCACGCGCAGCACTTCGGCCGGGTTGCGGCCGACCGAACCGTCGGTGACGTAGACGAAGCGGATCACGCCTTCCGGATCGACCAGGAACGTCGCGCGCTGCGCCACGCCGTCGTCGGTCAGGATGCCGAGCGCGTTGGACAGATCCTTCTTGATGTCGGCCAGCATCGGGAACTTCAGGTCGCGCAGATCCTTGTGGTCCTTGCGCCAGGCCAGATGCACGAACTCGCTGTCGGTGCTGGCGGCCAGCACCTGGCAGTCGCGGTCGGCGAACTGCTCGTTGACGTCGCTGAAACCCTTGATCTCGGTCGGGCAGACGAAGGTGAAGTCCTTCGGGTAGAAGAACACGCACAGCCACTTGCCCTTGTAGGTGTCGTTGCCGATCGGGAAGAACGCCTTGTCCAGGCTCTCGATCGAAACGGTGGCAGGAACGTTGAACTGGGGAAATTTGTCGCCAATGGTCAGCATGAATAAGGCCTGTTCAGTGTGGATTTCGGGGGCAAGAAACACCCTGAAACGGGTGTCTTGGCGCACAAGATAGAACCTGATCTTGCATTGTTCAAATTGATTGTTACCATCGTCATCATAGGTATGAACTATTGACGACCCGAGCTGAGCCATGAACCTGAGGGATCTGCAGTACCTGGTGGCGCTGGCCGAGCACCGGCACTTCGGTCGCGCCGCGCAGGCCTGCTTCGTCAGCCAGCCGACCCTGTCCACGCAGATCAGGAAGCTGGAGGACGAACTGGGCGTGGCGCTGGTCGAGCGCACGCCGCGCAAGGTGCTGCTGACCGAGGTCGGCCGCGACATCGCCGAGCGCGCCCGCGACGTGCACAACGGCATCGAGCAGATCCGCGCCGTGGCCCGGCGCACGCTGGACCCGGAATCCGGCACGGTGCGGCTGGGCATCTTCCCGACCCTGGGCCCGTACCTGCTGCCGCATGCGCTGCCGCTGGTGCGCGCGGCGTTCCCCCGGCTGGAGCTGCTGCTGGTCGAGGAAAAAACCGAGGCGGTGCTGCGGCTGTTGCGCGAGGGCAAGCTGGATGCCGGCATCGTCGCGCTGCCACTGCACGAGGACAGCCTGCACAGCGAGTTCCTGTTCGAAGAACCCTTCCTGCTGGCGGTATCGCACGAGCATCCGCTGGCACATCAGCGCAGCCAGCTGAAACTGAGCGACCTGTCCCATCAGAACCTGCTGCTGCTGGAGGACGGCCACTGCCTGCGCGATCAGGCGCTGGAGGTATGCCACCTGGCCGGCGCCGGCGAGCGCAGCGGTTTCCGCGCTACCAGCCTGGAGACGCTGCGGCAGATGGTGGCGGCGAACGTCGGCATTACCCTGCTGCCGACGCTGGCGGTGAAGCCGCCGGTGGCGCCGTTGGAGAACCTGCACCTGATCGAATTCAAGGGCCACCCGCCGAGCCGGCGCCTGGCCCTGGTCTGGCGCAAGAGCTCGGCCATGCATGCCTTCCTGAAACGCCTGGCGGAGGTCTTCCGGCAGCTGCCGGTCGAGCTGCTCGACGCGCACACCGCCGCCACGGCCATGCCGCCGGAAGCGGTCACGCCGCGCAAGCGCAAATCCACCCGGCAATAGTGGCAAGCTATCGGTTCCATCTAGACAATCAATTTCATTGTCTGCTGGCCGGGCGCTACGCTCGCACGATGACGACGGTGTCGTCCCGGCAACCTCTTCCCAGCCACACGTCACGAGGTGATGTCCATGAGCAACCTGAAAGGTTCCAAGACCGAACAGAATCTGAAAGACGCCTTCGCCGGCGAATCGATGGCCAACCGGCGTTACCTGTACTTCGCCGGCAAGGCCGACGTCGAGGGTTACAACGATGTCTCCGCGGTATTCCGCTCCACCGCCGAAGGCGAGACCGGCCATGCGCACGGCCATCTCGAATACCTCGAAGGCGTGGGCGATCCGGCCACCGGCCTGCCGTTCGGCGATACCGCACTGAACCTCAAGAGCGCCATCGCCGGCGAGACCCACGAATACACCGACATGTACCCGGGCATGGCCAAGGCCGCGCGCACGGAGGGCTTCGAGGAAATCGCCGACTGGTTCGAGACCCTGGCCAAGGCCGAGCGCTCGCACGCCAACCGCTTCCAGAAAGCGCTGGACGAACTGCAGTAATCGACCCGTGTCTGAACAAGTTTCTCTGCCCGTCATTCCGGCGAAGCCGGAATCCAGTGACTAGGTAACCGCATGAAGGCACTGGATCCCGGCGTGACCAGCCCTTCGGCTGTTGAGAGCCGCCGGGATGACGGCTTAGCTGTCGCAGCGGCATCCCGCGCGGCCATGCCGGCCATGTGGCGGTGCATGCCACGATGGCCGCCGTTGGCCTGACTCGTCGATCCGCCGGGAGAACCGCATGGCCGAGCAACCGCCCGTCGCACCCGATGCCGCTGCCTCCGCCCCGCGGCGCGAAGGCAACCTCGAAGCGCCGACCCGGCATCCGCTGGGCTGGACCGCGCCGGAGTTCTGGGACCAGGCGGCGCTGGACGCCGAGCTGGAGCGCGTGTTCAACATCTGCCACGGCTGCCGTCGCTGCGTCAGCCTGTGCCACGCCTTCCCCACCCTGTTCGACCTGATCGACGCATCGAAGACGATGGAGATCGACGGCGTCGACAAGGCCGACTATCCCAAGGTCACCGAGCACTGCTATCTGTGCGACCTGTGCTACCAGACCAAGTGCCCGTACGTGCCGCCGCATCCGTGGAACGTGGACTTCCCGCACCTGATGCTGCGCGCCAAGGCGGTGGACTTCCGCCGCAAGGGCGCGCCGTTGTCGGCGAAGATCCTGTCCAGCACCACCGCCGTGGGCAAGCTCGCCTCGATCCCGGTGGTGCTGCAGGTAGTCAACGCCGCCAACCGCCACAAGGGCGCGCGCAAGCTGCTGCAAAAAACCCTGGGCGTCGATGCCGATGCGCGCGTGCCCGACTATCACTCGCCCAGCGCCCGCCGGCGCCTGCGCGATCTGGACGGCAGCGGACAAGCCACGCCGGCCGGCCGCACGCGCGGCAAGGTGGCGCTGTTCGCCACCTGCTACTGCGACCATTCGGCGCCGGGCGCGGTCGAGGATCTCGCCGCAGTGCTGCAACACAACGCAATCCCGGTGACGCTGGTCGAGCGCGAGGTCTGCTGCGGCATGCCCAAGCTCGAACTGGGCGATCTGGACACGGTGCGCAAGTTCAAGGAGCAGAACATCCCGGTGCTCGCGGCGATGGCTCGTGACGGCTGGGATTTCACCGCGGCGGTGCCCTCGTGCGTGCTGATGTTCAAGCAGGAGCTGCCGCTGATGTTTCCCGACGATACCGAGGTGGCGCTGGTGCGCAGCCGCTTCTTCGACCCGTTCGAATACCTGGCGGAGCGCCACCGCGCCGGCCTGCTGGCCACCGACTTCAAGCAGTCGCTGGGCAAGGTGGCTTGGCAGGTGCCGTGCCACCAGCGCGTGCAGAAGATCGGCGCGAAGACGCGCGACATCCTGCAACTGGTGCCGGGCACTGAAGTCGTCACCATCGAGCGCTGCTCAGGCCACGACGGCACCTACGGCGTGAAACACAAGACCTATGCAATCTCGCGCAAGCTGGCCAAACCGGTGGAGAGCCGTGTCATGCAGGCCGAGGCCGACCACTTCACCAGCGACTGCCCGATGGCCGGCGGCCACATCGCCCACGGCCTGGGCGATCGGCCCGCCGCCGAACATCCGCTGAGCCTGCTGCGCAAGGCTTACGGACTGGAGAAGCAAGTGCGGAGTGGAAAGGAGTGAGAAATGAGAGAAAACCTTTGTCGTCCGCAGCGCCGCTCTCACTCGAATGGCACTTACTTATGCGGGAGGCCCCAACTCGTCATTCCTGCGAAAGCAAAAATCCAGCGACTTCAGTCGTTTCAGGCCGCAAAAGGCACTGGATTCCCGCTTTCGCGGGAATGACGCGCTTTATTGATTGGACCCGCAAACAGTATGAAACCCCGTTCGGCCTGAGCGTAGCGCAGCGAAGTCGAAGGGCGCTTGCAGCGCGACTGTTTATGGCCGAATCAATAAGTAAGTGCCATTGCGCTCTCACCCGTTTCTCACCTCTCCACTCTTTCCCGACCTGAAGCGATGAACAAACTGACCCGCGCCGACCTGCTCACCCTCGAAGCCTATGCCCGCGAGCGGCCGGCCTTTCGCGAGCAGGTGCTGGCGCACAAGAAGCGCCGCACGCTGCACCTGGGCGATCACCTGACCCTGCTGTTCGAGGATCGCCGGACCGTGCACTACCAGATCCAGGAGATGCTGCGCATCGAGCGCATCTTCGAAGCCGCCGGCATCCAGGACGAACTGGATGCCTACAACCCGCTGATCCCCGACGGCAGCAATCTCAAGGCCACCCTGCTGGTCGAGTACGAGGACGAGCAGCAGCGCCGGCGCGAACTGCAACGGCTGCGCGGACTGGAGGACCACATCGAACTGCAGGTGGGCGCCGAAAGCGTCACCGCCATCGCCGACGAGGACATGGAACGCAGCAACGACGACAAGACCTCGGCCGTGCACTTCCTGCGCTTCGATCTGACCCCGGCAATGATCGCCGGATGGAAAGATGGTGCCGAGGTCATCGTGCGTTGCACGCATCCGGCCAGTGTCGTCACCGCGACACCGAGCGCCGAACAGCGTCACGCGCTGGCGGCGGACTTCGCCTGAGCATGCGCCAACTCCTGCTCGCCGCCGCCCTGCTGCTGGTGCTGTGGGGCGCAATGGCGCACTGGCGCCATCGCCCGCTGCACCCGCCGCCCGGCGTGCTCGCGCCCGATGCACCCGAGCAGGTCGATCTGGCGCATGGCGCGCAACTGCAAAACGGCAACGTCACGCTGACCACCCGCGCGCACTTCGACCTCACCGCCCGCGTGCTGTCGCGCGCGGACTATTCCAGCGGCGCCGACGCCCGGCTGATTCCCGAAGACCTCGCGCTCGGCTGGGGCCGCATGTCCGACAGCGCGGTGCTGGCGCATATCGACATCACCCAGTCCGGCCGCTTCTACTACTGGCACACCAAGCAATACCCGATACCGCGCCGCGAAATCGAAACCTCCAGCGCCAACATGCACATGATTCCCGCCGACGCCGACGTGAAACGCGAACTGGAACAGATCCGCCAGGGCCAACTCGTGCACCTCGAAGGCTTCCTGGTCGACGCCACCCGCCCCGACGGTTGGCACTGGAACACCTCAATGACCCGCGACGATACCGGCGCCGGCGCGTGCGAGCTGGTTTATGTGGAGCGTGTTGACGTGGTTGCGCCGTGACGGCCGCGGGTCCAGACTAATTTCGTTGTCGATCAAGCAACTCAGCATGAGCTTGAAAGTGCCCGGCAGCAACTGTCAGTCATCGGACACTGCCATCATCTTGGTCTGTTGCGGCCGTAGTGCTGCTATCGCGCCATCGTCGCCCCGCCTCGGTTGCCGCTTTGTGGCCGGCATGACGGATGATAGACTGAGGCTTGGTTTTTCTACAGCTGCGTCAGGCCTCGCATGAGCGGCATCGTGGTTCGCGAAATTCAAAGAAATGACCGCGCGGCGTGGGAACAACTCTGGGCTGGATACAACGCCTTCTATGGCCGGCTGGGGCCTACTGCCTTGCCGGCTACCGTCGTGGAGACCACCTGGCAGCGCTTTTTTGACCCGGCGGAGCCTGTCCATGCGCTCGTCGCGGAATCGAACGACCAGCTTGTCGGTTTGGCGCACTACCTGTTCCATCGCAGCACGATTCAAGTCCAACCCACATGCTATTTGCAGGATTTGTATACCGCAGAACAGTCGCGGGGCACCGGCATCGGCCGCGGTCTGATCTTGGCCGTGTACGATCAGGCCTTGGCAGCAGGTTCGCCCAGGGTCTACTGGCAAACGCACGAAACGAACACCACTGCCATGCAGTTGTACAACAACGTGGCTGAGCGCTCCGGCTTCATCGTTTACCGCAAGATATTTCAGCCGGGCGGCCGCAAGGCCTGAGCTTCCGCAAGAGACTTCCTGTCAATGCCGCCCGCTCGATGCTCTTGAGCTTTCAGGCTTTCGCTGATCATCGTGTTGTCCTGGCTGCTGCATCGTGCGTATCGATGCTTGCGGTGTTGGACATTGCCACCACAGCGTGCCGGCAAGCCATCGGCCTTCAGAGGTGATAGTTTTGGATGGTCGGTTGTGCAACCTTCTGCGCTCGTCGAAGCCACCGTTCGCGCACGCGCAGCTGGTCGCAACCCT
The DNA here is from genome assembly GCA_035530315.1 of Rhodanobacter sp. GTDB lineage: Bacteria > Pseudomonadota > Gammaproteobacteria > Xanthomonadales > Rhodanobacteraceae > Rhodanobacter. Next base: position 3,511 of record DATKVA010000145.1, on the reverse strand, counting down.
CTTGCCTCTCACTCAAGCGTCAGGCGTCATAGCCGATCCCAAGGAGAACCCGACCATGGATTCCGAAGCCCTGCGGGCCCTTCAATCGCCGCTGAAAGACCATTATCGGCAGGCCCCGGATACCGCACGAATCACGCTCAGCGCCGAAGGGCGCATCGGCGAAGGCGTAACCTGCAAGGTCGACACCGGTCGGGCCCTGGTCGAAGCGGGCCTGCATCCGGCGACGGGTGGCACCGGTACCAGCGCCTGTTCGGGCGACATGCTGCTCGAAGCGCTGGTCGCCTGTGCTGGCGTCACCCTTAACGCCGTCGCCACGGCACTGGGCGTGACGCTGCATGACGCCAGGGTCCGAGCGGAAGGCGATCTCGACTTTCGCGGTACCTTGGGCGTGAGCAAGGACGTGCCGGTGGGCTTTCAACACATTCGTCTGCAGTTCGAACTCGACACCGATGCCACCGAGGACGAAGTCGCCACACTGCTGTGCCTCACCGAGCGTTACTGCGTCGTCTACCAGACGTTGACTCATCCGCCGACGTTCGAAGTGACTCGCACGGGGGTGTAGCGGGAAAAGGCGCACGGACAGTCCCTGGAATCAGCCGTTGCTCGTGATGACACCTCCGGTGCCGGGCAGCACGAGCATTTGGCGTCCGACTCGACATGACGTCGTTCGCCGCCTCACGCCGCCCCCACACCCGCCCCGACCGGACAGCTCACCCCGGTGCCGCCCAGCCCGCAATAGCCATCGGGATGCTTGGACAGGTATTGCTGGTGTTCGTCTTCGGCGTAGTAGAACGGGCCGGCGAGAGCGATTTCGGTAGTGATCGGTTTCAGGCCGGCGCGGTCGAGTTCGCCCTGGTAGCGGCGGGCCGAGGCTTCGGCGATGCCGAGTTGCGCCACGTCGGACGTATAGATGGCCGAACGGTATTGGGTGCCGGTATCGTTGCCCTGGCGCATGCCCTGGGTCGGGTCGTGGTTTTCCCAGAACACCTTGAGCAGGTCTTCCAGGCTGATTTGCTTCGGGTCGTGGATGAGCAGCACCACTTCGGCGTGGCCGGTCTGGCCGGAGCAGACTTCGCGGTAGGTGGGGTTGGGCGTGTAGCCGCCGGCGTAGCCCACCGCGGTGGTCAGCACCCCGGGCAGGCTCCAGAACTTGCGTTCGGCGCCCCAGAAGCAGCCCATGCCGAACAGAACCATCGCGCCTTGCGGATAGCTTCCGGCCAGCAGGGAGCGGCCATGCACGTGATGTGGCTGGCTTGGCACGAGCGACTGCTCGCGGCCGGGCAATGCCTCGCCGGGCTGCGGCATGCGTTGTTTCCAGGCGCCAATACCCCACATGACTGTTCTCCGCTTCTCACAGCCGCGTGGCTGCGATCGTCAGCGCTTGCTCAGCAGCGCAACAGGCTGTGCAGCGGTTGATTGCCCGGCCAGCGGTCCCGCTCCTGCGGCGCAGTCAATCCAATGACCACGCCAGCGCCGGCAAGTTCGCCGCCGAGCGTGCCGACCAAGGCGCATGCCGCCGCCAACGTGCCGCCGGTGGCGACCACGTTCAGCAAGGCACCGCCAGCGGATCGTCTGCCGCGTCGTCGTCCTCGTCGATCGCCAGCCGCGCCTCGCCGAGCTGCGCCTCGACCTCACGGACGATACCGCCGGCCATGGCCAGGCTCGATTCGGGCACCATCACCGCGATGTAGTCCATCGCCGGCAGCTGGCCCACCGCGCCGGTAAGGTATTCGCCGGAGATGAAGGCCGGGATGCCCTCGGCTTCCAGCGCGTCCTTCACCAGATGGGCGTCGAACAGGTTTTCGGCTCGGTAGATGATGTGCATAGCTGTGCAAACTACCCCGCGCGGCCACAGCGGGCAAGCGCCGCAGCGTGCGATGGCGGCGACAGAGTAAACTTGCACGTTTCCGTCCCCCGTACGCGAGTTTTGCCCGATGCCGACCGAAACCCCCGCGATAGCGCCAGCCACGCCCGCATCGGACCCGGTGCGTCAGGACTTCATCCGGCAGATCGTCCGCGACGACCTCGCCTCGGGCAAGCACGCCGCCATCCACACGCGCTTCCCGCCCGAACCGAACGGCTACCTGCATATCGGCCACGCCAAGGCGATCTGCCTGAACTTCGGCATCGCGGCCGAATTCGGCGGCTGGTGCAACTTGCGCCTGGACGATACCAACCCGGGCCGGGAAGACCCGGAATTCGTCGAGGGCATCAAGGACGACGTGCGCTGGCTCGGCTTCGAATGGCATGCGCTGCGCCATGCCTCGGATTATTTCGAGGTGTTCTACCGCTCGGCGCTGAAGCTGATCGAGGATGGCGTGGCGTATGTCGACGACCTCGACGCCGAGCAGATGCGCGACTACCGCGGCACGCTGACCCAGGTCGGGCGCAACTCGCCGCATCGCGAGCGCAGCGTGGCGGAAAACCTCGACCTGTTCCGCCGCATGCGCGCAGGCGAATTCGCCGACGGCAGCAAGACGCTGCGCGCGAAGATCGACATGAGCGCGGGCAACATCAACCTGCGCGACCCGGCGATCTACCGCATCCGCAGGGTGACGCACCAGAACACCGGCGATGCCTGGCCGATCTACCCGATGTACGACTACGCGCACTGCCTGTCCGACGCGCTGGAAGGCATCACCCACTCGTTGTGCACGCTGGAGTTCGAGGATCACCGCCCGCTGTACGACTGGTTCGTCGACCGCGTCGACCTGTCGAACCATCCCGAACTGTGGCAGCCGCTGCTCGGCGCCGGCCTGCCGACGCAGCCGGCCAAGCCGCGGCAGATCGAGTTCTCGCGGCTCAACCTCAGCTACTGCATCACCAGCAAGCGCAAGCTGGCGCAGCTGGTCGGCGAACGCCACGTGGACGGCTGGGACGACCCGCGCATGAACACGCTGCGCGGCCTGCGCCGGCGCGGCTTCACCCCGGCCGGGCTGCGCCTGCTGATCGAGCGCGTGGGCGTCAGCAAGCAGAACAGCGTGATCGACTATGCGGTGCTCGAGGGCTGCATCCGCGAGGATCTGGACGCCACGGCCGCACGCCGCATGGCGGTGCTCGACCCGCTGAAGCTGGTGCTGACCAACCTGCCGGAGGGCCACCGGGAAACGCTCACCTTCGCGAACCATCCCAAGGACGGCAGCTTCGGCACTCGCGAGGTGCCGTTTGCACGCGAGCTGTGGATCGAGCGCGAAGATTTCGCCGAGCTGCCGCCGAAAGGCTTCCATCGCCTGAAGCCGGAGGGCGAGGTGCGCCTGCGCGGCGTCGGCATCGTCAAGTGCGAGCAGGTGATCAAGGACGCCGCCGGCCACGTGACCGCGCTGCACTGCACGCTCGATCCGCAGACCCGCCACGGCATGCCGGGCGCCGACCGCAAGGTCAAGGGCACCATCCACTGGGTCAGCGCCGAACATGCGGTCGCCGCGGAGGTGCGGCTGTACGACCGCCTGTTCAGCGTGCCTGCGCCGGACAGCGAGGAGGACGGCAAGAGCTGGCTCGACCACGTCAACCC
>DATKVA010000144.1:0-6146 GCA_035530315.1 Rhodanobacter sp. | reverse complement strand
GTACCACCTGATCCCATCCCGAACTCAGAAGTGAAACGCGCATGCGCCGATGGTAGTGTGGCTTTGCCATGCGAGAGTAGGTCACCGCCAGGGGCCTCACACCAACGCCTTCCCCTCACCGGGTGGGCGTTTTTTTTTGGTGCGCCAGGCATCGCGCTTGTCTGTCGCAACACCACCATTGATCGGGCGAACATGTAGCCAACCTCAGACGGAGTACTCTGCCGGTATGCGCGCATATGCGCGGGAGTGTTCCATGAAGAAAGATGATGACAGCCACGTCCAGATCGTTTCGGCCGATATCAGTTCGGAGTCGATGACGGGCATGGTGATTTTCCGACCACATTGGGTGCCACGGGCAAACCGGAATCCGGTCGTGGCGGCAAAAGCAGGGCAGTGGTATGCGTTGCCACCGAATGAAGTGCGCAGCTTCGCCCGCGCCTTGCTGGACGCGGCGGATTCGGTGGACCGCAAGGCGCGCAACCTGCTGGGTGCCAAGACAGCGAGCTGAGACGCGACGTTCGGCCCACTAATGAACGGCAGCAGGCCTGAGCGGCCCTTGCTCGATCCGGGCGACATGTTCCGCGAGGGTCGCAGCGGATAGTTCGCCGATGTGCGTGTCGCGCAGATGGCCCCGATCGTCGAGAAACAAGGTGGTCGGATAGCCGCGTACGCTGTAATGCTGGGTCAGTTGCATATTGCCGTCGAGCAGCACATGCAGGGGGGCAAGTCCCTGCGTCTGCAGAAATTGCCTGACCACGGTGGCCGATTCTCCCTGGTCGGCAAACACGAAACGCACCGATGGCATCTTGCGCTGTGCCTGGACCAGTACCGGCATCTCGCGGCGACATGGACCGCACCAGGTTGCCCACAGGTTGATCACGGTGGGCTTGCCGCTCATGGTGCCCAACGCAACATCACGACCATCGAGATCCTGCAACACCACGGCTGGCAGCGCCGGATGCACGGCATCGACCAGCCGGTACACGACAAGGCTGCCGAAGGCCCAGGTGGCTACGCCGACGAACACGCCGACGGCCAGCGGGCTGCGCAGCACGGCCCGCTTCCAGCCAATCAGCGTTGCGGCCAGCAGGAGCGTAACCAGCCCGGTGACAATATCGAAGCCGCCATCGCGGATGTTCAATATGCTGGACGGTTGCTGCATGTATTGCGGCCACCAGCGCACGACGTAACCGACTCGTGCGAACAGCAAGCCGACGCCAAGCACGAAATACAGCGCGTTGCCGGCATCGGCATGGCCGCGCTTGGTCAGGAAGCCGACAGCGGCCATACCGGCGATGATGCCGAACAGCAGCGCCAGCAAGGCTGCGGGAAGAGCGAGTGGTCCGATATTCACGCTATGGTCCGCCCGGGCCGACGGGACGTCTTGCCGCATCGGCCGGATGCGTCTGGTTGGGCCGAACTCCACGTTTCCGGAGGGCGGGCTGCATGCACTTCATGGATTCATGTCGGTTGCAAGGCGGCCGCCTCGCGGGCCAGCAATTCGATGCCGGCCCAGTCGCCGGCGGCGAGTTTGGCGGTCGGGGTCAACCAGGAGCCGCCGATGCAGATGACGTTCGGCAGAGCGAGAAAATCCGGTGCAGTGGCCAAGCTGATCCCTCCAGTGGGGCAGAAGCGCAGCTGCGGCAACGGTCCGGCCCATGCACCGAGCAGCTTGTGGCCGCCAGCCGGCACCGCCGGAAAGAATTTCAGGTGACGATAGCCGCGCTCGAGCAGGCTCATGGCCTCACTGGCGGTGGCGACGCCGGGCAATAGCGGCAATTCGCTGTCCTCGGCAGCATCGAGCAGCCGCGGCGATACGCCCGGCGATACCGCGAAGCGGGCGCCGGCGCGCAGTGCCGCGGCGAGATCGTCTGCCGTCAGCACGGTACCGACACCGACCGTGGCGTCTTGCACTTCGGCGGCAATCGCCCGGATCGCCTCCAGTGCGGCTGGCGTACGCAAGGTGACTTCGATCGCCCGGATGCCGCCGGCGACCAGCGCCCGCGCCATCGGCACGGCGGCCTTCACGTCGTCGATCACCACCACCGGGATGACCGGCGCCAAGCGCATGGTCGCTTCGATCTGCTGCTGTTTGTGTTCGATGCTCATGAGATCACTCGTCGGTGGATTTTGTAGGAGCCCACCCTGTGGGCGATGCTCTTGTCCCAGCATCGGCAAAGGAGCATTCGCCCACAAGGTGGGCTCCTACGGGAGAGGAGCTTTACAGTACGCTGGCGCCAAGGTCGGCAGTACTTGCCGCCTGTCGGAAAAGACCGAACAGTTCGCGGCCCATGCCGCTGTGCTCCGATGAAAGATCGATCATGTGCGGCAGGCGTGCGTCCAGTTCACTGGCTTCCATGAGGACGTCCAGACGTCCGTTCACGGCATCCAGACGGATCATGTCGCCGTCGCGAATTTTTGCAATCCCACCGCTGGCCGCCGCTTCCGGCGTCACGTGGATCGCCGCCGGCACGCGGCCGGAAGCACCGGACATGCGGCCGTCGGTGAGCAGTGCGATGCGGTGACCGCGATCCTGCAGCAGCGCCAGCGTCGGCGTAAGCTTGTGCAGCTCCGGCATGCCGTTCGCCTGTGGCCCCTGGAAGCGCACCACGGCGACGAAATCGCGATCGAGCTCGCCGCGCTTGAACGCCGCGGCAACCGCGTTCTGGTCGTGGAACACGACCGCCGGCGCTTCGATCAGCAGGCGATCGTCCGGTACCGAGGACACCTTGATCACCGCGCGGCCGAGATTGCCCTGCAGCATGCGCAGGCCACCATCGGTGCGGAACGGTTCGTCGGTGCCACGCAGCACGCCGCGATTGCCGCTTTGCTTCGCCACCGGGGTCCACTGCAGTGCGCCGGTGGCATCGAGTTGCGGCACCTGGGCGTAACCGTCCATGCCGGTGCCGAAGATGGTCTTCACGTCGCCATGCAGCAGGCCGGCGCCAAGCAGTTGGTCGATCAGGAACGCCATGCCGCCGGCCAGATGGAACTGGTTCACGTCGGCATAGCCGTTCGGATACACCCGGGCCAGCAGCGGAATCACCCCGGACAGCGCGTCGAAATCGTCCCAGCGCAGCTGGATGCCGGCCGCGTGGGCGATCGCCACCAGATGCAGCAGGTGATTGGTCGAGCCGCCGGTGGCATGCAGTCCGATCACGCCGTTGATGATCGCGCGCTCGTCGACGATGTGGCCGATCGGCAGATAGTTTCCACCCAGCGCGCTGAAACCGGCGACGCGACGTACCGTTTCGGCGGTCAGCGCATCGCGCAGCGGCGTGTCCGGCGCCTCGAAGCTGGCGCCAGGCAGGTGCAAGCCCATGATCTCCATCAGCATCTGGTTGGAGTTGGCGGTGCCGTAGAACGTGCAGGTGCCGGGTGCGTGATAGGAAGCCGCCTCGACCTCCATCAGTTCGGCCTTGCTCGCCTTGCCGTCGGCCCAGGCCTGGCGCACCTTCGATTTCTGTTCGTTGGGAATGCCGCTGGGCATCGGCCCGGACGGCACGAACGCCCCGGGCAGGTGGCCGAAGCTGAGCGCGCCGATCAGCAGCCCCGGCACGATCTTGTCGCAGATGCCCAGGTACAGCGCACCGTCGAACATGTCGTGCGACAGCGCCACCGCGGTGGCCATCGCCACCAGATCGCGCGAGAACAGCGACAGCTGCATGCCGGGCTGACCCTGGGTGACGCCGTCGCACATGGCCGGCACGCCGCCGGCGACCTGCGCGGTGAAACCGGCATCGCGGGCGATCGCGCGGATCAGCGCGGGGTAGCGCTCGTACGGCTGATGCGCGGAGAGCATGTCGTTGTAAGCAGTGACGATGGCCAGATTGGCGCGCCGGCCATGGCGCAGGGCATCCTTGTCCGTACTGCCGCAGGCGGCAAAACCATGGGCGAGGTTGCCGCAGGACAGGTGCTCGCGCTGCGGCCCGCTGCGGTCGACGGCGTCAATCCGATGCAGATAGGCGGCGCGCGTTTCACGGCTGCGATCGCGCAGGCGGTCGGTGACTTCGGCGACAACGGGGTGCAGGGTAGTCATGCGATAACTCCGGGGTAACGTCCGCGCCCGATGGCGCGGCATGGACAGTCAGGGATTCGGGAGCGGTGGCGCATCACGGGCACCAGTACACCGTCACCGGCACGCGCTGTTGGGCGAGCACGGCACGCACCGGGTAGTCGCGGGCCGCGTCCAGACCGAGCCGGACATCGTCCAGCAGAACGCGCTTCTTCTCGCCGCTGACCAGCAGATACAGCGCGCGGGTATCCAGCAAGGCCGGCAGGGTGAGCGTGATGCGGGGTTCACCGGCAGCCGGTGCGCGCATCGGCAGTACGCGCGCAGGACCGGCCGGATCGAGTGCGTCGGCCAGATGGTCGCCACCGGGAAAGAACGATGCGGTATGAGCGTCGTCGCCCATCCCCAGCACGACGACATCGAATGGCTGCGGCAGCGCATCGATACGTGCGGCGGCTTCGGCCTGTCCGGCCTCCGGTGTCGCCGCACCGGTGTACAAGGGGATAAACGACGCTGCGCTGGCTGCATGTTGCAGCAACAGTGATTTCACCAGCCGTGCATTGGAGCGCTCGTCGCTGTCAGGCACCCAGCGTTCGTCGACCAGGGTAACCTGTATTTTCGCCCAGTCCAGTGGCTCGCCGGAGAGCTGGGCGAAGAACGCTTTCGGGGTACTGCCACCGGAGACGGCGAGCACGGCATGGCCGCGCGCCGCCAGTGCGCGGCGCAGGTGTTCGGCAACTTCCGTGGCCAGCGCGCGGGCCTGGGTACGGTTATCGGCGAAACTGAGCGTGGTGACATTCAAGGGGATGGGCATGGAAATCATGGCGTGCCAGGCAGTCAGCTGTCGGTGCGTACGCAGCCGGCAGGTGAGTGAAAACGTGCCGCTGGCGCTGGCGCCGGCGGCAGCGAAAAGCGCGAGCTATTCACTGTCGTCGTGCCAGGTACGCCCATCGCGTTCGATCAGCGCCACCGCGGCACTCGGGCCCCAGCTGCCGGCGGCATACGGTTTCGGCGGCACACCGCTGGCGGCCCATGCGGCAAGGATCGGGTCGGCCCAGCGCCACGCCGCTTCCACTTCGTCGCGGCGCATGAACAGGGTGGGATTGCCGCGAACCACGTCCAGCAACAGCCGCTCGTACGCATCGCGCTGCTGCACGCCGAATGCTTCGGCGAAACTCATGTCCAGCGGCACATGGCGCAGGCGCAGGCCGCCGGGGCCGGGATGCTTGATGGTCAGCCACAGCTTGACGCCTTCGTCCGGCTGCAGGCGCAACACCAGCCGGTTCTGCGCCAGCGAGCCGGTGGACGGATCGAAGATCGAATGCGGCACCGCCTTGAACACGACCACGATTTCGGACACCCGGTTTGGCAGGCGCTTGCCGGTGCGAAGGTAGAACGGCACGCCGGCCCAGCGCCAGTTGGCGATTTCTGCCTTCAGCGCCACGAAGGTCTCGGTGTTGGACTTGGCGCTGCCCAGCTCGTCCGGATAACCGGGCACGCTGGTGCCTTCGGCCACGCCAGCGCGGTACTGGCCGCGCACGGTGAGTTGGGCGGCATTGCTGTCGTCGATGGGTTTCAGCGCACGCAGCACTTTCAGCTTCTCATCGCGCACCGCGTCGGGCGACAGCGAGGACGGCGGCTCCATTGCCACCATGCACAGCAACTGCAGCATGTGGTTTTGCAGCATGTCGCGCAATGCGCCGGCACGGTCGTAGTAGGCGGCACGATGACCTACGCCGATCGTTTCGGCCACGGTGATCTGCACGTGGTCGATGTGCCCGGCATTCCACAACGGTTCGAACAGCGCGTTGCCGAAGCGCAGCGCGAGCAGGTTCTGCACCGTTTCCTTGCCGAGGTAATGGTCGATGCGGAAAGTTTGCGACTCGTCGAATACGCGACCGACGTCGTCGTTGATCTGGTTCGCACTGGCGAGGTCGCGGCCGACCGGCTTTTCGAGCACCACCCGCGATGCGCCTTGATTGAGTCCGTACTGGCCAAGCCGTGCGCAGATGTCGACGAACAATTCCGGCGAGGTGGACAGGTAGAACACCCGGACGTGGTCGGGATGCTCGCCGATCAGCCCGGCGAAGTCTTCCCAGCCATCGGCCTTGCGTGCATCCAGCGACCGATAGGC
>DATKVA010000143.1:0-21805 GCA_035530315.1 Rhodanobacter sp. | reverse complement strand
TCGCCGGCCGGAAGTTTCGGCCTGGCCATCCTGGGCGCCAATTACGCGCTCGATCTGGAGCTTTCCGCCGCGCAGACCGAGGGTACCGGCGAGGTCATTTCCAGCCCGCGGGTGATCACCGCCAACCAGCAGGAGGCAGTGATTCGCCAGGGCCAGGAGATCGGCTATGTCACGTTCCAGAACGGCGGTACCGCCGGCGGTGGCGCACCCACGGCATCGGTGCAGTTCAAGGATGCCGTGCTGGAGCTCAAGGTGACGCCCACGATCACGGCCGACAACCGCATCTACCTGGCAATCAATGTCAAGAAGGATGCGCTGGCCGCGTTCATCGATACGCCCAATGGCAAGGTGCCGCAGATCGATACGCGCGAGATCAACACCTCGGTGCTGGTGGACAACGGGCAGACCGTGGTACTCGGCGGCATCTACGAGGTCAACAAGTCCAATACGGTGACCAAGGTGCCCGGCCTGGGCGACATTCCCGGTATCGGTGTGCTGTTCCGCAATACCTCGCGCAACAACACCAAGGCCGAGCTGCTGATCTTCGTGACGCCGCGGATCCTCAGCGACACGTTGCAGTAAGTTCCGTCGCGGCAGATGCACGAGAGGCGGCTTCGGCCGCCTCTTTATTTTCGTGCTGCGACTGTAGGAGCGCACCTTGTGCGCGAATGCTCTTGTCACGACTGCTGCAAAGAGCCATCGCGCACAGGGTGCGCTCCTACGGTAGTGTGAGAGGGGCCGGGTTATCCGGGCCACCTACCCGATTGCGCATGAGCATGAAAAGCCGACGATGGCCCGATTAAACTTCCGGCGTCGATGGTGGTCTGACTGGCACTGCACAATCCTGCCGGCGGTCGCGCCATGGCGGATTCCGTGCTATCACGACGCGAACGGAAACCGATCATGGATATGCCCGAAGCCCAACCCCAGAGCCGTCTTCAGCAATCCTTCGCGCAATTGCGCGCAGACCTGCAGCGTTGCATCATCGGCCAACCACATCTGATCGACTGCCTGTTGATTGCGTTGCTGGCCGATGGCCACCTGCTGGTCGAAGGGGCGCCCGGTCTGGCCAAGACCACGGCGGTGAAGGCACTGGCCGCACGCATCAAGGCGGATTTCCATCGGGTGCAATTCACCCCCGACCTGTTGCCGGCGGATCTCACCGGCACCGACGTGTTCCGTCCGCAAACCGGCAGTTTCGAGTTCGAGCGAGGTCCGCTGTTCCACAACATCGTGCTGGCCGACGAGATCAACCGCGCGCCGGCCAAGGTGCAATCGGCGCTGCTGGAGGCGATGGCCGAGCAGCAGATCACGGTCGGTCGCAGCACCCGGCGCCTGCCCGATCTGTTCATGGTGATGGCGACGCAGAACCCGATCGAGCAGGAAGGCACGTTCAGGCTGCCGGAAGCCCAGCTCGACCGCTTCCTGATGCACGTGACGATCGGATACCCCGATGCCGTGGCCGAGCTGGCGATCCTGCGACTGGCGCGCGAGCAGGCAGGCCAGCGTGCGCATCCGGTGGTCGCGGCGCCGGCGCTGCTGAGCCAGGATGACGTATTCGCTGCGCGCGATGCGGCGATGGCGGTGCACATGGCGCCGGCGCTGGAGGAATATTTGACCCAGCTGGTGCTGGCCACCCGCGATGCCGACCGTTACGGACCGGAGTTGAAACGCTGGATCGCCTGGGGCGGCAGCCCGCGCGCCACCATCGCGCTGGATCGCTGCGCGCGTGCACACGCCTGGCTGGCCGGGCGCGACTACGTGTTGCCCGAAGACGTGCACGGCATCGTGCACGAAGTGTTGCGGCATCGGGTGCTGCTCAGCTACGAGGCGGAAGCGGAGGCCGTGCGGCCCGATCAGGTCATCGATCGCTTGCTGGATCTCGTGCCGCTGCCGTGAACGTCGCCCTGCAACATCGTGCCGATGGCAACGGCCGCAGCCGCGTCTCGCTGGCCGAGCTGATTGCCTTGCGCGCCCGCGTGGTACGTGCCCGCCTGGCGGCACTGCCGAGCCGGGCCATGCGCAGCGGACAGCAGTCCAGCCGTCTTTACGGCCGTGGCATGGACTATGCCGAGTCGCGCGTGTATCAGCCGGGCGACGACGTGCGCCGGCTCGATTGGCGTCTCACCGCGCGCAGCGGAAGGCTGCATACCAAGCTGTTCCAGGAGGATCGCGAAGGCAGTCTGCTGATCGTGCTCGATACCCATCGCAGCATGCAGTTCGGTACCCGATTGCGGTTCAAGTCGGTGCAGGCGGCCCGCGCGGCGGCGTGCGCTGCCTGGTATGCGGTTCGCGCGGGCGAGCGCGTCGGCGTGATGGCGTTCGGCCACGCCGAGCAACTGCTGCGCCCGCAATCCGGTTCGCATGGCGCACTGGCCGTATGCGGGGCGTTGGCCGACTGGGATGCGCGGCTGTCGTCCGGCCGGGTCGAGCCGGACAAGGTCGAGCCGCTTGCCGATGCGTTGACGCGCATGGGGCGCCTGCTGCATGGCGTAAGCCGCGTGCTTCTGATCAGCGACGGCTTCAGCTGCGATGCCCGGGCGCGACAGCCGTTGCTCGACGTCACCCGGCGAGCCGGTGTCGGCGTGCTGGTGGTGGCCGATGCGTTGGAGCTGGCGCTGGTGCCGCCGGGCCGCTACCCGCTGGAACACGCCGGCGAGCGCAATGAGGTGATGCTGCAGTCCGAGCGTCAGCGGCGCGACTTCCAGCGCGCGCTCGGCACCGGTCCGGCGCAACTCGGTGAACTGGCGCAGGCGCTGGGCCTGCGCTGGCGCAGCATCGACACCACGGCGGATCCGTTCGAGCCGGTGGCAGGCCTGCTTGGTGCCGCGAGGCCGGCACGATGATGGCGCCTGCGCAGCAGCCGGCGGCGACGGTCGCGGCGCAGGGCCCGGTCCTGCGCGATATCCATCTGCCTCCCGATCCTTCATGGTGGCCGCCGGCTCCTGGATGGTGGCTGCTGGGCGGGCTGTTGCTGCTGGCATTGCTGGCCGTCGCATGGCTGTGGCGGCGGCAACGGCGCACGCAGCGGCAACGCCAGCACGTGCTGGCCGAGCTGGATCGACTGATGCGGCAGCATCAACACGACGACGATCAGGCAGCACTGGCGAGTGGCATGCATCAGCTGCTGCGGCGGGTGGCACGCAGGCATGACGCAACGGCGGCGCAGCAGCGAGGCGAAGCCTGGCGACAGACGCTGGCGCGGGTGCCGGTCGATGCGGCGACGCTCGATCGGTTGCTGGCGCTGGATCAGGCGATCTACCGTGCGCCGGCATCGTTCGATCCTGCGGCCGCATCGTTGGCGGTGCGGCAATGGCTGCATCTGGCGTTGCAGCCGCGCAAATGGAAACCGATGGCGCAGGAGTCCACCGATGCCTGAATTTGCCTGGCCGTGGATCGTCGTGCTGTTGCCGTTGCCGTGGCTGCTGCGTCGCTGGCTGAAGCCGGCCGTACCGGGACAGGCCCTGCATCTGCCGCAACCGGGCCTGCAGCTGACCGCGGTCAGCCGTCATGCGGGCCATGGCATTGCATCGTGGCTGTCGGTACTGGCATGGCTGTGCCTGCTGGCGGCCGCGGCACGGCCGCAGTGGGTGGGTCCGCCGCAGGCGCAGCAGCGCAGCGGGCGGGGAATGATGCTGGCGGTGGATCTGTCCGGTAGCATGCACACCGACGACATGCAACTGGCCGGTCAGCCGGTCAGCCGCTTCGGTGCGGTCGAGGCGATCGCCGGAGACTTCATCAATCGGCGCCAGGGCGACGAAATGGGCCTGGTCCTGTTCGGCAGCCAGGCCTTCCTGGTGACGCCGCTGACCTACGACTTGTCGGCGGTGCGGGCGCAACTGCAGGGCGCGGCAGTGGGTCTGGCCGGCACCGAGACGGCGATCGGCGATGCGATCGCGGTGGCGGTGAAGCGGCTCTCGGCATTGCCGCAGCAGGCGCGCGTGCTGATCCTGCTGACCGACGGCGTCAACAACGCTGGCAGCATTTCGCCGCGCGAGGCGGCACGGGCGGCCAAGGCAGCCGGCGTGCGCATCTACACCATCGGCATCGGCGCCACGCGGATGCGCGTGCCGGGATTTTTCGGCAGTCAGCTGGTCAATCCCTCGGCGGATCTGGATGCGGACATGCTCACCGACATCGCCAAGGAAACCGGCGGACGCTTCTTCCGCGCCACCGACAGCACCGAACTGGCCGCTGCCTATCGCGCGATCGATGCGCTGGAGCCGATGCCGCAACAGGGTCCGACATTGCGGCCACGACACGAACTGTTCCGCTGGCCGCTGGCTGCCGCGCTGGTATTGCTGCTGTTGCTGGTCGCGCCGCGTCAATTCGGGCCCCGACGGGAGCCGTCGGCATGAACACGGCCATCGCGCAGTTTCATTTCCTGCAGCCGTGGTGGCTGGCCATGCTGGCGCTGCTGCCGGTGTGGTGGTGGCTGGGCACGCGGCGCAGTCAGGCGCAGGCGGAGTTGTCGCGGCTGGTCGATGCCGAACTGCTGCCGCATCTGCTGCGCGGAAAAGCCGGCAGTCGACGGCTGCCGGCGGGATTGTTCCTGCTGGGCTGGACGCTGTCGGCACTGGCGCTGGCCGGCCCGAGCTGGAACCGCATCGCGCAACCGTGGTACGCCAGTCGTGCCGCGCAGGTGGTGGCCATCTCGCTGTCGCGGCACATGCTGGCACGTGATGTGGCGCCGGACCGGCTCAGCCGCGCGATCTACAAGGCGCACGATCTGCTGGACAGCAATCGTGGCGGTCTCAATGCCTTGATCGGCTATGCCGGCGAAGCGTTCGTGGTGGCGCCGCTGACGTCCGATGCGAACAGCCTGCGCGATCTGCTCGATGCGATGGCGCCCGACACCATGCCGGTGGACGGCAACGATGCCGCGCAGGCGATCCAGCGCGGCATGGCGCTGATCCACGATGCCGACGTAAAGGGCGGGTCGTTGGTGCTGATCACCGATCAGGCGGACAGCTCCGCGGTTGCCGCCGCGCGCAAGGCCGCTGCCGCGGGCGTGCGGGTATCGGTGCTGGGCGTGGGAACGCCGCAGGGTGGCCCGATACCGCTTGCCGATGGCGGCTTTCTGCACGACGCGCAGGGGCACATGGTGCTGGCAGGGCGCGATGATGCCGCACTGGCCGCCGTGGCCGCCGCCGGCGGCGGCCGCTACGTGCCGATGACCGCCGATCACGGCGATATCGATGCGCTGCGGGCGCAGCTGCGCAGCGGCTCGGCCAGTGCGGTGAAAGGACAGGTGAACGAACAGTGGCAGGATCGCGGGCCGTGGCTGCTGCTGCCCCTGCTGCTGCTGATGGCCGCGGCTTTCCGCCGCGGCTGGCTGCTGCTGATGGCACTGGTGCTGCTGCCGGCCCTGCCCGGACGCGCCGATGCGATGAGCTGGAAAGATCTCTGGCAACGGCCCGACCAGCGGGCCGCGCAGGCCTTGCGGCATGGCCAGGCAAAGCAGGCGCAACAGCTGGCACGCGACCCGGCGTTGCGTGGTGCGGCGGACTATCGGGCGGGCGACTATGCCGCCGCGGCACAAGCCCTGCGGCCGGTTCCCGGCACCGACGCGGCCTACAACCTGGGCAATGCGCTGGCCCGGCAGGGTCAATACCAGCCGGCCATCGAGGCTTACGACAAGGCATTGAAACTCGACCCGGCCAATGCCGATGCCATCGCCAACCGCAAGGCGGTCGAGGACTGGTTGCGCCGGCAGCGACAGAAAGAACAGAAGCAGGGGCAGTCGAAGCAGCAAAAACAGCAGGGCAAGGGTGACGGCAAGGGGCAGTCCTCGTCGTCGTCCGGCCAATCCGGCAAATCCGACAAGTCCGGCCAGCCGCAGTCGTCCGGCGAGGATGGCAAGAATGCCCCGGACAAGAACGGCAAATCCGCCGCACAAGATGCGAAGAACCCTTCCGCGCAGGATCAGGCCGGCGGTCAGCCCAAGCCGCAGACAGCGCAGCAGCAGGCCGCGCAGAAAGCGCAAGCGCAGAAGGCGCAGCAGGCCCTGAAACAGCAGATGGACCAGGCGCTGGCGGCACAGCAAAAGAAGCCGGACCACGCCGCGCAAGCACCCCATCAGCTCGGCGTGATGGCCGGGAACGACCCGCAATCGAAGCTGCCTGCGGACCTGCGCCAGGCATTGCAGCGGGTCCCGGACGATCCGGGGGCGCTGTTGCGGCGCAAGTTCGAGCTGGAATATCTGCAGCGCCATGGCGGCGCACCCACCGAGGACGAACAACCGTGATGTTTCGACGAATCATCGGATGCGCGTTGCTGGCCCTGTTGCTGCTTCCGGCGCTCGGGCGGGCTGCCGACGTGCAGGCCACGCTGGATCGCAACAGCGTGCAGATGGGCGACACGGTGACGCTGAACCTGCGCGTGAACCATTCCAGCGGGAACGTCCAGGCACCCGATCTCGGCGCGCTGAACAAGGATTTCGAGATACTCGGCACGTCCCAGAACAGCAGTCTCAGCATCGTCAATGGCACGGCGACATCGACCCTGACCTTCGGCGTCGCGCTGCGTCCCCGGCACGAGGGAGTGCTGCAGATTCCCTCGCTTACCGTCGATGGCAGTCAGACCGCACCGTTGCAGTTGCACGTGACGGCAGCCAGCCCGACGGCGGCGGCATCCGCCGGCGCGGACGTCTTCATGGAAGCGCAGGTCGAGCCGCGCCAAGCCTACGTCGGCCAGCAATTGAGCTATGTCGTGCGGCTGTATTACGCGATCAACATCAGCGGCGGGTCGCTGGACACGCCCCAGGTTGACGGCATGGACGTCAGCCGGGTCGGCAAGGACCTGAACTACGACACCGAGCGCGGCGGCCGCCAGTATCACGTGCTCGAACGCCGCTATGCGCTGGTTCCGCAGCATGCCGGCCAGCTGGATATCCCCGCGCTGAATTTCCAGGGCGACGCGGTCGATCCGAACGACCCCAACAGTTTCTTCGGCGCCAGTACGCCGGTTTCGGCCCGCGCGCCGGCGCAGACGGTCGCGGTGCGCGCGGCCCCTGCCGATTGGGGCAACGCCGCCTGGCTGCCAGCGCGCCAGTTGAGCCTGACACTGGATGGCTGGCCGGGTGCCCAGGATCAAGTGAGAGTGGGACAGCCGCTGAACGTCACGCTGGACCTGCAGGCGACCGGCCTGCCGTTCGAGGCGTTGCCGGCGCTGAGCCTGCCGTCGCTGGATGGCGCCACGGTGTATCCGGACAAGCCGGTCACCGGCACCCGCGACGCCGGATCATGGCTCGTCGGTCACCGCCAGCAGGCATTTGCGATCGTGCCCGAACGCGCCGGCACGCTGACCGTTCCGGCGATCACCCTGAAGTGGTGGGACGTGCTGACCGACCGGATGGAAGTGGCGCAGATCCCGGCACACAGCGTGACCGTGTTGCCCGCGTTGCCCTCCACGGGCGGGATAGTCGCACATCCGTCCGGCCCGGCCGTTGCGGTAGCCACGAACGCTTCGACAGCCACGGCGACGACGGCAGCGACCCACGGCGTGCCCTGGCGCTGGCTGGCACTGGGCAGCATCGGCTTGTGGCTGCTGAGCCTGCTCGGATGGTGGTGGTGGCGTGGCCGTGGCCCTTCGCCGTCGACCGCCGCACCCGTGGCGCTGCCGGCGACGTCGGCCCGCCGGTGCCAGCAGGCATTCCTCGATGCAGCCATGCGCGCCGATACGGCGGCGCAGGTGCGTACCCTGCTGGCTTGGGCGCGTGCCGAGCGACCGGCGATCCAGCATCTGGGCGAACTGGCGGCGATGCTGGCCGACGACAGACAACGCGCGGCCATCGCCGCCCTGCAGCAGCGGCATTACGCCGGTACGCCGGCGACCGACGATGGCGTGGCCGTGGCTGAGTTGTTCAAGCGAGGCTTCGTCTGGCGCCGGGACGATGCCGCGGACGTCGATCCGGGCGAACTGCCGCCGCTGTATCCGTTCAAGCTGCGTTGAGCGCCTGCTGCCAGATCGCGTGCATGGCCTCGCTGAAACAGCACAGCTGCACGTCGATCGACGCAGAGCGGGCCAGCTCGTCGCGCAGCGTGGCGACGGCCACCTCCGACGCCAGTGCGGGCGGATAGCCGTACACACCGCAACTGATGGCCGGGAACGCAATGCTGGACAATCGACAGGTGTGCAGCAGCTGCAGCGCGCCGCGATAGCAGCTTTCGAGCAGGGCCGGTTCACCGCGGCTGCCACCGTGCCAGATCGGCCCCACGGTGTGGATGACATGACGTGCGGGCAGGGCGAAGCCGGGCGTGATGCGCGCCTCACCGGTCGGGCAGCGTACCCCCGGGGCGGCTTCGGGCAGTGCGCGGCAGGCATCAAGCAAGGCCGGCCCTGCCGCGCGATGAATGGCGCCATCCACCCCGCCACCGCCAAGCAAGGTGGGGTTGGCCGCGTTGACGATCGCATCCACGCGCAGCTGGGTGATGTCGGCGATGATCACGCTGATGGGCATGGCTTCGATGATAGCTGCGCCGTATGCTGATGGCATGCGTACGGAAGGGGAGGCTGGCAACGGATGACGGTGAAGACAGAAGATATTTCCTTTGGCTATCTGCTCAACGACGTGACCTTGCTGTTCCGCAAGCACTTCGATCGGCGCGCGGTGAAGTTCGGGCTGACCCGCGCGCAGTGGCGTGCGACCAAGATGCTGTACCACCGCGAGGGTCTGCGGCAGACCGAGCTGGCCGAGTTGCTGGAAATGGAGCCGATTGCCGTGGGCCGGGTGATCGACCGGCTGCAGGCCGCCGGCTTTGTCGAGCGCCGGCCCGACCCGAAGGATCGCCGCGCGTGGCGCCTGTACGCCACCGAGCAGGCACACGGGGTCATCAGCGACATGGAAGTGATCGCTCGCGAGTTGCGCCGGGACGCCACCCGCGGCATCGACCATGACGAACTGCAGCAGGCGCTGGCGGTGATCAACCGGATCAAGGACAACCTGCTGGCGCTGGAGCAGAGGGACGGCGACCCACCCTGAGCGTTGGACCGTCCTGCCATCGAAACGAGCGGTAAACGAGATATTTCCCCGCGCCCCGCGCCCCGCGCCCCGCTCCCGCCGTTACTGCCTGCCCTTGAGCAGATCGCGAATCTCGCCGAGCAGCACCACATCAGCTGGCGGCGCCGCCGGCGCGGCCGGTGCCGCTTCCTGCTTGCGGCTGAGCCGATTGATCGCCTTCACCATCAGGAAGATCGCGAAGGCGATGATCAGGAACTGGATCAGGGTGTTGATGAACATCCCGTACTGCACGGCCACCTCGGCCACCTTGTGTGCCGGGTTGCTGGTGTCGGCGGGCTTGAGTACCCATTTCAGCTGCGAGAAATCCATGCCGCCGGTGAGCATGCCGATCGGCGGCATGATGACGTCGTTGACCAGCGAGGTGACGATCTTGCCGAAGGCACCGCCGATGACCACGCCGACCGCCAGGTCGAGTACGTTGCCACGCATGGCGAATTCCTTGAACTCCGCGAGCATGCTCATGCCTATCCCCTCTCTCGTGTGATGACGGTCGGTCGTTGAACCTCCGTTCGGCGGCCCGCCTGCCGTGCGGGTCAGACGATCTTGCCCTGCAGTCGGGCCATGCCTTCGAGCTCGGCCTCGAAGCGATCGCCGCGCTGCAGCGCGGCCACCCCGGCCGGGGTACCGGTGAAAATCAGGTCGCCGGGCTTCAACGCGAACAGCCGCGACAGTGCGGCGATGATCTCCGGCACGCTGTGCACCATCTCGCCGAGCCGGGTCTGCTGGCGCAACTGGCCGTTGACGTTGAGCCGCAGCACGGTGTCGGCATCCGGCACTCGCTCGCTCGCCGGACGCAGGGCGGACACCGGCGCGGAATGATCGAACGCCTTGGCCACGTCCCACGGATGGCCCTTCGCCTTGGCCTGTGCCTGCAGGTCGCGGCGCGTCAGGTCCAGGCCCACGCCATATCCCCAGACCAGCGCCCCGGCCTGTTCCGGCGTCAAGTCGCTGCCGCCGTTGCCCAGCGCCACCACCATTTCCACCTCGTGGTGCAGGTCGGTCGTGGCCGGCGGATACGGCACGTCGGCACCGTCGCCGACCACAGCATCGGCCGGCTTGCAGAAAAACATCGGCGCGGACTTGTCCACGCTGGCGCCCATTTCACGCGCATGCTCGGCGTAGTTGCGCCCGATGCAGAACACGCGGCGGATCGGAAAGCGCAGGTTGCTGCCGACGATCGGCAGGCTGGGCGACGCCGGAGGAGGGATGATGTAGGTCATGCCGGCAAGCGTAGCAAAACCCGGCACAATCAGACATCGCGTAGCATCGCTCCCATGGGGCCCGCCATCGGTCGTGCCGCTAGCAGCCTGTCGGACTTTGGTCGGCCAATGCTTGCACGGATGACATCTGTCATCGACGATGGCTGATGCTGCACCCTGATCGTGGTGCAGCCGATCAGCCAATCTTCTACGCATGAAGCAGCCGGCAGGGCCGGGCAGGGAGCAAGGGTGGACAACGCCGATTTGTTGAAGGAATTGCGTATCGACCGCAGCCAGCGCGAGGATCACGACAGCGGTACGCGCCGCTGGCCGTGGCTGGTCGCGGTCGCGGTGCTGCTGTTGCTGTCGGGCGTCTTCGGCTGGCTGTGGCTGGGCCATCGTGCCGTGCCGGTGCAGACCGCGCAGGCGGTTGCTCCTTCCGGCGACAGCGAGGCCGGCGCCGTGCTGCAGGCCACCGGGTATGTCACCGCGCGGCGGCAGGCCACGGTATCGGCGCAGATCACAGGGACCCTGACCGCAGTGCTGATCGAGGAAGGCGAGCAGGTCAAGCAAGGGCAGGTGCTGGCACGGCTGGAAGACAGCGGCTACAAGGCCACCCTGCTGGCGGCCAGGGCGCAGGCCGATGCGGCCCATGCGCTGGTCGCACAGTACCGGGCACAACTGACGCAGGCGGTCCACGACGCGGCACGTCTGCAGAGCCTGGCGAAGCGCGGACTGGTATCGAAGCAAGCTGCCGAGCAGGCCGCCACCCAGGTCGGCAGCCTGCATGCCCAACTCAACTCGCAGCTGCAGCAAGCCAGGGCCGCCGATGCCCAGGCCGCGGTGGCGCAGGTGAATTTCGACTACACCGTGGTGCGCGCGCCCTTCGACGGCGTGGTCACCACCAAGGATGCGCAGGTCGGCGAGATCATTTCGCCGCTGTCCGCCGGCGGCGGCTTCACCCGCACCGGCGTGGGCACCATCGTGGACATGAATTCGCTGGAAGTCGACGTCGACGTCAACGAGGCCTACATCGGCCGGGTCAAGCCGGACATGCCGGCCGAGGCGGTGCTGGATGCGTATCCGGACTGGACGATCCCGGCCCACGTGATCGCCATCGTGCCCACCGCCGATCGCGGCAAGGCAACCATCAAGGTGCGCGTGGCGCTGGAACACAAGGATGCCCGCATCGTGCCCAACATGGGCGTGCGGGTGTCCTTCCTCGAGGCCAAGCCTTCCGCTTCCACCCAGGTGCGGCAAGGCGTGCTGGTGCCGGCCACGGCGATCGTGCAGCGCGATCGCCGCAGCGTGGTGTTCGTGGTCGCGGACGGCAAGGCGCAGCAGCGCACGGTGAACCCCGCCGCGCAGGCTTGGGGCGACCTGCGTCTGCTGCCGGCCGCGGTGAAGCCAGGCGAGCGCGTGGTGATCGCGCCGCCGGCCAGCCTGCGCGATGGTTCGGCTGTGCAGCAAGTGAAACCGTAACGGTATTTTCCGGCGCGACTGTTGTGGGAGCGGCTTCAGCCGCGATGCTTTTGCTTCTGAGGTATCCAAAAGCATCGCGGCTGAAGCCGCTCCTACAGGTCGCTCCCACAACCAGACATTGACCGGGAGAACACCATGGGCACGTTGATCGAAATCCAGGATCTGGCCAAGACCTACGAGCGTGGCAAGCAGAAGGTCGAGGTGCTGCACCACGTCAACCTGGACATCGCCGAGGGCGATTTCCTGGCGCTGATGGGGCCGTCCGGTTCCGGCAAGACCACCTTGCTGAACCTGATCGGCGGGCTCGATACGCCCAGCGCCGGCAGCATCGCCGTGGGCGGTCTGCGCATCGACCAGCTCGGCGGCGGCGCGCTGGCGAAATGGCGCGCGTCGAACGTGGGTTTCATCTTCCAGTTCTACAACCTGATGCCGATGCTCTCGGCGCAGCGCAATGTCGAGCTGCCGCTGCTGCTGACAAAGCTGTCGGCCTCCCAGCGCAAGCGCAACGCAGCCGTGGCGTTGCAACTGGTGGGCCTGTCCGATCGCGCCACGCACAAGCCGGGCGAGCTGTCCGGCGGCCAGCAGCAGCGCGTGGCGATCGCCCGTGCGATCGTCTCCGATCCCGCGCTGCTGGTCTGCGACGAGCCGACCGGCGACCTGGACCGGCAGTCGGCCGAAGACGTACTGGGCCTGCTGCAGCAGCTCAACCGCGAACACGGCAAGACCATCGTGATGGTCACCCACGATCCCAAGGCCGCGGAATACGCCACCCACATACTGCATCTGGACAAGGGCACCCTGGTCGAGCAGGCGGTGGCGTCATGAAATACCTGCACCTGATCTGGGCGGCGCTGTTCCGGCGCAAGACCCGCACCTTTCTCACGCTGGTATCGATCGTCACCGCGTTCCTGCTGTTCGGCATGCTCGATTCGGTGCGCACCGCGTTCGAAAGCGGCAGCAAGAGCGTGGCGGGCGTGGACCGGCTGGTCACCGCTTCGCGCTATTCGATCATCCAGCCGGTGCCCGAAGCGCTGCGCGCCCGCATCGCGGCGATTCCCGGCGTGCGTGCCGTGGCCTGGGCGAACTGGTTCGGCGGGATCTACCAGGATCCGAAGAATTTCGTCTTCAGCTATGCGGTCAGTCCGAACTATCTGGACGTCTATCCGGAAATCCGGCTCACGCCGGCGCAGCGCAAGGCCTTCGACGACACGCGTACCGGCGTGGTGATCGGCCCGGTACTGGCGAAGCGGTACGGCTGGAAGGTCGGCGACAAGATTCCGCTGCAGTCGACCATCTTCCCGCAGAAGAACGGCGACAAGACCTGGCCGTTCGACATCGTGGGCATCTACAGCGTGGCCAAGGGTGCCGCCAACGGCATCGACCAGCTGTTCTTGCTGCACTGGAAATATTTCGACGAGGCCAATGCCTACACCAGCCACTCGGTAGGCTGGTACATCGACCAGTTGCAGGATCCGTCCCAGGCCGACCGGGTCGCCAGGGCGATCGATGCGATCTCGGCCAATTCCGACCACGAGACCCGGACCCAGACCGAGCAGGCGTTCCAGGCGTCCTTCGCCAAGCAGCTGGGCGACATCGGCCTGATCGTCGGTGCGATCATGGGCGCGGTGTTCTTCACCCTGATCCTGCTGACCGGCAACACCATGGCGCAGGCGGTACGCGAGCGTACCTCTGAGCTGGCGGTGCTGAAGACGATCGGTTTTTCCAGTACCAGCGTGCTGGCGATGGTGCTGACCGAATCGGTGTTGCTGCTGTTGCTCGGCGGCATCATCGGGCTGGGGCTGGCGACCGTGCTGGCACCAGGGGTCAGCAAGGGCAGCGGCGGCATGGTCAACCTGCCGCCGGTGGGCGCCGGCAACTGGGCGCTGGGTGTCGGCCTGATGCTGCTGATCGGCTTGCTGGTGGGAGCGTTGCCCGCGTGGCGCGCGATGCGCCTGAACATTGTCGATGCCCTCGCTGGGCGTTGAGGAGATCCGCACCATGCGCAAGTTCAAATCGTTTCTTGGCGGCCTCGGCCTCGTCGTACTGCTGGCGCTCGGGCTGGCCATCTGGAGCCGGCTGCCGCCGGCGGCCGTCGGCGGGTTGCTGCTGGTACTGGTGCTGTGGCTGTTGCTGACCCGGCGCGGGCAGCAGACACTGTCGGTCGCCGGTGTCGGCATCAGCACGCTGGGTCAGCGCATCGGTGCCTCGTCGGTGATCGTGATCGGCATCGCCGGCGTGGTCGGCGTGCTGGTGGCGATGCTGGCGATGGGCGAGGGTTTCCAGGCGACGCTGCAGCAGACCGGCAGCAACGACACGGCGATCGTGCTGCGCGGCGGCTCGAATGCCGAATTGAATTCCGTGCTCGAGCGCGACAACCTCAGCGTCATCGCCAACGCCCCTGGTGTGGCACGCGGTGCCGACGGCAAGCCGCTGGCCTCGGCCGAACTTTCGGTGGTGGCCAACCTGCCCAAGAAAAGCGATCCCGGCGCCGAGGCGAATGTGTCGATCCGCGGCGTCGGCGACGAGGCGTGGGCGCTGCGCCCCAACGTGAAGATCGTGCAGGGCCGGCGGTTCAAGCCGGGGCTGCGTGAACTGGTGGTCGGGCAGGGCGCGCTGCGCCAGTTTGCCGGGGTCGAGGTCGGTCATCAGCTGCGTCTGGCCGGGCAGGAATGGACCATCGTCGGCGAGTTCGTTTCCCACGATTCGCACGACTCCGAACTCTGGGGCGACGCGCAGACCGTGGCGGCCGCCTACCGTCGTGGCAGCAGTGCGCAGTCGGTCACTGTCCAACTCACCTCGCCGGCCGCGTTCGACACCTTCAAGGCGGCGCTGTTGGCCGACCCGCGGCTGAAGGTGGATGTGAGCACCACCCGCGAGTACTACACCAAGCAGTCCGAGGGGCTGACCAAGGTGATCCGCGTGGTCGGCATCACGGTCGGCACGATCATGGCGATCGGTGCGGTCTTCGGTGCGCTCAACACGATGTTCGCGGCGATCGCCGCGCGGGCGCGGGAGATTGCCACGTTGCGCGCGATCGGCTTCCGCGGCGTGCCGGTAGTGGTGGCGGTGCTGCTGGAAACGATGCTGCTGGCCCTGCTCGGCGGGGTGCTGGGCGGCTTCGTCACCTGGCTGATCTTCAACGGCTACACCGCCTCCACCCTGGGCTCGAACTTCAGCCAGGTGGTGTTCCAGTTCAGGGTGTCGCCGCAACTGCTGTGGACCGGCCTGAAATGGGCCATGGCGATCGGCTTCATCGGCGGGCTGTTTCCCGCCGTGCGCGCCGCGCGGCTGCCGGTGACGACGGCGTTGCGCGAACTTTGAATTTGCGGTGCGCCAGCGAGACGACACCGGCACCCCACGGAATCGTCGGCTCTGGATTCCTTGAAACCACTAGCCGCGCCGTCGCTGCCGCGCCAGGGTGATCACCAGCACGCCAAGCAGGATCACTGCCATGCCGGTGAGATCGTACGGGCCGACATGTTCGCCGGCCAGCAGCACGCCGACCAGCACGGCCACTGGCGGATTCACGTAGGCGTAGCTGGTGGCCAGCGCCGGTCGTGCGTGTTTGAGCACGTACAGGTATGCGCTGAACGCGATGATCGAGCCGAACACGGCCAGGTAGACCACCGCCAGCGTGGCGCGCACAGTCGGGTGCGCGGGCAGGTGCTCGCCGCTGCCGAAACCGACCGCGAGCAGGCCGACACTGGCGCACAGCATCTGCGCGGCGGTGTTCATCGGCCCGGCCGGCATATCCTGGCGCCGGCTCCAGACCGAGCCGAACGCCCAGCACATCGCCGCGGTGAGCAGGGCGATCGCACCGATGCGCGAACCGGACAGGCTGCTGCCCAGGTTGAGCACGATCACGCCAGCGAAGCCGATCAGCAAACCGATCGTCTCGCGGCGGTTCGACCAGTGTCCGTACATGCCGGCGAACAGCGCGGCGAACAATGGCATGCTGGCCACCGCCACGGCGGCGATGCCCGAACTCACCCGCTGCTCGGCAAAGCACACCAGCCCGTTTCCCATGCCCAACAGCAGCAGGCCGGTGAACGCCGCGTTGCGCCATTGCAGCGGGGTGGGCGGCGCCATGCCGCGCCAGCGTAGAAAGCCGTACAGCACCGTACCGGCACACAGGAAACGCACGCCCGCCAGCAGGAACGGCGGGTAGCTTTCCAGCGCGAAGCGGATACCCAGATAGGTCGAGCCCCAGATCATGTACAGCGCGAACAGCGCCAGCGGGATGAGCAGGCGCGGATCGTCCAGCACGCGCGCAGGCGTGCCGGCAACGGCGGCGGTCGTGTCGTTCATGGCGGGGTATCCGGGGAGAACATCGTGGGGTCGATGCAGGCAGCAGTTTACGCAAAGATCGACGATAGGATGTGCGCGGTCGGGGCAGTAGCGAATGTTTCTGGAGGCTGGTTTGAGCAGAGTTCAAACCGGAGTTCAGCCGAGACAGTCCTGGCCAGGTTCGCCCGCGGCCTGCCGCTGCTCGCGGTCCAGCAGATGACGCTTGCGTTCGACGCCCCAGCGCCAGCCGCCGGGCGAGCCGTCTTCGCGCACGATGCGATGGCACGGCACGATCAGTGCCAGCCGGTTGCTGCCGCAGGCGCGTCCGATCGCCCGTGCGGCCTGCCGGTTCCCCAGTTCCGCGGCCAGCTCGCCGTAGCTCCTGGTGGTGCCCGGCGCGATCCGTGTCAGCGCATTCCACACGCGCCACTGGAACGCGGTGGCGGCGATATCCAACGGCGGCAGCGCAGGTGCGGCCGTGTCGCTCCAGCCCAGTTCATGCGCAATCCGCGCGATCACTGCGTCGAGCCATTCCTCGCGGCCGTTGTCCACCCGTTCGCGCGCGGCCTGCGGAAATTCGCTGGCCAGCCGGGTCTCCAGTTCCGCATCGTCGTCGCCCAGTGTCACCGCGCAGATGCCGCGTGTGGTGGTGGCGACCAGCAGCCGGCCCAGCACGGTGCCGGTCGTGGTGTAGCGGATGCTGGCGCCGGCACCGCCGGCACGATAGCTGGCCGGAGTCATGCCGAGCAGGCGGTCGCTGTGCTCGTAGACGCGGCTGCCGGAACCGAAGCCGGCTTCGTACACGGCGGTGGTCACGTCGGCACCATCGCGCAGCGCCACCTTCAACTGGCCGAAGCGGCGGGCGCGGTGGTATTCGGCCGGGCTCATGCCATAGCGGCGGCGGAACGCGCGCTGCAGATGGCCGGGGCTGAGGCTGGCCGTCTGCGCCAGGGCAAGCAGCGTGGGTGCCTCGTCCGCGCATTCGATCCGCCGGCGGATCTGTTCCAGGGTGGTTTCGACAGGTTGCTTGCGACTGTTCATGGTGGCATCCGCGACAATGCCGACAGCATGCAACGACCGACAGGTGCCGGCTATCCGGATCGTGCGCTCAGTGCGCGACCGGACGATTCCGCTGGTCGATCACCACGAACTCGCCTTCGAGCACTTCGGGCTGGTGGGCGGATTGCACCCCCGCAGCGTTCGCCGGTGCATGACCGCGCTTCCACTGGCGCACGGCCAGCGAGAGGGCCGCACCGATCATCAGCGCGGTGGCCACCAACAGCCCGAACATCAGCATCAGGCCGGCCACGATCAACCCGAGTATCAGCAACAAGGTGCGTAGCAGAGGGTGACGCGGGCGACGCGTGGGAGGCAGGGGGAAGTGCATTTGTTAAAAATCCGTGTGCTAAAATCAATGACTTGCGGATGCAACCATGGGGCCTCGCGGCCCGCGAGGCAAGTGCCGATGGATACAGTCAGTGCGATCCAGCCGCTGTGCAGACTGGAGGACATTCCCGATGGCGCTGCCACGGCCGTCGAGGTGACGCTGGCGGTCGACGGTGGCGCGCCCGAGCGGACCAGCCTGATCGTGCTGCGGCACGGCGAGCACGTGCAGGGCTATCTAAATGTGTGCCCGCACGCCGGGAGCCGGCTGGACTACGCGCCGGGCAAGTTCCTGCTCCAGGGCGACACGCTGATCTGTGCCGTGCACGGTGCCGTCTTCAAGCAGACCGGCGGCCTGTGCATTGCCGGGCCTTGCCGCGGGGAACATCTGCGCGCGGTGGCGTTGCGGGTGGCCGATGGCGCGATCCATCTGGCGGGACAGGCCTGATCGGCGTTGCACTACCGGTTGCCGGTGACATTCGGTGATCAGTGGAACATCAGGTTGATCGCGATCAGGGTGACCACCAGGATCAGCAGGGTCAGCGGAATGCCCACCCGCAGGAAATCCTTGCTGCGGTAGCCGCCGGGGCCGGTGACCATCATCAGCGCAGGGTGACCGGAACTGAGCAGGAACGTGTTGGACGAGGACACCGCCACGATCAGCGCATAGGCCGACGGATTGCCGCCGGTGGCAACCGCCACGCTGATCGCGATCGGCACCATCATCACGGTGGCGCCGACGTTCGACATGACCTGCGAGAACAGCAGGGTGAGCACGGCCAGGCACAGTTGCAGCACCCACGGCGCCGCGCTGCCCAGATTCTGCAGCACCTCCTGCGCGATCCACGCGGCGGTACCGGTGGAGTCCATCGACCAACCCAGCGGGATCAGGCAGGCGGTGACGAAGATGGTCTTCCAGTTGATCGCCTTGTACGCCTCGTCCATGCTCAGCACGCCGGTCAGCAGCATGGCCACGGCGCCGGTCATCATCGCCACCGACAGGTCGAGGTTGGTGAACAGTGCCAGGCACTTGGCCATCACGAAGAAGCCCACCGCCTGCCAGATCTTGCCGGGGCGCTGCTCTTCCTTGGGGATGTCGGTGACAACGACCAGATCCTTGTCTTCCGCCGCCAGCGCCAGATCGCGCCAGTTGCTGTGCAGCACCACGGTGTCGCCGGCGCGCAGGCTGACTCCGCGCACGTCGTCGCGGAACACCTGGTCGCCGCGCGTCACCGCCAGCACCGAGATGCCGAAACGCTTGCGCAGGCGCAGCTCGCCGATGGTCTGCTTGATGAAGCGCGAGCTGGGCGGGATCACCACTTCGGAAATGCCGGCCCGGGTCGGGTTGAACAGCTCGGCGAGCTGACGCATTTGCGTGGACAACCGGCACAGCTGGTTGTTGGCGAACTTGTTCAACTGCTCGCGTGGGCCGAGCACGCCGAGTACCGAGCCGACCCAGATCACGTGATCGACCGGTGGCGCCATGCGCGCGTCGTTGCCGCTCTTGATGGCCAGGATCAGTGGCGCGTCATGCAATTGCTCGGCCTCGCCGATGCTCATGCCGACCAGCGGGCTTTCCGCGGTGACGGTGAGTTCGGCGGTCTCGCCGCCGATGCCGTAAGTCTCGGCGAAGTAACTCTCCGTGCGACCGGGCGTCACCTTCTGCCCTTCGTCCTCGTGCGCGGGCAACAGCTTGCGGCCGAACAGATAGAAATACAGCACGCCGACGAGGGCCAGGGTCAGGCCGATCGGGGTCACGCTGAAAAGGCCGAATTTCGGGATCGTGTGCGCGCCCGGCGGCAGGTTCACGTTGGCGCTGGCGATCAGGTCGTTCAGCACGATCAGCGGCGAGTTGGCGATCAGCGTGGTGTTGGTCGCGGTGAGGATGCAAAACGCCATCGGCAGCAGCAGCCGCGACAGCGGCACGCCGGTGCGCGCGGACAGGCGGCTGCTGACCGGGATCATCAGGGCGGCCAGTGCCTGGCTGGGGATCACCGCGCTGAACAGGCTGGTGACCAGGTTGATCACCACGCCCAGCCGCGACTCCACACCGCGCGCCATGCGCATCACGAAATGCGCGGTGAGGTTGAGCACGCCGGCACGGTCCAGCCCCTCGCCCATGATCATGATCGCCATGATCGCGATCACCGCGTTGCCGGCGAAGCCGTTGAACACGCGATCGGACGGGATCAGCCCGGTCAGGCCGATCGTCACCACCACCAGCAGCGCCACCAGGTCGGCGCGGATCCACTCGAGTACCAGCATGAGCATGGTGAAGCCCACCAGCCCGAGTACCAGGATCATTTCGGGAGTGAGCGAGAGTCCCACTAGCTGGCGTCCCGCAAGCGCGGCTGGCAACGGTGGATATGGCGGGGCAGTGGAAGCTTCACGCTGCGTCAATTCGTCCCTGTCTGGATCGCGCAAGTATAAGCGGGCCAGCATGACTGCTGGTGAATCAAGAGCGCCCCAAGAGCGCCGCCCCCACCCCAGCCCTCCCCTGCAGGCAAGGGACGGAGCACAACACGGCGGCATGGGAGTACCGGCTTTTGCTCCTCCCCCTGATTGCAGGGGGAGGTTGAGAGGGGGTAAAGCTCTTCGCTCAAGTCGGAAGGAATCGCCATGCACCTCAAATGGATCCGTGCCCGCCAGCTCCGCAACGAAAGCACCGATGCCGAGCGCCGCCTGTGGTACTTCCTGCGCTGCCAGCAACTGGCGGGCTACAAATTCCGTCGGCAGTATCCGCTGGCCGGCTACATCGCCGATTTCGTCTGCGTGCCGGCGCGGCTGGTGATCGAGTTGGATGGCGGGCAGCATCTCGATGCGCTGGCGTACGACCGGCGGCGCACCGAGGCTTTGCAGCGCGAGGGGTATTGCGTGCTGCGGTTCTGGAATGACGACGTGCTGCTGCGCACGGAGGATGTTTTGAGGGAGATTTTCCGGGTGCTGGAAGAGGCAAGAGCGTAACCCCTCCCCAGCCCTCCCCTGCAAGCAGGGGAGGGAGCACAACACGGAGGCATGGGAGTACCGGCTTTTGCTCCTCCCTCTGCTTGCAGGGGGAGGTTGGGAGGGGGTGAAGCTCTTCGCTCAAACCCTCCGATACAACAAGTCCCAAACGCCGTGCCCCAGCTTGAGGCCACGCCGTTCGAAATGCGTTTCGATGCGCCAGTGCGGCTTTTCGGCGTACTGGCCGGGGCCGAGCTGGTTGCGCCAGTCGGGTGCCGATTCCATCACCGCGAGCATGTGCTCGGCGTAGTCCTGCCAGTCGGTGGCCAGATGCAGCAGGCCGTCCGGTGCCATGCGCGACGCCAGCAGGGCGACGAATTCGCTCTGGATCAGCCGCCGCTTATTGTGGCGTTTCTTGTGCCACGGGTCGGGAAACCAGATGCGCACTTCGGTCAGTGCGCCGGGGGCGATTTCATGCTGCAGCACCTCCACCGCGTCATGCCGGTACAGCCGCACGTTGTTCGCCTCGCGTGCGGCCAGCGCGTTCATCAGTCGGCCGACCCCCGGCCCGTGTACCTCAACCCCGATGAAGTCGCGTGCCTGGTCGTGCTCGCTGGCCCAGGCCAGTGCCTCGCCGTTGCCGAAACCGATTTCCATCACCAGCGGCGCCTGGCGGCCGAAACTCGCGGCGAAGTCATGCGGCGTGCCGCGATAGTCAATGCCGTATCGCGACCAGTGGGCGTCGAACGCGCGTTGCTGGGCCGGTGTCATGCGGCCTTCGCGCAACACGAAGCTGCGGATGCGGCGCATGGCAGCGGGCATGTGGCGGTTGTCGTGATCGGAGGTGTCGCTCATGCAGGATCCTGGTGTCTGCCGCTCCCCGGCATGCCGGGGAGCAGCGGGAGGGGCGACAAGTCTAGAAGGCTGTCGGGCTTTGGTGGTCGAGGCGAGAATTCGGCTGTGTGAGGACGGATTTTCGACGCTTCGCCGGCCCATAGTGGTGCTATGGGTCAAGAAGCGGCGGAAATAGGGACCGCACAGACGGATTCGCAGCCCGGCCAACCAAAGTCCGACAGGCTGCTAGAAGACTTGGCCGTCTCCGGTCCCTCCCCAGCCCTCCCCTGCGAGCAGGGGAGGGCATCGCTCACTGGTGCCGTTCGTCGTTCTTGAGGGGGCGCGGACGCGCCCTCGCGGCCGGCTGCGGCGTGACCACACGCTGTTGTGGACGGGCCATTTCGGGTCGCGCCGGCGGCGGCAGGTAGCGCGGCATCACCGGTTGCGGCTCTCGCTGACGCGGTTGGGCGGTCGGTCGCGGCGGTTCGGACAGCGGGCGCGGTTGCGCACGAGGCTCGAAGCGCCGCGCGTTGGCGGCGCGCTCGAAACGCTGCGAATCGACGCTGTAGCCACCGCTTGGTGCGGCTGGCCTGGGCATCTCGCCCTGTCTCGTGGGGCGGCCCACAAAGCGCTGGGCGCCACGGTCGGCGGCGGC
>DATKVA010000142.1:0-12525 GCA_035530315.1 Rhodanobacter sp. | reverse complement strand
TGAACGATGCCTCGGTCGATGCGCTGTATGGCGATGCGATGGAGGCGCTGCTGCGCATGCAGACTGCCGTCGATGCCAGCGACCTGGCGCCGTACGATGCCGCCTTTCTCCGCCGCGAGCTGGAACTGATGCCGGAATGGTTCCTCGGCCATCATCTGGGTTACACCCTGGATGGCGATGCCCGCGCGGAAATCGAGGCCGCGTTCGCCCTGATCCTGGAAAGCGCGCTGGAGCAGCCACGCTGCTTCGTGCACCGCGATTTCCACTCACGCAACCTGCTGATCGTCGATTCGCCCGGCGGTAGGAGCCCGCTCGCGGGCGATGCTTCTGATGACAGCGAAAGAGCATCGCCCGCGAGCGGGCTCCTACGTATGGAGGGGCAGATGCCGCGCAAGCGGGGCGCCTCCTGGATTGCGAACCCCGGCATCATCGATTTCCAGGGCGCGTTGCGCGGCCCGATCGCCTACGACCTTGCCTCGCTGCTGCGCGACTGCTACATCGTGTGGCCGCGCGAGCGTGTCGAGGGCTGGGTCGACGACTTCCGGCTGCGCCTGCGCTCGGCCGGGCTGCTCGATGCCGGTGTCGACCGGGCCCGCTTCCTGCGCTGGTTCGACCTGATCGGACTGCAGCGGCACATCAAGGTGCTGGGGATCTTCTGCCGCCTGTGGTATCGCGACGGCAAGCGCGGTTACCTCGACGACCTGCCGCGCGTGCATGCCTACGTGATCGACGTGGCACGCGGCTATCCCGAGCTGGCCGCCCTGGTGGCGCTGCTGGAACGTTGCGTCGGCGGGCGCGACCTCGCCCTGCCGGTGGCCGCATGAGACACGCACTGATCTTTGCCGCGGGCCTCGGCGAGCGCATGCGTCCGCTGACCGACAAAACACCCAAACCGCTGCTGCCGGTGGGCGGCAAGCCGCTGATCGCATGGCATCTGGAAAAGCTTGCCGCCATCGGCGTGCATTACGTGGTGATCAACACCTCGCACCTGGCGGGACAATTTCCCGACGCGCTGGGCGACGGTTCGCGCTGGGGCCTGCGCATCCGCTATGCCTACGAAGGCGCGGCGGCGCTGGAAACCGGCGGCGGCATGCTCAATGCGCTGCCGCTGCTGGGCAGCGAACCATTCATCGCAGTCAGCGGCGACATCTGGACCGACGCCGACTTCGCCAGCCTGCCCGCCGAGCCGCAGGGGCTGGCTCATCTGGTGCTGGTGGACAACCCGGCCCATCATCTGCACGGCGACTTCACGCTGGATGCCCAGGGTCTGCTGCACGACGCGGGCGAACCGCGGCTGACCTTCAGCGGGCTCGGCGTCTATCGCCGCCAGTTCCTGGAGGGCTGGCGGGACGCGGTCGGCCACGCGGCCTCGGCCGAAGCGACTCCGCCGCGCTTCAAGCTGGTTTCGCTGCTGCGCGCGGCGATGATGAAGGACGCCGTCACCGGCTCCCGTCACCGGGGCATCTGGACCGACGTGGGAACGCCCGAACGCCTGCAGTCGCTGCATGCGCAACTGTGCGCGTCAGGCACCAACCGTACCGCCTGAGCTCACCGCAATGCCGGCGAGCGCGACGCTGCCGTCTGCGCCTCGGCACCGCCGTGACCAGGCGGTTCGCTGACCGCCGGCGCCGGGGGCGGCGACGCAACCTTTCCGGCCGGCACGGATGCGGTCCGCTCCGATCCGCCGTCGCCCGTACCATACCCCGCAAACTCCTGCGACAGCGCCGCCTTCTCGGCCTGCTTGGTCATCACGATGATACTGATGCGACGGTTGCTCGGGTCGCGTGGATTCGCCTTGTCGAACGGTACCGCGGCGGCCAGACCCACGACACGCGCCACCTTGTCGTCGAGCAGGCCGCCTGCGATCAGGGCCCGGCGTGCGGCGTTGCCACGGTCCGCCGACAGTTCCCAGTTGCTGTAGCTGCGATCGCTGCTGTACGGCGCGTCGTCGGTATGGCCGGAGATGCTGATCTTGTTCGGCACGCGATTGATGAAGCGGCCCAGCTCATGCAGGATCGCAACGGTGTATGGCTTGAGTTTCGCACTGCCAAGATCGAACATCGGCCGATTGAGCTTGTCCACGATCTGGATGCGCAGGCCTTCCGGCGTGATGTCGAGCAGCAGCTGATCCTTGAACGGCGCCAGCGCCTGGCTTTTCTCGATCGCCGCGTGCAGCTGCTGCATCAGCTGCTCCAGTTGAGCCCGTTCCTGGCGACGGGCCTGCTGCTCGGCCTCCTTGCTGTCCATCTTGTTCTCGCCCTTGGCGGTCTCCACACCATGCTTGTCCTTACCGGGGCCATGCGACATGTCCATCGCGCCGCCGAGCTGGATCATGCTGTCGCTGGCGCCACCGGGGCCGATCCGCCCCGGCGGCGCGATCGTTGCCGTACCCGGCGTCATGCTGGGGTTCTTGAAGTACTCGGAAATGGCGGCACGCTGCTCGCGCGTGCCCACCCCGATCAGCCACATCACCAGGAAAAACGCCATCATCGCGGTGACGAAATCGGCGTAGGCCACCTTCCATGCCCCGCCATGATGAACGTGTTTGCGCCGCTTGACCCGGCGCACGATGATCGGAGACGCTGCGCCGTGTTCGCTCATGCGGGCGCTCCGGCTCGATCGCCCTTGAGGTGGTCCTCCAGGTCCTGGAAGCTCGGCCGCGATTTCGCCGACAACGACTTGCGCGCAAATTCCACCGCCACCTTCGGGTTGTAGCCGCGCAAACTGGCCAGCAACGCCACCTTGACGCAGTCGAACGCCATGCCGTCCTCCTGCGCGCGATTTTCCATCGCCGCCGACAGCGGGCCGATGAAGCCGTAGCTCAGCAGGATGCCGAGGAACGTACCCACCAGCGCGCCGGCAATATGCTCGCCGATCTGCGAGGTATCGCTACCCAGTTGCGACATGGTGGTGACGATGCCGAGTACCGCGGCCACGATGCCGAAGCCGGGCAACGCATCGGCCGTCTTCATCACCGCCAGCGCGGGCGCCTCCGCTTCCTGGTGGTGCGTTTCCAGCTCCACTTCCAGCAATTGTTCCAGCTCGTGCGGATTCATGCTGCCGCCGACGATCAAGCGCAGGCAGTCGGTGGTGAACTCGATCAGGTGGTGTTCGCGCAACAACCGTGGATAGACCGAGAACACCGCGCTGGCTTGCGGATCCTCGATGTGCGTCTCCAGCCCGAGAATGCCCTCCTTGCGCATCACGCCGAAAATGTCATACAACAGGGCAAGCAGGTCGACGTAGTCCTCGCGCCGATAGGCAGGTCCCTTCATCAGGCCGATCGTCTCGTGTATGGCCGCCTTGACGACCTTGACCGGATTGGCGGTGAGGAACGCACCCAGCGCGCCACCGCCAATGATGAGCAGTTCATAGGGTTGCCACAATGCCAGCAAGTGGCCATGCGAAAGCAGATAACCGCCCACGACACTTGCCAGCACCACGAATGAACCCACCAAGACCAGCATGAACGCTCCTTTGCGGGATCTATCGTTCCTCGCTACAGGGCGTTATCGGCTGAATCGTGCGGAAATTGAGTTGGAAAGCGACACGCGCCGGCCTCGCGCGCAGGGCTGTCGCGAGGTTTTCGGACGCACGATCGGGATGGGTGCGGAGGGGGTAAACGGTAGCGTCCGCGGAGCGGGCGATGGTTGCTTCGGAGCCGCCCCCTTCTGCCCTACGGGCATCTTCCCCCGCAAGCAGGGGAAGATAAGCGGAATCGCCCGCGTGCGGGCGATGATTGCTTATGGGCGGCGCGCGAGTTCCGGATTGTCCCGGGTCACCGGCATCAGGTCCTTCTTCGATACGCCAAGCCACAGCAGGATCGGGCTCGCGACGAAGATCGAGGACAGCGTGCCGACCACGATGCCGATCAGCATGGTGACGGCAAAGCCGCGCACCACCGGGCCGCCGAAGAAGTACAGCGCGCCCATGGTGATGCTGGTGAACAGCGAGGTGATGATGGTTCGCGACAGCGTATTGTTGATCGAGCGGTTGAGGATCTCCTCCGGCTCGGCCTTGCGCGCCAGCCGGAACAGCTCGCGGATGCGGTCGAACACCACCACCTTGTCGTTGATCGAGTAACCGATCACCGCCAGCACCGAAGCCAGCACGGTCATGTCGAAATCGCGCTGCACCAGCGCGATGATGCCCAACGTCACCAGCACGTCATGGATCTCGGTCGCCACTGCGGCAATCGCGAAGCGGCGCTCGAAGCGGATCCACAGGTAAGCCATGATGCCGAGGATCACGAACACTGCGGCCACGGTGCCGTCGCTTTTCAGCTCCGCGCCTACTTCCGAACCGACATAGTCGCGGCTTTTCATCCTGGCGTCCGGACGGGCCACCTGCAGCATCCGGGTCACGTCGGCGGAGATCCGATCCAGATTGACCTTGCCGCCGGCGGCCTTCATGGCATCGACGTCGTCCTTGGGCTGCATGCGGATCGACACTTCGCGGGTACCGCCCAGGCTCTGCACCACGGCATGCTCGAGACCGCCCTTGGCCAGCGCCGCGCGTACTTCGGCGATCTGCACCGGGTGGTCGTAGTCGACCACCACCGACACGCCGCCGGTGAAGTCCAGCCCGTAGTTGAGCCCCTTGATCGCGATCAGCGCGATCGATGTCAGCATCAGCACCAACGCAATGGCGATGCTGTATTTGCGCATGCCGAGAAAATTGATGTTGCTGTTGTGATTGAAGATTTCCATTTTGGGTTCTCTGTGCGGAAGTTCGTTTCCTGGCAAAAGCAGCCATCCATGGCCGCCTGATTCAATAAAACCCCGATTCAATAAAACCCGTTACACCGACAACGTCTTGAGCTTGCGATGGCCATGGATCAGCGCGGTGAACGCATGGGTCAGCGTCACCGAGGTGAACAACGAAGTCAGGATGCCGATCATCAACGTCACGCCGAAGCCCTTGATCGCGCCGGTACCCATCGTGGTCAGCGCCAGTGCCGCGATCAGGTGCGTGACGTTGGCATCGAGAATGGTCGACCAGGCCTTTTCATAACCGGCACGGATCGCGGCGTGCGGGGTCGAGCCGTTGCGCAATTCCTCGCGCACACGTTCGCAGATCAGCACGTTCGCGTCGATCGCCATGCCCAGCGTCAGCACGATGCCGGCGATGCCCGGCATGGTCAGGGTAACGCCGATCATCGACATCACCGCCACCAGGATCACCAGGTTGAAGAACAGCGCGATGTCGGCGACCAGGCCGAACAGCTTGTAATAGAGCGCCGCCGCCAGCAGCACCAGCGACAGGCCCAGCAGCACGGCCTTCAGTCCCTTGTCGATGTTGTCCTGTCCGAGGCTGGGGCCGATCACGCGCTCCTCCACGATATCGACCGGCGCAGCCAGCGCACCGCCCTTGAGCAGCAGGGCCAGTTCGGAGGCCTCCTTCGGACTGCCCAGGCCGGTGGTCTGGAACTGGCGGCTGAACGGGCTCTGGATGGTGGCGTCGTTGATCACCGACTCGGTGATCTTCGGCGTGCGCACTTCCTTGCCGTTGACCATCTTGGTATCGACCACGCGCTCCACGTACACCACCGCCATCGGCTTGCCGACGTTGGCGTTGGTGAAGTCGCCCATCTTCTTGGCGCCGGCGGCATTGAGCGTGACGTCGACCTTGGGTGTGCCGCTCTGCGAATCGATGCCCGATGCCGCATCGGTCAATTCATTGCCGGTCACGATGATGCGCTTGCTCACCAATACCGGTTCGTGGCTGCCGCGCATGTAGTAGAGGTTGGCATCCGGCGGGATGTTGCCGGTGCGCGCTGCCTCCTGCGCCCGCGCATCGCCGGGCTGGCCGATACCGGCACGATATTGCAGCGTGGCGGTCGCGCCGATCAGTTTTTTCGCCTCGGCCGGATCCTGCACGCCGGCCAGTTCGACCACGATGCGGCTCTCGCCTTGCTGCTGGATCAGCGGCTCGGATACGCCCAACGCATTGATGCGGTTGCGCAGCGTGCCGAGGTTCTGCTTGATCGTGTTGAGCGACAGGGCGCGCAGCTTTTCCGGCTTGACCACGGCATTGAGTACGTATCGGTCGCCGGTAGTGGGACCGTTGGACACATTGAGCTCGGCATATTCGTTGGCGATGTCGTCGGACGCCTTGGCGCGGTCCTCGGCCGAACGCAGGATCACCGCAATGCCCTGGCCTCGCACTGCATTGCGGGCCACCGATTCGTAGCGGATGTGCTTGTCGCGCAACAGGCTGCGGATGTCGTCCGCGTAGCTGCTCTCCTGCTTGTCGATCACGTCGTTCTCGTCGACCTGCATCAGGAAATGCACGCCGCCCTGCAGATCCAGGCCCAGCGGCATCGAGCGGGCGCCGATCGCGCGCAACCAGCCCGGTACCGTGGACTGCAGCTTGAACGCGACCGTGTAGCCGTCGCCCAGCGCGCTCTTCATGGCGTCGGCACCGCTTTTCTGGATGTCGGCATTGGCAAACGTCGCCAGCAGATGATCGCCCAGCACGCGCACTTCGCCGGCTACGATTTGCTGCTTGGCCAACGCCGCTGCCACTTTCTGCTGCACCGATGTGTCGATCGGCGGCGCGCCGCGGTTGGCGGTGACCTGCACGGCCGGTATCGGGATGAAGGCATTAGGCAGCGCATAGACGATACCGAACACCATCATCAGCGCGACCAGCGCGTACTTCCAGCGAGGAAAATCACTCATGCCTTGCATCCATCAAAGCCACGGCTGCATACCGCGGCGTTAGGTGACGATCGGAAAATATTGCGTGAACCCAGCAGCTTCGACACGCATCCTCTGCCGAAGTGCCGCGATTCAAACGGATTTCAGCGAGCCCTTGGGCAATACCTGCGTAACAGCGTTCTTCTGCACCTTGACCTTCACGTTGGTCGCGATTTCCACCGTGATGAAGGTGTCGCCCAGTTCGTCCACGCGCCCGGCGATGCCGCCGTTGGTGACAACCTCGTCGCCCTTGGCCAGGGCGGCGAGCAAGGCGGTGTGCTCCTTCTGCCGCTTCATCTGCGGGCGGATCATCATGAAGTACATCAGGCCGAACAGCACCACGATCATGATGATCATGGAGATGCCGCCACCGGCAGGCTGCGCTGCAGCGGCCTGGGCGATCACGAAGGAGATCGGAAAACTCATCAGTCTGTCTCGCAAGTTGTGGCGCAGCCGAGGGTTTCAGCCGGACGCCCGATATTGAAGATCGCCGATTATGCCATATCGTTGTAGGAGCCCGCTCGCGGGCGATGCTTTTGCTGTAGGAGCCCGCTCGCGGGCGATGGCTCTGGCTGTACCAAACCAAAGGCATCGCCCGCGAGCGGACTCCTACGCGACCGCCTGGGCCGGGCGGCGCGCGTAAAATTCGGCGGTGAACAATTCCAGCGACCCGCCGGCGATCGCCTCGCGCAGGCCCGCCATCAGCCGCTGGTAATAGCGCAGGTTATGCATGGTGGCGAGCTGGCTGCCGAGTATCTCGTTGCAGCGGTCCAGGTGGCGCAGGTAGGCACGCGAGAAACCATTGGCGCAAGCGTAGCAGTCGCAGCCTGGCTCGATCACCCGGGTATCGGCGGCGAACTTCGCGTTGCGGATGCGCAGCGTGCCTTCGGCGGTGAACAGGAAACCGTTGCGTGCATTGCGGGTCGGCATCACGCAATCGAACATGTCGATGCCGCGGCGCACCGCCTCGACGATGTCTTCGGGCCGGCCCACGCCCATCAGGTAGCGCGGCTTGTCGGCCGGCAGCAGCGGCACGGTGAAATCCAGCGCGTGGTTGCGCTCGGCCTCGCTCTCGCCCACCGCGAGCCCGCCCACCGCATAGCCGTCGAAGCCGATGGTCACCAGGCCTTCGGCCGAACGCCGTCGCAGGTTTTCGTACACGCTGCCCTGCACGATGCCGAACAACGCGTTGGGATTGCCCAGGTCATCGAAAGCGCGCCGCGAACGCTCGGCCCAGCGCAGGCTCAGCTCCATCGAGTCGCCGGCCACTTTCTCCGTCGCCGGATACGGCGTGCACTCGTCGAAGATCATCGCGATGTCCGAATCCAGCGTGGTCTGGATGCGCATCGAGACCTCCGGCGACAGAAACACCTTCGAGCCATCCACCGGCGAGGCGAACGTCACGCCTTCCTCGGTGATCTTGCGCTTGTGCGCCAGCGAGAACACCTGGAAGCCGCCGGAGTCGGTGAGGATCGGCTTGTCCCAGCCGATGAACTTGTGCAGCCCGCCGAATTTCCCGACGATCTCCAGCCCCGGCCGCAGGAACAGATGGAACGTGTTGCCCAGGATGATCTCGGCACCGACCTCGGTGAGGTCGCGCGGCGTCATCGCCTTGACCGAACCGTAGGTGCCCACCGGCATGAACGCCGGCGTCTGTACCGTGCCGCGGGCAAACGTGAGGCGGCCGCGGCGCGCGGCGCCATCGGTGGCGAGAAGGTCGAACTGGAGGGAAGTCATCGGCGCATTATCGCGTGTTCGGGCCCCGCACTGTAGGAGCCCACTTTGTGGGCGATGCTTCTGGTTCGGGCTCGGAGGGGCATCGCCCACAGGGTGGGCTCCTACAACAAATCGCGATCAGGCCCCCGCCGGCAGGATCAGCATCGCATCGCCATAGGAGAAGAACCGGTAACGCTGCTCGACCGCATGACGGTAGGCATCAAGAATCGCCTCGCGTCCGGCCAGCGCCGACACCAGCATCAGCAAGGTCGACTGCGGCAGGTGGAAGTTGGTGAGCAGGCCGTCGATGCTGCTGAAACGGTAGCCCGGAAAGATGAAGATCTGCGTTTCGCCCGCGAAGGGATGCAGTTCGCCGTCCTTGCTGGCGCTTTCCAGCGCCCGCACCACGGTGGTGCCGACGGCGATCACGCGCCCGCCGGCGGCGCGGGTACGGCGGATCTGCTCGACCAGGCTGGCGCCGACGTTGAGCCATTCGCTGTGCATTCGGTGATCCTTGAGATCGTCCGCACGCACCGGCTGAAACGTGCCTGCGCCGACATGCAGCGTGACGTAACCGAAATGGACCCCGCGCCCGCGCAGTTCGGCCAGCATCGCCTCGTCGAAATGCAGGCCTGCGGTGGGTGCGGCGACCGCACCGGGCTCGCGCGCGAACACGGTCTGGTAACGCTCCATGTCGCGGGCGTCGGCGGGTCGCTCGATGTACGGCGGCAACGGCATCTCGCCGAGCTTCAGCAGCAATTTTTCCAGTGGCTCGGGCGCCTCGAAGCGCAGGCGGAAGAACCCCTCGTCGCGCCCCAGCACCACCGCATGGCTGCCGTCGGCCAGCTCGATGCGGCCACCCTCCTTCGGTTTCTTGCTGACGCCGAGCTGCACCGTGGCTTCGTGTGCGCCGGTGACCCGCTCGATCAGGATCTCCACCGCGCCACCGCTTTCCTTGCGCCCGTGCAGGCGCGCCGGCAGCACCCGGGTATCGTTGAACACCAGCAGGTCGCCCGCCCGCAGGAAATCCGGCAGCTCGCGAAACAGCCGATCCTCCCGGCGCTGCCGCGCCACATCGAGCAGCAGCATGCGGCTGGCCGAGCGCTCGGCCAGCGGCGACTGCGCGATCAGCTCCGGTGGCAGTTCAAAATCGAAATCGGATTTCTTCAAGAGAGCGTCGGCCAGCAAGCGGGAACGCGGCATTATCCCGCAGCAGGCCAGCGCAGGCACGCCTGGCCGCCGATGCCCTACCCTTGCGACCTCGCCTGGCCTGCCCCTTCCATGCTCAAGGACACCGCTGCACATGGACATCGAGCTCATCCGCAACCCCTCGCAGGATGACCTGGCCTGCTTGAGTCAGGGCATCCAGACGTATAACCGCCAGACCGTCCCGGGCTTTCCCGATGTGACCGAAGAGGTGCGCTTCGTGGTGCTCGCGCGCACGGCCACCGGCGAGGTGGCCGGTGGCCTGCGCGCGGCGGCGTTCTGGGGCTACCTCACCATCGAGCTGCTTTGGCTGAGCGAAGCGGCAAGAGGAAAGGGGCTCGGCACGCGCCTCGTGGCACGCGCCGAGGCGTTCGCGCTCAGTCGCGGGTTCCGGCATGCCCGGGTCGAGACCACCAGCTTTCAGGCCAGGCCTTTCTACGAGCGGCTAGGCTACGAAGTCTTCGGCGTACTGGAGGATTTCCCCCCGGGTCATCGCTCGTACTACATGAAAAAGGAACTCGCGGCCAAGTGAACAAGGCAAGTCTGCCTGATTGAATCGCCGCCATGAAAACGTATCCCGGCATCGGTCAACACATCGCTACAGCCAGCCCTTCTGCCGGGCCAGCCGATACGCCTCGATGCGGTTGCCGACGCCGAGCTTGCCGATCGCCTCCGAAAGGTAATTTCGCACGGTGCCATGCGACAGGTTCAACTGTGCGGCGATGTCGCCGGCGGACTGACCCTCGCCGGCCAGCCGCAGCACCTGGCGCTCGCGATCGTTCAGCGGATCGGCCTGCGACCATGCCTCCAGCGCCAGCTGCGGGTCGATGGCGCGACCGCCGCGATGCACGGTGCGCAAGGCCTCGGCGAGATTCTCGGCCGGGGCATCCTTCAGCAGGTAACCGGACACGCCGGCATCCAGCGCGCGGCGCAGAAAACCCGGTCGCGCGAACGTGGTCACGATGATCACCTTCATCGGCAGTTGCTGCCGCTGGATGCGCTGCGCCAGTTCCAGTCCGGTGAGACCGGGCATCTCGATGTCGGTGACCAGCACGTCGGGCCTCAGCCGCTGCAGCTCGCGCCAGGCGGCCTCGCCGTCGGCCGCCGAACCGAGCACCTCGATGTCGGACTCCAGCCCCAGCAGCGCGGACAGCGCGCCGCGCACCATCGCCTGATCCTCGGCCAGCAGCACGCGAATCATGCGGGCCCTGCCCGCTCTTGCATGAACACCATCGATCGATACGGCATCGCGATTGCTCCGTCGATGGAAACCCGTGATGGAATCATGCGGCGGAGTGCCCGGAAGCCGTCGTTGCAAGCGACCCTGCGCTGGGCAAGTCGGGCGACGACCGCACCGGCTGGACCAGGCGCATGACCGGCATCGGCACCTCGATCTCCACTCGCGTACCCCCGCCCCGCGGCGAGGCGATGACCAGCGTACCGCCCAACACCCGTACCCGTTCGCGCATGCCGCACAGCCCGTTGCCTTCGCCGTCGATGCCGCCGCGGCCGTTGTCGCTGATCTGCAGGCGTACCGAAGCAGGCGCACGCTCCATCTCGATCCGCGCCTGTGTGGCATCGGCGTGCCGCGCGATGTTGGTGACCGCCTCGCGCAAGATCAACGACAGGCCGCGCTCGACGTCGTCCGGCAGATCGGCCGGCGGATGGTCGTACGCGCAGTGTACCCGCGACGACTCCAGCAGCAATCGCGCCGAAGCCAGCTCGGCCGCCAGGTCGGCGGCGCGGATGCCGCTGACGGCGCTGCGCACTTCGGCCAGCGCATGCCGCGCCACCTTTTCCGCTTCCTCCACTTCACGCCGGGCGCCTTCGGTGTCGCGGTCGAACAGCTTGCGCGACAGCTCCAGCTTCAGCGCGATCAGGGACAGCGTATGGCCGAGCAGGTCGTGCAGGTCGCGACTGATGCGTTCGCGCTCGGCAGTCGCGGCGAGTCGGCGCACCTCGTCATGGCTCAGCCGCAGTTGTGCGTCGCTACGGCCTTTGGCGCGGGACATCAGGCTCATGCCACCCACCGCCAGTGCCCACAACACTGCGCTTGCGATGTTGGGCCACGACCAGCCCAACCACCACGTTTCGAGCACGTAGGTTGCCATGATGAGCAGCATGGCGATCAGGCCGGCGCGCGGACTGCGGAAAGCAGATGCGGCGAACACGCAAGCATAGATCTCGTACACCATGCCGCCGAAGTTCAGCGGCGACAGCAGAAAACCCAGTGCGCCGATGGCCAGCACATACCCGGGCAGACGCCTGACCGAGATCGACTGGGCGCGAAAGTACAACCACAGGAACACCATGTACGACAGCAGCGTCGGCGGCAGCCAGATGCGCCAGGGGGTATCGGACAGCAACGGCGCAGCGATGATCCAGAAACTCCAGACCAGATTGATCGAGGCCCAGCGCCAGCGTTTGCCCTGCGTGAGATTGCCACTGGCGTAACTCACACACGAATCGGGAGCAATGTCGAAACGCAAACGCATGGTCATCACCTGAGCCGCATCGTCAGCATCATAAATCCACTTGTACTTCAGCCGTACCGTCGCAGGCGGCGCGCCGCCATCAGCGCGAACACGGCGGCAAAGCCTGCGAGCAGCAGCAGATGGGACAACAGTGGTTCGTGGTTCATGCCCACCGCGGCCAGTGCCAGCATGTCGAGGTGATAGCTGGGCCACACCGGCGCGATCCGTTGCAGGAACCTGGGCAGCAGCGGCAACGGGAGCCACAGGCCCGACATGAACGACATCGGCAGATAGATCAGCTGCAGCATGCCGGGCGCACCCTGCCCCTTGATCAGCGTGCCGACGAACATCCCCAGCGCGCAGAACGGCAGCACGCCAAGCGTGCCGGTCAGCAACAAGGCGCCCGCCTGGGCCACGCTCAGCGTCAC
>DATKVA010000141.1:0-18965 GCA_035530315.1 Rhodanobacter sp. | reverse complement strand
ACAAGACCGTGCGCATCGATTACCACGGCGGTCTCAAGTATCCCCATCTGGTGCGCAATACGAGCAGGCCCGACACGCTGGCTGCATTGCTCAAGCCGCGTTGACGATGTCCCATACCCCCTCCCGCGAGGGAGAGGGTATGGGCGCGCGACGATCTCCGCGCGGGCGGTATCGGTCGCCAATGATCGACCCGGGGGCGGTCCTGCGCATCGCCTGCCCACCTTCGGCAACTCGGTTATACTGCGCTCCCCGCGGTACCTGCCTGCATGGCCGGCC
Organism: Rhodanobacter sp.; assembly: GCA_035530315.1. Classification (GTDB taxonomy): domain Bacteria; phylum Pseudomonadota; class Gammaproteobacteria; order Xanthomonadales; family Rhodanobacteraceae; genus Rhodanobacter. Next base: position 18,689 of record DATKVA010000141.1, on the reverse strand, counting down.
GCCGCGTTGGCCATCGTGCGCCTGTAGCTCAGCTGGATAGAGTACTGCCCTCCGAAGGTACTCAGGGGCGCCAAGGGCCGGTAAACTGTCACACCGTCCTTTACTCGAATTTGGACGCCGCGCCAGAAAAAGTCGTTACAGAATGCGCCCGTAGCTCAGCTGGATAGAGTATTGCCCTCCGAAGGCAGTACTCAGGCGCGCCAAGGGCCGGTAAACTGTCACACCGTCCATTACTCGAATTTGGACGCCGCGCCAGAAAAAGTCCTTACAGAATGCGCCCGTAGCTCAGCTGGATAGAGTATTGCCCTCCGAAGGCAAGGGTCGTGGGTTCGAATCCCGCCGGGCGCACCATTCCTCCTGTGACAAGTCCTGTGGGTCACGTCCTTGCGAAATGAGTAAAGGACGTCCGCGACGCTTCGTCGACCGGGCGTGGATGCAACTGGTTTGGCATCCTGTTTGTCGCGCCAAACCCGGAACCCTCGGTCGAGACCTCTAGGAGCCTGTCTGACTTTGGTCGGCCGGGCTGCGAATCCGTCTGCGCGGTCCATATTTCCGCCACTTCTTGGTAGAACCACTATGGGCCGGCGAAGCGGCGAAAATCTGTCCTCGCAAAGCCGAATCCTCGCCTCGACTACCAGAGTCATAACCTGGTCGCGGCTCACTCCCTGCTCACTCATTCATTCACGCCGCGGCCCTCGAATAGGTACCCAAAATTTAGGGCACGCTCATGCGGCAATCTGTCCGGAGACCACGCCCGCCGAGTGACTCTGCCCAGCGGCTGTGCGGTTTTTGCAAGCGAAGATCCTCCCGATTTTAGCGATACCTTGATGCTGGCAAGGTTGTCAAAGTCAGAGCCTAGGCCCATGATTTCGCCCATGATGCAGCGCATATCGTCGTCACGGACTGTAGGTTTGTTATGAGTGACATCCTTAGTGTTGCCGAAGCGGATCAGCGCATTCGCGCCCGAATGCCGTCCTTCGGCAGCGAGCGCTTGCCGTTGGATGCGGTGATGGGCCGGGTATTGCGCCAGGACGTGCATGCTGAACGCGATCAGCCATCTTTTGACCGGGTGATGATGGACGGCATTGGCATTCTCCTGGGCAATGGCGCGTTGCGCGTGTTCAGGTGCGATGGGTCGCAACTGGCGGGTATGAGCAGGCAGACGCTGGACAATCCCCGCGGGTGCATCGAGGTGACCACCGGCGCTATCTTGCCGTTCGGTTGTGATTGCGTCATTCCGATTGAGCAGACGCGGCGCGATGGCGAGCAGTTCGTGCTGGTTGAGGGTTGCACGCCAACGCGTCACCAATTCATTCATCCTCGGGGCTCCGATTGCCGCGAGGGCGAGGCTTTGCTTGCGCCAGGGGTACGCATCCGGGCGCCGGAAATGGCCGTGCTTGCCGCCAACGGCGTGGCCGAAGTCGAGGTGGCCAAGGTGCCCTCGGTGGTGATCATTGCCACGGGCGACGAACTGGCCGACGTCGATCAGTTACTCGCGCAAGGTCAGATCCGTCGGTCCAACGACCGTGCCTTGGCGACGGTGCTCGCGGCGCGCGGCTTCGGTGATGTTGTGCTGACTCAGGTACCGGACGATCTCGAGGCGACCAAGGCGAAGCTTGCTGGCGTGCTGGCGACCAAACAAGTGCTGGTGCTTTCCGGCGGCGTATCGGTGGGCCAGCGTGATTATGTACCCGAGGCGCTGCATGCGTTGGGCGTGGAGAAAGTACTGCACCGCATTGCCCAGCGGCCGGGCAAACCGATGTGGTTCGGCATCGGGCCTCAAGGGCAGGTGGTGTTCGCCTTGCCAGGCAACCCGCTATCGGCCCTGGTCTGCGCGGTGCGTTACATGCTGCCGGCGTTGGAGCAGGCGATTGGACTAGCTTCGCCGGCACCCACCCGGGTAGCCCTGGCTGCCGGGGCCACCACGCACCCTACCTTGACTTGCTTCGTACCTGTACAGGTACATCATGATGAGGCTGGCTGCGCATGGGCGCAGCCGGTGCCATCCCGTACGTCGGGCGATTTTTCTTCGCTACCGCGGACGCACGGGGTAGTCGAATTGGCCCCTGCCGAAGCAGCCGCTGCTGCCGGTACGGTGGCTGTTTTCCATAGTTGGTGACATGACCGACCCGAATACCATCACTGACATCCCCTCCGTGGCCTTGCCGCCGCTGGACCAGCTCGGTCGTCCATTGCATGATCTGCGTATTTCGGTCATGGATCGGTGCAATTTTCGCTGTCCTTATTGCATGCCGGAGTCGACCTACGGTGAGCATTTCAATTTTCTGAGTAATGACGAGCGACTCAGCTTCGACGAGATCGAGCGGCTATGTCATATGGCCGCCCAGCTCGGCGTGAGCAAGTTGCGTCTGACCGGCGGTGAGCCGCTCCTGCGCCCCGATCTGCACGAATTGGTGGCGCGCCTGCGGAAAATTGACGGCATTACTGACCTGGCTATGACCACCAATGGCGTCCTGCTTCGGCGTCAGGTTGGGGCCTTGCGAGATGCCGGTCTGGATCGTGTCACGGTGAGCTTGGATACGCTCGACCCGGTTCTGTTCCACCGCATGAGCGGTGGACGCGGTGCTCTTGAGGATGTGCTTGACGGTATCGAGGCGGCACAGGCTGCTGGCTTTCCACAGGGCATCAAGCTCAATACCGTGGTGCAGCGTGGCGTCAACGAACACACCGTGATTGAGCTGGTGGAGCGATTTCGTGGCACGGGCATCATCCCGCGCCTGATCGAGTACATGGATGTCGGCAACCGCAACGACTGGAACCGTAAGGCGGTCGTGCCGTCGCGCGAGCTGATTGCCACCATTGACGCACGCTGGCCGCTGGGTGCGCTGCCACCCAGATACGAGGGCGAGGTTGCCACGCGCTTCCGTTTTCTCGACGGGCAGGGCGAAGTTGGCGTGATCTCCTCGATCAGCGAGCCGTTCTGCGGCGACTGTTCCCGGGCGCGGCTGTCATCGGAAGGCACGCTCTACACCTGTTTGTTCGCCGTGCAGGGGACCGACCTGCGCACCGCGCTGCGCGACGGCAGCGATGACCACGCCGTGCGCGAGATATTGCGTCAGGTCTGGCTTCGCCGTGGCGATCGTTACAGCGAGGAGCGTGAAGAACGCCGCCAGCGCTCACGGCGCAAGATCGAAATGCATTACATCGGCGGTTGATCGCTGCACAACGGAATTCCAGAACGACCCATGACAACCGTACCGGGCAAACTTACCCACCTCGATGACGCTGACCAGCCGCACATGGTCGACGTGGGCGCCAAGGCTGTGACCCGGCGTGCCGCGCAGGCGCAGGCGCGGGTGACCTTTCCCGTCGATGTGGCGGCGCAACTGCATGGCGCTGGCTATGTCACGCCCAAGGGTGCGGTGTTCACGGTGGCCCATATTGCCGGCGTGATGGGCGCCAAGGCCACCGCGCAGCTGATCCCGCTGTGCCATCCGCTGGCGCTGGACAAGTGCCACATCGATATCAGCATGCACGGCGACAATGCGCTGATCACCTGCACCGTGTCCTGCCAAGGCCGTACCGGAGTGGAAATGGAAGCACTCACCGGTGCCAGCGTCGCCGCACTTACGATCTACGATATGTGCAAGGCGATGTCGCACGACATCGTGATCAGCGACGTGCGTCTGCTGACCAAGACCGGTGGCAAGAGCGATCTCGACTACACCGCGCGGGTGCCTGCATGAGTACGGCCCCGATCTACGGTCTGCTGCTGTCCGGCGGTGCCAGCCGCCGCATGCAACGAGACAAGGCGCAGCTGAGCTACGCCGGTGAGCCGCAATTGCTGCGCGCATGGCGACTGTTGAGCTTGGTCACCGAGCGGGCCTTCGTCTCGGTGCGCGATACCCAGTGCGGCGACCCACTGCGTGCGGGTTTGCCCCAACTGGTGGATACCTATGACGCGATCGGCCCGGCGGCCGGTATCCTTTCGGCACAGGATGCGAATCCCGATACCGCCTGGCTGGTGATGGCCTGCGACTTGCCGTTACTGGATGAAGCGACCTTGCGCGCGCTGATTGCCGCACGCGATCCGCTCAAGGATGCCACCGCCTTCAAAAGCCGCTTCGATGGCTTGCCCGAGCCGCTGTGTGCGCTGTGGGAACCATCTAGCCATGCCCTGCTCAAGCAGCGCTACGAGGCTGGCAGCTTCTGTCCGCGCAAAGCGCTGCTCCAGTCGAACATCACGCTGCTTCCCGCGCCTGGCGACGCACTGGACAATATCAACACCCCCGAGGAATTCGAACAGATGCAACGCCAGCTGGAATCGCAGTCATGATCGAAGTCACCCTGCAGTACTACGCGCAATTGCGGGAGCAGGCCGGAGTCAGCTCCGAGCTGGTGAGCACCCGTGCGGCGAATCTGCGTGAGCTCTATGACGAACTGTCCATGCGCCATGGTTTCTCGCTGCCCATTGATGCGCTCAAGGTGGCGGTGAACGCGCAGTTCAGCGATTGGAATCGCATGCTGGGGGAGGGCGACACGATTGTCTTCATTCCGCCGGTGGCTGGCGGATGATGAGCTTCACGATCACCGGCGAGGATGTCGATATCGCACAGCTTTGCGATGGACTCCGGCATCCTGGCAGCGGCGGCTTCTGTTCGTTCGAGGGCTGGGTCCGCAACAACAACGAAGGGCGCGAAGTCAGCGGTCTGGAGTACGAGGCCTACACCGAACTGGCCATCGCCGAGGGGGAGCGCATTGTTGCCGAGGCGATGGATCGCTATGGCGTGCTTGCCGCGCGCGGCATTCATCGCGTGGGCAATTTGAAGATCGGTGACATCGCGGTCTGGATCGGCGTGTCCGCTGCGCATCGCGACGAGGCCTTTCGCGCCTGCCGTTACATCATCGATGAGATCAAGCACCGCCTGCCGATCTGGAAGAAAGAGCATTATCTTGCGGGTGACACTGCCTGGGTCGCCTGCTCGCATACCGAGCGTGCGCATGAAATGGAGCCGCCGTATCGGCATGGCCAGCATGAGGGCTATTCGCATACCCACGAGCATTACCACGGCAGTGGCACGCCGGTGGCGTTTACGCCCGACTACTCGCGCCAGACGCGCCTGATCGACATCGGCGACGTTGGCCAGGCAAAGCTCATGGCCTCCCGGGTGCTGGTGATCGGCGCAGGAGGACTCGGTTGCCCGGTGATCAGCTATCTCGCCGCAGCAGGTGTGGGGACGCTGGGGATAGTTGATGGTGACGTACTCGATGCCAGCAATCTGCATCGCCAGGTGATGTACGACGCTCGTGACGTGGGACAGCGCAAGGTGGATCTTGCCGCTCGCCGGATCACCGCCCTCAATCCCACGATCGCGGTGCTGGCCTACGCCGAACCGCTGCATGCCGGCAATATTACCGACGTGTTCGCGCAATACGACCTGGTGGTCGAATGTACCGACGATCTGGCCAGCCGTTATCTCGCCAACGATGCGGCCGTGCTCACTGGTACGCCGCTGATTCTGGCCAGCGTTTATCAATACGAGGGCCAGTTGCAGGTGGTCAGCTCGATCCCGGGTGAACCGTGCCTGCGCTGCCTATGGCCGGTGCAGCCGGCGCCTGGCCTGGCTGGCAGTTGTGTGGAATCAGGCGTACTCGGCCCCGTGCCTGGCGTGCTGGGCACCATGCAGGCGATGGAAGCACTGAAGCTGCTGCTGGGGCTGCCGAGTGCCGGCGATCATGCGCTGCAATTGGTCAATCTGCTCGATGGCAGCAGCCAGCGGCTGCCGATCGATGCAGCCAGCGGTTGCGCGCTCCACGGCGGTTGCGTGGAGGTTGCACGTCGAGCAGTCGATGTCGCGCAGGGCCATCTGGATATCGATCGCCTGTTTGATCGTCTGCATGACGCCATCGCTGCGGGCTACGCGATCATCGACGTGCGCGAACCGGGCGAGATTGCTGTGCAGCCGCTGCCCGTCAACGCGCTGTGCGTGCCTGCCGGTTTGGTGCCGGAAGGCACGACGGAAGCCATCGAAGGCCGGGTGTTGCTGGTGTGCGCCAGCGGCAAGCGCAGCAGTCATGCGGCACGCCTGTTACGCCAGCGTGGCATCGATGCGTACTCGTTGGCCGGTGGGCTGACGGCGTTGCACCACGGTTTGGACGCCTGATGCGTGCCTTGTTTGGAGTATGCGTGTGACCATGATTTCCTATCGCGAGGCCATTGGCCGACTGCTCGCGCCGCTGACCGCGCTACCTCCCCAGTCGTGTGCCGTGGCCGATGCGCTGGGCCGCATCCTTGCCCGGGCGGTCACCAGTCGGGTCGCGCTGCCATCGTTCGATCATGCAGCGATGGACGGCTATGCGCTCCATGCGCCCGAGGCTCTTGAGCCAGGTTCCGAGCATCTTGTGCACGGTTCACAGGCCGCCGGCGACGAGGCCCGGGCCGCCCACGGTGGCGCCTGGGAGATCATGACCGGGGCGCGGCTGCCCGACGGGCTCGATAGCGTCGTGGCGGTCGAGCGCACGGAACTACTGGAGACGCTGCCGGACGGAACGCCACGCCGCATCCGGCTTCGCGATGAAGTACGCGAAGGGCAAAACGTCCGTTATGCCGGTACGGATATTGCGCTCGGTGCCCGTGTGCTGGCGGTTGGTGAACGCATCGAGGCCCCGCAGATCATGCTGCTGGCGGCGCTCGGTGTGGCACGCGTCGAGGTGGTTCGTCGTCCGCGGGTAGCGATCATTTGCACCGGCAAGGAGCTGCAAACCGATTCATCGCAGCCGCTGGGCGACGGTCAGATATATAGCTCCAACGGTCCCTACCTGGTCGCGGCACTCAGGCGAGCGGGCGCCGACGTGCTGTCCTGTGAGACGGTGGACGACACCGCCGTCACCTATGCTCGGGCTCTGCGGCGGTTGGCCGCAGCCGGTGCTGATCTGGTGATCAGCACCGGGGCGGTATCGATGGGACGCTATGACTTTGTGCCCGACGCGCTGCGCCAGTTCAACGCGCAGCTGCTGTTTCACAAGGTTGCGATACGCCCAGGCAAGCCGTTGCTCGCTGCCCGGTTGCCCAATGGGCCGATGATTCTGGCCTTGCCCGGCACGCCCATGGCCGTGGCGGTGGGCGCGCGCTTCTTCGTCGCTCCGGTCCTGCGCGCGATGGTCGGGCAGGGCGCTGAGCCTGTTCTGTATGCCTCGCTGGCCACTGCGCAGAGCCCCAAACCCGGGCTTCGCCATTTCCTGCGAGCCACCTTGCAGTTCGATAGCACTGGCCGGTTGCGAGCTCACGTGAGCAGGCAGCAGCAGCCATTTCGTATCCAACCTTTCGCCAAGTCCGATGCGTGGGTAGTGTTGGGCGAAGACGTCGGGGACTGCCCGGCTGGCAGTCCGGTTGAGATCGCCGGCCTGGAGCTGGCCTCGCCGCTTCGGATCGGCAGCGAGTCGTAAACCCGACATTCAACACGGAGCACTCCATGAAATTGCAGATCGACAACCAGCACTTGCGAGTGCGCATCAACGAAGACGAACTAGCCCAACTGCTCGCTGGGACTGCAGTGACATTGCGCACGCGACAAGCGGAGGTCTTCGCGTTGCAATGCGAACTATCATTGGTATCGCAGGCGAAGGCTTCCTTGACCGGACAGGCTGAGGCCTGGCGAATCCATCTGCCCCAAGACGCGGTGCGTGAGCTGGCCGGTCGCCTACCCACGCGCGATGGTCTACGTTTCGAACTCGGCGGTACCAGTGACGCTGACGCGCTGAGCCTGCTGTTCGATGTGGATGTGCGCGATAGCGCACGCAGGCTGAAAGCGTCCCGTGAACGCTGAGCAGCAACCACCTTGCTGATCTGCCGAGACGGCTGGGTACATCGATTGCATTACCGGCTGTGGCAACGAGATACACTTGGATGCTAGAAATTTATATTGCTGCAGCTTGAACAGCACGTCGCTACACTCGGTACTGCGCGCGAAGAGGCGCATTGATTGAGCGAACCGATGATTGAACTCAAGGGCGTGCTGTCGCTTCACGCAGGCGAAAGACATCTTGGTGGACTGGACCGTATCGAGCTGCTCGCCAGTATTGGTGAGACCGGCAGCATCAGCGCGGCCGCGCGCGCCGTGGGCATGAGTTACAAGGGCGCGTGGGATGCGATAGACGCGATGAACAATTTGTCCGATGAGCCATTGGTGACACGTACCGTTGGCGGCAAGCGAGGTGGCGGTACCCAGCTCACGGTACGCGGCCAGCGGTTGGTAAACGTGTTTCGCACGGTCGATGCCGAGCATCAGCGTTTCGTGCGGCAGCTCGGCGCACTGGGAGACGCGCCCATGCAGGATCTCCAACTGATGAGGCGATTCATGCTCAAGACCAGCGCGCGCAATCATCTCTCCGGCATTGTCGTTGCGGTGCACCGCGGCGCCGTGAATGACACGATTGAACTGGACCTGCCAGGCGGTCAGCACGTCATCGCTAGTATCACCTGCGAGAGCACGCGCAACCTGGGTCTCGCTCCCGGACGGACGGCGATCGCGTTGATCAAGGCCTCATCGGTGCTGGTTGCCGTACCGGACCAGGCGATGAAGATCTCTGCGCGCAACCAGCTGGCGGGCACGGTGACCGCGGTGCACCGCGGCGCCGTGAATGCGGAAGTGAGAATCGAGCTTTCCGGGGGCGGTGTCATCGTGGCCATTGTCACCCTTGGCAGCGTTGATGCGCTGGGGCTGACGGAAGGGCAGGCCGCGCTTGCGATCATCAAGGCATCGAGCATCATGCTGGGTACCACCGACTGAGACCCTCATGCCGCGGCGCTCGCTGGCGCCGAGCCAGCGTGAATGCGGCTGTCCCGAATCTTCAGCACATGCTTGTCCGGCACTTCAACATCGGCCGGGTCGTGGGTGATCGTCGGCACCTGCAGCTCCAATTGCGATTCCGGTGCAATCAGGCTTTCTCGCATACGTGTGCGCTGCGGCGGAATCAGCACAGCAAGGGGTTCGTGGAAACAACGTGTAATTCTGGAATAGATGGCCCACCCGGCATACCGGGGCGGAAGGTAAATGCCTCGATCGGCATCCGACTGGGCTCGACGCCCAAGCAGCTTCGAGCGGCTCTAATGTTCCCGGCTTTGCCAGAGGGGACTTACCGGAGACCGACAACCATCGTCGTGGCCATGTCTGTTGATGTCGGGCAGGCTGGTGAGGGTATCTGGGTCGGTTGCCATTTCCTTTTTCGGGTTACGGCGTTGTTGCCTTCGATGGTTGGCCTATCTTCGAACGTGAATTGACTGTGACAGGATGACGCACCCGGATCCGTCCGGCTGCACGCTCCTCGGCTTCGCTCAAACGTCCATGTGTGGTTTAAACGTAAGCGGAATAGCGACTACGCTCGTTTTTGCGGTCGAGGTCACGCCAAGACCCTTGAATTGGGACTGTTTTAGTCCTGATTCGCGCACCTGATCAGGATCAATGATGCTGCAGTAAAGCTCATCTACGCTCCAGCCAACACGTCAGAGACGTGCTCCACTTTCATACGTGACGGAAACTGAATCCAACAGGATCGAGACATGCGTATCTCAACCACCGAACCCCGCTTGAAAGCGGGAGCACTCATCAGCGGGTGGCATCCGGAAGATCCGTCGTTTTGGGCCGCGTCGGGCCGTCGTGTCGCCAACCGCAATCTGGCGATCTCCATCCCGGCGCTGCTGCTGGCGTTTGCAATATGGATGATGTTTTCTGCGGTGACAGTCAGCTTGCCGCAGATCGGTTTCAAGTTCAGTACCAACCAGTTGTTCTGGTTGACCGCCTTGCCCGGTTTCCTCGGTGCGACGTTACGTATCTTCTACTCGTTCGTGGTGCCGCTGGTGGGTGGCCGCCGCTGGACGGCGATTTCCACCGCCTCGCTGCTGATTCCGTCGGTGTGGATAGGCTTTGCGGTGCAGGACCCGTCCACGCCCTACTGGCAGTTCGTGGCAATCGCTATCTTGTGTGGTCTGGGTGGTGGCAATTTCGCTTCGTCGATGTCGAATATCTCGTTCTTCTTTCCGCGCGCAAAGCAGGGTTACGCGTTGGGCATGAATGCCGGCCTCGGCAACGTTGGCGTGTCGGTGACCCAGTTCGTGATACCGCTGGTGATATCGGTGGGTATTTTCGGCCCGCTGCTGGGCGGCCCGCAGTTGACAGCCAGCGGCCATCAGGTATACCTGCAGAATGCCGGCTTCGTGTGGGTGCCGTTCATCATCTTGTGTAGCATCGCGGCATGGTTTGGCATGAATGACCTCACGGCGGCGCGATCGTCGTTCGTGGAACAGGCCGCGATCTTCGGGCGCAAACACAACTGGCTGATGTGCTTGCTGTATACCGGCACGTTCGGTTCCTTCATTGGATTCTCGGCAGGTTTCCCGCTGCTGATCAAGACCCAGTTTCCAGGCATAAACGCGATGGAGTATGCGTTCCTCGGTCCACTGGTGGGTGCCCTTGCACGCTCCGGTGGCGGATGGCTAGCTGACAAGGTAGGTGGCGCGGCACTCACGTTTTGGGTGTTCCTGCTGATGATCGTCGGCGTCTTCGGCGTTCTGCACTTCCTGCCGCAGCACGGAGTGGGGGGCAACTTCCACGGTTTCATGGGCTGCTTCATGGCGCTGTTCGTGCTGACCGGGTTCGGCAATGCGTCCACCTTCCGCATGATCCCGGTGATCTTCCGCACCCTGCATGAGCGCCTGTCGGCCAGTCTCGATGATGCCGGCAAGCAGGTTGCGACACGGCAGGCCGGTGTCGAGTCGGCGGCGGTGATCGGCTTCAGTTCCGCCATCGCCGCTTACGGCGCCTTTTTTATCCCGAAGAGCTATGGCTCGTCGATCGCCATGACCGGTGGGCCGGAGGCAGCGCTATACGGTTTCATGGCGTTCTACTTCACGTGCCTGGTAATCACTTGGTGGTGGTACTTCCGGCGTGGTGCAGAGATACCTTGCTGATCGTGGTCCGCGACGCGTTGATTGACTCAACTTACACAGGCAATTCCCATGAGCTATTTTCTCGACCGATTACAGTTCTTCAAACGCCAGACCGAGACTTTTTCCGATGGCCATGGCATCACCAAGGACGACAACCGCGACTGGGAAAACAGTTATCGCTCGCGTTGGCAGTACGACAAGATCGTGCGCTCGACGCATGGGGTGAACTGCACCGGCTCATGCAGCTGGAAGATCTATGTCAAGAACGGTCTGGTGACTTGGGAAACCCAGCAGACCGACTATCCGCGAACACGCCCGGATCTGCCCAATCACGAGCCACGGGGCTGCCCGCGTGGCGCCAGCTATTCCTGGTATCTGTACAGCGCGAATCGGCTGAAGTACCCGCTGGTGCGTGGCGCCCTGTTGCGCCTGTGGCGCGAGGCGCGCAAGACGATGGCGCCGGTTGAGGCATGGGCCAGCATCGTCAGCGATCCGGTCAAGGCCAAGGCGTACAAGAGCAAGCGCGGTATGGGCGGTTTCGCCCGCGTGCGCTGGGAGGAGGCGAACGAGATCATTGCCGCGTCCAACCTTTACACAACGAAGAAATTCGGTCCCGACCGAGTGGTCGGCTTCTCGCCGATTCCGGCAATGTCGATGGTGTCCTATGCATCCGGCGCACGATACCTGTCGTTGCTTGGCGGGGCGAATCTGTCGTTCTACGACTGGTATTGCGACTTGCCGCCCGCGTCGCCGCAGGTGTGGGGCGAGCAGACCGACGTGCCCGAATCGGCGGATTGGTACAACAGTCGCTACATCATCGCGTGGGGCTCCAACGTCCCGCAGACGCGCACGCCCGACGCGCACTTCTTCACCGAGGCGCGCTACAACGGTACCAAGACGGTGGCGATCACGCCGGACTACGCCGAGGTCGCCAAGCTGACTGATCACTGGCTCCATCCGAAGCAGGGTACCGATGCGGCGCTCGCGTTCGCGTTTGGCCATGTGATCCTGAAAGAGTTTCACGTCGATCACTCGGTGCCGTACTTCGTCGACTACTGTCGTCAATACAGCGACATGCCGCTGCTGGTGCAACTGGAGAAGCGCACCGATGGCCGCTTGGTACCGGGCCGCTTCCTTCGCGCCAGCGACCTGGGCGGACTGGGCGAGACCAATCATCCCGACTGGAAGACTCTGGCCTGGGACGAGAACACAGGGCAGATCACCGTGCCGAATGGCTCGGTCGGGTTCCGCTGGGGTGAAAAGGGCAAGTGGAACATCGAGGAAAAGGACAGTGCCGGCCATGCCACCCGCCTGCGTCTGAGCCTGGCTGATTTCAACGAGGGCATCGAAGCCGTCAGCTTCCCCTATTTCGGCGGCATCGAGCACGATCGCTGGACGGCTTCGAAATTCGAGGACGTACTCGAGCGCAACATTCCAATCCGCAAGCTGCAACTGGCCGACGGCAAGGTATGGGCGGTGGCCACCGTGTACGACCTGCTGCTGGCACAGTACGGCGTGGATCGCGGCTTCGGTGGCGGCAATGTGGCCAGCAGCTTTGATGATGACTTGCCCGGTACCCCGGCGTGGCAGGAAAAGATCACTGGCGTACCGCGCGCGGAGGTGATCGAGATCGCCCGCGAATTCGCCAGCACGGCCGCCAAGACGAAAGGCCGTAGCATGATCATCGTGGGCGCGGGTATGAACCATTGGTTCCACAACGACATGAACTACCGCGGCCTGATCAACATGCTGATCATGTGCGGATGCATAGGCCAGACCGGAGGCGGCTGGGCACACTACGTGGGGCAGGAGAAACTGCGACCGCAGACGGGCTGGATACCGCTCACTTTTGCACTGGATTGGTACCGCCCTTCGCGGCAGATGAACGGCACCTCGTTCTTCTACTTCATGTCCGACCAGTGGCGCTACGAGAAGCTGGAGATGAAGGAAATCCTGTCGCCGCTGGCCGACCCCGAGAAATACAGCGGAAGCCAGGCCGACTTCAATCTGCGGGCGATCCGCATGGGCTGGCTGCCGAGTGCACCGCAGCTTGACCGCAATCCGCTGCAGATCGTGGCCGCCGCCGAGCAGGCTGGCCAGACGCCGGCCGATTACGTGGTCGAGCAGCTGCAGCAGGGCAAGCTCGACTTTGCCTATGCCGACCCCGACGCGCCGGAGAACTTCCCACGCGCCATGTTCATCTGGCGCTCGAACCTGCTCGGCTCGTCCGGCAAGGGCCACGAGTACATGCTGCGGCACCTGCTTGGCACGCGTCACGGCGTGCAGGGCAAGGATCTGGGCGAACTGGGTGAGGTCAAGCCGGAGGAAGTTAAGTGGCGCGACGAGGTGCCCGAGGGCAAGCTCGACCTGCTGGTCACGCTGGACTTCCGCATGTGCACCACGGCGCTGTACTCCGACGTCGTGCTGCCGACGGCCACTTGGTACGAGAAAAACGACCTCAATACCTCTGACATGCATCCGTTCATCCATCCGCTGTCCAAGGCCGTGGACCCGGCTTGGGAATCACGCAGTGACTGGGATATTTTCAAGGGCATCGCCCACGCCGTGAGTGAGATGGCACCCGGCGTGCTCGGGGTCGAGCAGGACGTGGTGCTGGTACCGACCCTGCACGACACGCCTGGAGAGCTGGCGATGCCGCTCGGCGTCAAGGACTGGAAAAAGGGCGAGTGCGAGCCTATCCCGGGCAAGACCATGCCCTCGATCACGGTGGTCGAGCGCGACTACCCAAACCTGTACAAGAAGTTCACCTCGCTCGGGCCGCTGCTCGACAAGTTCGGCAACGGCGGCAAGGGCATGAACTGGGACACCAGGGACGAGGTGGCATTTCTCGGCGAGCTCAACCACAAGGTGACCGAGGAGGGCGTCAGCAAGGGCCGCCCGCGGATCGACAGCGCGATCGACGCCTGCGAGGTCATCCTGCATCTGGCGCCGGAAACCAACGGTCATGTGGCGGTCAAGGCATGGCAGTCGCTGAGCGAATTCACCGGCCGCGAACACGCCCACCTGGCGATCGGCAAGGAACACGAGGCCATCCGTTTCCGCGATATCCAGGCACAGCCACGCAAGATCATCTCCTCGCCGATCTGGTCGGGCCTGGAGGACGAACACGTCAGCTACAACGCCTGCTACACCAACGTGCATGAGCTGATTCCCTGGCGCACGATCACCGGTCGCCAGCAGTTCTATCAGGATCACGAGTGGATGATTGCGTTCGGCGAGGGTTTCATGAGCTACCGTCCACCGGTCGATACCAAGACGGTGAAGTCGTTGCACAACAAGCGCAGCAATGGCAATCGCGAGATCCTGCTGAACTGGATCACGCCGCATCAGAAGTGGGGCATTCACAGCACTTACAGCGACAACCTGCTGATGCAGACGTTGTCGCGAGGCGGACCGATCGTGTGGCTCAGCGAGGATGACGCGCGTGAGGCGGGCATTGAGGACAACGACTGGATCGAACTGTTCAACGTCAACGGTGCCATCACTGCACGCGCCGTGGTCAGCCAGCGCGTGATGCCGGGCATGGCGATGATGTACCACGCGCAGGAACGCATCATCAACATCCCGGGCTCGGAAATTACCGGCAGCCGCGGCGGTATCCACAACTCGGTGACCCGAGTGGTGCTCAAGCCGACCCACATGATTGGTGGCTACGCGCAACTGGCCTATGGCTTCAACTACTACGGTACCTGCGGCACCAATCGGGACGAGTTCGTGATCGTACGCAAGATGGACAAGGTTGACTGGCTGGATGGTGAGCCCGTCCCGGCCATCGCCAAGGAGGTGGTGTGATGAAAGTCCGTGCCCAGATCGCGATGGTGCTTAACCTCGATAAATGTATTGGCTGCCACACCTGCTCGATCACCTGCAAGAACGTGTGGACTTCGCGCGAAGGAGTCGAGTACGCATGGTTCAACAATGTCGAAACCAAACCCGGCATTGGCTACCCGAAGGAGTGGGAAAACCAGGAAAAGTGGAACGGTGGCTGGGTGCGTACCCGTGCCGGCAAGCTGATTCCTCGCGCCGGTGGGCGCTGGCGGATGCTGTCGAAGATCTTTGCCAACCCCGATCTGCCGCAGATCGATGACTACTACGAGCCGTTCGACTTCGATTACCAGCACCTGCACGAGGCGCCCGAAGGCCAGCACCAGCCCACGGCGCGCCCGCGTTCGCTGATCACCGGTCAGCGCATGCAGAAGATCGAATGGGGTCCCAACTGGGAGGAGATCCTCGGTACCGAGTTCGCCAAGCGCGCCAAGGATCGCAATTTCGATTCGATCCAGAAGGAGATCTACGGCGCTTTCGAGAAGACCTTCATGATGTACCTGCCGCGCCTGTGCGAGCACTGCCTCAACCCGGCATGTGTGTCGGCGTGCCCGTCGGGCGCGATCTACAAGCGCGAGGAAGACGGCATTGTGCTGATCGACCAGGACAAGTGCCGCGGCTGGCGCATGTGCGTGTCGGCTTGTCCGTACAAGAAGATCTACTACAACTGGAAAAGCGGCAAGTCCGAGAAGTGCATCTTCTGCTACCCGCGCATCGAGATGGGCGAGCCGACCGTGTGCGCGGAGACCTGTGTCGGGCGCATCCGCTATCTGGGCGTGATGCTGTACGACGCCGATCGCATCCAGGAAGCCGCGTCGGTGCCGGCGGAGAAGGATTTGTACCAGGCCCACCTGGACATCTTCCTCGACCCGTTCGATCCGAAAGTGATCGAGGCGGCGCGTGTCGAGGGCATCCCCGATAACTGGCTGGAAGCGGCCAAGGCATCGCCGGTGTACAAGCTGGCGATCGACTGGAAGCTGGCACTGCCGCTGCATCCGGAATACCGCACGCTGCCGATGGTCTGGTACGTGCCGCCGTTGTCGCCGATCCAGTCCGCCGCCGAACGGGGCCGTGTTGGCATGAACGGTGAGTTGCCTGATGTGGCCTCATTGCGTATCCCGGTGCGCTATCTCGCCAACATGCTCACCGCAGGTGACGAAGCGCCAGTGGTTCGCGCGCTGGAGCGCATGATGGCGATGCGCGCTTGGCGTCGCGCAAGAAACGTCGACGGCGTCGAGGATGTGGCGGTGCTCAAGCAGGCGGGCCTCACCGTCGCCCAGGCCGAAGAGATGTACCGCTACCTCGCGATCGCCAACTACGAGGATCGCTTCGTGATTCCCACGGCACACAGGGAATACGCGAACGATGCATTCGGCGAGCGCGGTGGTTGCGGCTTCACCTTTGGCAACGGTTGCAGTGGGAATAGCCCGGCCGACCTGTTCAGCCAACGCAAGACGACGACCTATGCCGTGCACCCGAACCGGCAGGAAAAAAATGAGGTGAGCTCATGAGCCTGCTCAAACTGGTCAGCGTGTTGCTGGACTATCCGCAGGACGAACTGTGGCAGCACGGCGACGAGTTGCTTGATGCGGTGAACGAGCCGAACCTGCCGGAGACAAGCCGGGTCGGGTTGACGGCGTTCGTGCAGGGTCTGCTCGACACCGATCCGCTTACCGCTCAGGACACCTGGCTGCAGACCTTCGACCGCGGCCGCTCGATGAGCCTGCTGCTGTTCGAGCATATCCATGGCGAATCGCGTGACCGCGGTCAGGCGATGGTCGATCTGATCGAAGCCTATCGCAAGCAGGGTTTCGATCTGGCCGCCAAGGAACTGCCCGACTACCTGCCACTATTGTTGGAATTTCTGGCGCAGCGACCGCAAAACGAGGTGCAGGATTGGCTTGGTCACATCAGCCATATCGTTGGCATGCTTGCTGCGCGTGCCGGCGAGCGGGACAGCCCTTACCAGGTGCTGTTCGAGCTTTTGCTGGAACTGGCCGATGGCAAGCTTGATCTGACAGCACTTCGCCAACGTGCCAGCGAGGAACCGCGCGACGACACTCCCGAGGCCATGGATCGGCTGTGGGAGGAGGAAATGGTTCGATTTGGCGCCGAGGCCCCTGACGACGACTGCAAGCCGGCGACTCGCCGGGTGCCCCCTTCCACTGCTACCCCCCAGGTGCAGCCATGAACTATCTCAACCAATTCGCCTTCCAGTTCTATCCCTACATCGCCATGGCGGTGTTCTTTATCGGTAGCTGGGCTCGCTTCGATCGCTCCATGTACACCTGGCGTACTGGATCCAGTCAGCTGCTGTCCAGTCGTGGCATGCGTATTGGCAGCAATCTGTTTCACGTAGGAATCCTGATCATCCTGGGTGGGCATCTGGTCGGATTGTTGACTCCGCATGAGGTTTACACGCTGGTGATCACGGCCCCGCAGAAGCAACTGCTGGCGATGTCGGTCGGTGGTGTGGCGGCGGTGTTTTGCTTCGCCGGAATCAGCATCCTGCTTGTGCGCCGTCTGACCAATCCGCGCGTGCGCGCGACCGGTACGGTAGGCGACACGCTGATCCTTATCCTGCTGTTCGTCCAGCTGGTGCTGGGCATGGGCACGATTGTCGTGTCGTCCCATCACATGGATGGAGGCGAGATGATCCTGCTGGGAGACTGGGCGCAGCACATTGTCACATTCCGCCCCGGAGCTGCCGACTACATCGCCGGGGTTTCGTGGATCTACAAGGTGCATGTGTTCCTCGGCATGACCCTGTTTCTGGTTGCGCCATTCACCCGATTAGTCCATGTGTGGAGTATTCCGGTCAGTTATCTGTGGCGGCCGTACCAGGTGGTGCGCAAGCGTCAGGCGACATTGCGTTACGGGCCGAGGGCGTGAGCATGGCCGGGACAAATCCAGACGTACGGCGTATTCCGCTGACCATCATCGGTTCGGCCAAGTCGGTGACGCAGGAAGCCCATGAACACCAGCACGACGCCAAGGGCGAGGGTCCGCGCACACTGGGGCAGCCCGCCCCGTGCTATCTGTTTGTGGGCGACACGCCGATCAGCGAAGCACAGATCGCGCAGGAAATGCAGTATCACCGCGCAATCACGCCGGAACGCTCCCGCGCCGATGCCGCCCGTGCCCTGGTGGTGCGCGAGCTGCTGCGGCTGGAAGTGCTTCGGCTCGGCCTGGCCGATGAGGTTCAGCCCAGCGGCCAGGAGACGCAAGAGGAGGCCAGTATCAGGCTCCTGCTGGAGCGGGAGATCGAGGATCGGGTACCCAGCGAGGACGACTGCCGGCGCTACTACGCGCAGAACCAGGAGCGTTTCCGCGCGCCGGACCGTATCCGCGTACGCCACATCCTGCTGGGTGCTGCAGCCGATGATGTCACCGGGCGCATTCGCGCCAGTGCCGAGGGTGAGCGACTGATTGGCGAACTGAAGAGAAACCCCGTGCTGTTTGCCGATTTCGCCTTGCGTCATTCTGATTGCCCGTCGAAAGAGCAGGGTGGCGAGTTGGGCTGGCTGCAGCGGGGCCAGACCACCCCCGAATTCGATCGGCAGATTTTCCGCCTTCGTGAAGGTCTCGCGGCGTTTCCGGTGGAATCGCGTTGGGGCTATCACGTGGTCAACATTGACGAAGTCCAGCCGGGGGAGGCGCTGGATTTCGAGCAGGTCCGGGTGCAGATCTCCGATTACCTGGAATTGCAGGTGCGTCAGCGCGAGCTGCAACATTACCTGCTTGAGTTGAAACAACGCCATGACGTGCGTGGTCTGGACGAGATCGAGGCGCTCGTGGACGGCTGACCGACGTCTTTGCGGTGCTGTTGTAGCCGCTGCGGTTCCCGCAGGGCCGAGGAAATCGCTGCCCACCCAGTACGGAAACCGCAACATGTCACATCAGGGCAACGTATCAAACAGCGAGCAGCAGCGCGCGC
>DATKVA010000140.1:0-30115 GCA_035530315.1 Rhodanobacter sp. | reverse complement strand
GGGTGGAGCAAGAGCATCGCGCGCAAGCGCGCTCCTACGCGAAGTCTACGATTACTTGAACCCGCGCATTTCCTTGACGCGGTCGTAGGCGGCGTTGATTTCGCTGGCGCGTGCTTCGGCGCGCTTGCGCATGTCTTCGGGCAGGTCACCCAGGCGATCGGGGTGATGTTCGGAAATCAGCTTGCGATAGGCACGCTTGATCGCACGCTCATCGGCGTTACGGTCGATCCCGAGCACGGCATAGGGGTCCGGCCCCTGTGCTGCACGCTGCGGCGGCACATAACCGCCGCTGCCGCTCCAGTCGCGCGCATGGCCATAACCATGCCCCCGCTGGCCGCCGGTGCCGGCGCTCCACACGAAGCCCTTCATCGCCATCAGCGCCATCAGTTCCATGTCGCTGACCCGCAGCGCAAACGCAAGGTGGCGAAGAATGGCCATCTTTTCCGGCGCCGGGTTGCCTTCGGCCAGAACGGTCTCGATCACCACGTCCAGCACCGGAAACGCGTGGTCGCGGCGCACGCCGACCCAATCGCGCAGCTCGTTGATGGTGCGCGTGACATCGAATTCGGGCTGCTTGCCGACATTGAAACTGGCGGCGGCCTGCTTGCGCTGCTCGGCGCCCAGGCCCATCCGCGTCATCAAGCGCTCGGCCACCGCAATCTCGGCCTCCGACACGCGGCCATCGGATTTCGCCACCGCGCCGAGCAGGGTGAACAGCGGCCCGACGAAACCGCCCGCTTCCGGCGTGGCGCGCTTGCGCTGGCTGTAGCGCAGGTTGTCGAAAATGAAACCGATGATGGCGCCAACGATGGCCCCGGGCCCACGGCCGAGGATCAGGCCGAAAAACGCGAACCAGATCGTGTAGGAATAACTCATGGCTGCGCCTGCGACTTCGGCGATTGCGCGCTGTACCAGCGCGCCAGGGCATCGAGGTCGCGTTCGTTGAGCGGGCCGATGGCAGCACGCATCAGCGGCACGGCGCGGCGGCCATCGCGGTATTGCCCGAGGGCGTTGCGCAGGTAATCCAGCGGCTGCCCGGCCAGATTCGGCACGCCGGGCATGCTGGCGTGACCTGTCACGCCATGGCAACCGGCGCACAGGCCCAGCCGGCTGGGTTGCACCGGCGCCGATGGTGGGGTCTGGGCAAGGGCAGGCAGGGCGGCGGTCAGGCACAGCGCCGCGATCGATAGGGTACGCATCGGCAACACATGGGGTCGGGAATGGCCAATTCTAGCAGTGCCCGCCGGGCCGCCTTCAGCCCGATCAGCCAAGGCCCCGGCAGACTGCTAAAATGACGGACTGTCGACTATCCGCGGAACCGCCTCGTGCCTACCACCCTGCTGCAATCCGATCTGCCCGGCCTGGAACTGATCCATCGCGGCAAGGTGCGCGACGTCTATGCGCTGTCCGACGATCGCCTGCTGATGGTTGCCACCGACCGGCTGTCGGCGTTCGACGTGGTGTTGCCCAGCCCGATCCCGGGCAAGGGCGAGATGCTCACGCAGATCTCCAATTTCTGGTTCGCGCAGACCGCGCACCTGGTGCCGAACCACCTGCTCGACGTGCCGCTGGCCGAGGTGTTGCCGGCCGGCACCGACCTGGCGCTGTACGAAAAGCGCGCGGTGGTGGCGCGCCGGCTCAAGCCGGTGCCGGTCGAGGCGATCGCCCGTGGCTACCTGATCGGCTCGGGCTGGAAGGATTACCAAGCCACCGGCTCGCTGTGCGGCATCGCCCTGCCGCCCGGCCTGCACCAGGCCGAAAAGCTGCCCGAACCGATCTTCACGCCATCGACCAAGGCGGCCGTGGGCGATCACGACGAGAACGTGAGCTTCGATGCGGTGGTGGCTGCGGTCGGCCGCGAACTGGCCGACAAGGTACGCGACGCCACGCTGGCGATCTACCGGTGGGCGGCCGCCTATGCGGCCGAACGCGGCATCATCATCGCCGACACCAAATTCGAGTTCGGCACCGACGCCCATGGCAAGCTGTACGTGATGGACGAAATGCTGACGCCGGATTCCTCGCGCTTCTGGCCGGCCGATCAGTACCGTGTTGGCATCAGCCCGCCCAGCTACGACAAGCAGTTCGTGCGCGACTGGCTGGAAACGCAGCCCTGGAACAAGACCGCGCCCGGCCCGGTGATCCCCGACCAGGTGATCGCCGCCACCGCCGCCAAATATGCCGAAGCGCTGCAAAGGCTGGCCGGTATCCATCTCGACTGATCCGACGCAACCGGGGTTGTTCCATGCGCACGATGCAGAGCTGGCTCGACGGCTACAGCGCCGACCATCGCCATCCGGTCAATCAGGTACTCCACTGGATCTGCGTGCCGCCGATCGTGTGGAGCGTGATCGCCCTGCTGTGGACGATCCCGGTGCCGCTCACCCTCGCCCGGCCCGGCGCTTGGGCGGTGGCGGTGATGGTGCTGGCGTTCTACTGGTACTGGAAACATTCGCGCCCCCTGGCCGCCGCGCTGCTGATCGCGTTCGCGCTGCTGGGCGTGCTCACCAACATGCTGTACGGCCTGCTCGGTGCGGCCTCGCTGCGCGATCTGGCCATCGGCGTGTTCATCGTGGCGTGGATCGGCCAGTTCATCGGGCACAAGTTCGAGGGGCGCCGGCCGAGCTTTCTCACCGACCTGTCGTATCTGCTGATCGGCCCGGCCTGGCTGATGGCCAAACTGCTGCGCAAAATGGGCTTCCGGAAAATTCCATGACCACACTGCTCACCCTGATCAGCTCCCTGCTCTGGTGGGTGCTGTACAGCTCGATCTTCGCGCTGTTCTTCGCCCTGATCGCATGGGCCGTGCTGCGCTGGGCCGAGCGCGGCAACGTGGTGTTCAACCGCGTCTATCTCGCCTGCCTGGTGTGGAACCTGATCGGCATGCTGTTGATCGTCGGCGTGGCCGCGTTCGAAGGCCATCTGCATCCGCCCTACGCGGCGCTGCTCAATTCTGGCCTGCTGCGCGGCGCACTGGTGCTGGACATGCTGATCGGCAGCATGCTGCTGTGGCGGATGACTCCGCGCATCGACGCGCGCCGCATCCGCATCGGCAGCGCCTGCATGGCGGTGGCGGCGATCACGGCGATCGGCTTCGGCATCGCCACCAGCCTGGTGTAATCGGGCGCCGGGCCACGGCTCCGTCTCCCGCGGCGAGACACGCGCAAGTTATATCATCGGCTCACTTGCGAGATGCCTCATGAGCCTGCGCAGCCTGTTCGTCGATTTCAACAGCTACTTCGCCTCGGTCGAACAACACGAGGAGCCGGCGCTGCGCGGGCGACCGGTCGGCGTGGTGCCGGTGGCGGCGGACACCACCTGCCTGATCGCCGCCAGTTACGAGGCGAAGGCGTGTGGCGTGGGCACCGGCACGCTGGTGCGCGATGCGCGCAAGCGGTGCCCGGACATTGTGATCCGGTTGGCGCGACCGGAGCGTTATGTGTACTGGCACCATCGCCTGTTTGCGGCGATCGAGCGGGCGATCCCGATCGGCCGCGTCGGCTCGATCGACGAGGTCGCCTGCGAACTGGTCGGTCGCCAGCGCCAGCGCGCCATCGCCGAGCAGGTGGCGCGACAGGTGAAGCGGGAAATCGCCGACGCCGCACCGGGCGGCGCGATCCGCTGCTCGATCGGCATTGCGCCGAACGACTTCCTCGCCAAGACCGCCGCGGACATGATGAAACCCGACGGCCTCACCGTGATCGAGGCAGCCGATCTGCCGCGGATCCTGCACCCGCTGGCACTGCGCGACCTGTGCGGCATCGGCCCGTCGATGCAGCAGCGCCTGCACGATCACGGCATCACCACGGTGGCGCAGCTCACCGCCGCGCCGAAGCATCTGCTGCGCCATGCCTGGGGCGGCATCGAGGGCGAGCGCATGTGGGGCCTGCTGCGCGGCGCATGGCTGCCGCTGGCCGCCACCGCCCGCAGCTCGATCGGCCACTCGCATGTGCTGGGGCCGGAGTTGCGGCATCCGGCCGGTGCGCTGGCGGTGCTGAAGAAACTGCTGGTGAAGGCGGCCATGCGGCTGCGCCGGCACGACATGCTGAGCGGCGCGATGGCCGTGCGCATCCGCTACGTCGGCCACGACCTGCGCTGGGAAGCCGACCTCGCGTTCGACCCCACCGACGACAGCCGCGAACTGCTGCACCTGCTCGGCCGCATGCTCGACAGCGGGCGCCGTCGCGGCCAGCTGCTGCCCGGCCCCGCACATGCCGCGCCGCTGTCGGTCAGCGTGACGCTGCAGCGGCTGATCGAACGCACGCAGAGCAGCGGTTCGCTGTTCGCCCCGGCCGAAGACCATCGCAAAGTCGATGCGGTGATCGACCGCATCAACAGCAAGTTCGGCTGCAACAAGGTCTACTTCGGCAGCATGCAGACCGCGCTGGAACACGACGCCGCACCGATGCGCATCCCGTTCAACCGCATCCCCGACGCACCCAGCGAAAGCGAGGCCAGCCACGATGCGCTGTGGCTGCAGTCGCTGAACCGCTTCAAGGCGCTGGCCGAGAGCGAACATCGGCGATATGAACGCAGTCGCAAGGGTAACTGAAGTTGTCACGCCCATGCCGCAGCCCCGCCACCCATAGCGGGGCAGGGCCGCTCACGCTTGCGCAGGCAGCGCGGCAATCGCCCTGCAGGCATAAGCCATCAATGCCGGATCGATGCCGGTCTGTTGCTGCGTCGTGCCGGCCTCCTGCTTGAACATGGTGTTGAGCGAGTGCTGGATGCCCGCATCGCCACCGGTGAATTCACGCACCAGCGAATGCCACTTCTGTGCCAGCAATCGTACTTCTTCGCTGGCCGGATCCTTGTTCAGCTGCATGGCAGCCGTCATGCCGGCGATGACTTGTGGCCACGCCAGCTCGACCTCGTGGATGCGTTCGGTACCGAGCATCTCGCCGCGTTGCTTGATGGTCTCCAACTGTTCGGTAGTGAAATACTTTTCCATGATGGTGCTTGCCTCAATGGTGGATAGGAGAGTGTCGCCATCGATCACCTCGCCGGCAGCCAGCTGCTGCTCAAGCTGTTCCAGCCGGGCCAGCAATGCATGCTGGCAGGCGATCGTCTCCCGCAACCGTGCCACTTGCTGCAGCAACGCCTCGGCCAGTGTGGGCGCACCGGCATCGAGGCCGGCACGGACGGCGTCGAGCGTGAAGCCCAGCGCCTTCAACGAAACGATGTGCTGCAACCGTCGCAGTTCCGCCTCGCCGTACAGGCGATAACCGGCACCACTACGCGCCGCCGGCCGCAACAGCCCGCAGGCATCGTAGTGATGCAGGGTGCGCACGGTCAGTCCGGTGCGCCGCGAAACCTCGCCGACAGTGAGCAGCTTCATGATCCCTCCGATGCGGTGGCGATATCCTGCAGCCTCACGCTGCGTTAGAGTCAAGCCTGATCCGGCACTGTCCACTAGCTGGCGTGCCGCGGCTTAATTTGAGAGCATGGCATCCGCTCGATGCGCCATGATGCTCATTGTTCGAGCAACGGGATTGATTCACCGCCGCCATAAAACAATGATGGCGGCAACATGCTTCGGTGCATTCGACAATGGCTGATTCCACAACTAGGTACTGGGATCGCGCTCAACGTTATCTGGCCAGCGGCCAGACAACAGCGGCGCGCATTGCCCTCGAGTCCCTGCTGCAACGCAATCCGACACATATCCCGTCGCTGCTTACCCTGATGGTCGTCGCGCTGGCGGAAGATCGTATGCGCACTGCCACGACGCTTGCGCTGGCTGCCGCGCAGCATCTGCCGGACGATCCTGTGTTGATCACTGACGTCGCCGATGCGTTGCTGCAAGTTGGCGAGCCGGTAGTGGCACGAACCTGCATGGATCACTCTGCACTGACGGATGCCGGCGATGCCACCGTGCTGGCGCGATTGGCGAAATTGCAACAGGTCGTAGGCGACCATGCACAGGCACTGACGCTGCTGAATCGTGCCGACGCAAAAGGCCTGAACACCCCGGAATTCAGGTTCGATCTTGGTCAGGAGCTGATATTCAACGGGCATTTGCAGGAAGGCGAAATCGAATTCGGCAAGAGTCTCGCCTTGAGGCCATCCCACGGACTGACGGCGCTGGCCTTGGCGCGACTGCGCAAGCAGACGCCGCAGAACAATCACCTGTACGACCTGAGGCTGCAATTGCAGTGTGTGAAGCAGGGCAGCGAGGATCATGCGGCACTTGAATTCGCGCTGCACAAGGAACTGGAAGACCTCGGCCGCTACGACGAAGCATGGGAGGCTCTGACACGTGCCAACGCCGTCATGTACGCGCGCCAGCAGCATGATCCACAATACGCATGGCGTCTGTTCAACAGCCTGATCGAGCGTTGCACACCGCAATTCCTGCAGCCGGTGGATGTCGTGCATGGGGGGCCACAGCCGATTTTCATCATCGGCATGCCGCGTTCCGGAACAACCCTGCTCGAGCGCATCCTGAGCAATCATTCGCAAGTGAGCTCGGCCGGCGAGCTCAATGATTTTGCCTTGCAGCTGCGCTGGGCCGCCGATCACGGCAAGACCCTGGACGAACACATCGTGCAACGATTGCCCGATCTGGACTATGCGCAAATCGGACGCCGTTATCTGGAGCGGACCCAATGGCGCGCCAAGGGTAGGCGATTCTTCGTCGACAAGCTGCCACGCAACTGGATGGCTGCCGGCATGATTCGCCGCACACTGCCGCAGGCACCCATCCTCAATCTGGTCCGCGATCCGATGGATGTGTGCTTTTCCAATTACCGTACGTGGGTCATGGGCGAATCGTTCCCGTGGAGTTACAACCTCGAAGCGCTCGCCGCGCACTACCTGCAATACAGGCGCGTGATGGCCCATTGGCACGCGGCGATGCCCGGGCAGATTCTCGATGTGCCCTACGCTGAACTAGTGCGCGATCCGGAAACCACGACACGCAAGGTGCTTGCCCATTGCGGCCTGGAATGGGAGCCGGGCTGCATTGACATAACCCGCAACCGGGCAGCGGTTGCCACTCTCAGCGTGGCGCAAGTGCGGGAGCCGATCCACCAGCGGTTTTTCGAGGAGTGGCGGCATTATGAAAAACAGCTGCAGCCGTTGCGCGAGGCGATCAACGCCTAGGAATCCGCAGGGTACGGATGGTCGAGGCGACGGCGAACTGCGCGCAGACGGATCGGCCGCCACGCCCTTGCGCGGCACGCGCACCCACCATTGCGCCGCACAGCCTCATTTTCCGACCCTGTTCGCCGCGCGCACCGCAGCCACGAACTCGCCGAACGGGATATCGGTGATCCCCACCAGCCCGATATGGCTGTTCTCGCCGTCCAGCAGGCGGCCGGTCACCGGCTGGTCGGTGTACTGGAACCAGTGTGCGCCCACGATCTGCGGATCATGGGCGGCGGCAGCGATGAATTTCGCGTAGGCCGCGCCGCGCTGCTGCTCGTTCCACACCGACACCACGCCCTTGCCGAACGGACCGCGATCGTCGGAACCGAAGTGGAATTCGCTGATCAGCACCGGCTTGTTCAGCGCGTGCATCGCGACCGCATCGAAGCCGTGCTGCGGCAGGTCGGCGTAGACATTGAAGCTGACCACGTCGCAGTACCGCGCACAGGCGGCTACCGCTTCGGGCGTGTTCACTGCGAAGCGGCCGCCGAGAAAAAGATGATGCGGGTCGGCACGGTGGATCGCCTGCGCCACGGTACGGAAGTAGGCGTCGGCATACGCGCGCAGCCACGCGCTGTAGTCGCGCGCGATTGCCGGGTGCGCCGCGTCCGGCACGGGAGCGGCGAAGCCGGTGGCGTTCAGCGCGCCCCATGACGTCAGCGCGATGCCCCATGCGGAGGCCAGCGTTCCAGGCGCCACGTACTGCTTGCGCAGCATCGCGATGAAGGCCTGTTTGGCCGGACTCCGTGCGTCGCCGTGCAACGTGCCCAGTGCCAACCCCCAGCGGCCTTGCGGACCTCTGCCGGCCCAGGCCAGTTCGTTGTCGGCGAAGTAGCCGAGCAGGTACGGATCGTCACGCACGCCGGCGCTGGCCTTCGCCACTGCGCGCTCGGTCGCCCGCACGAAACGCGGATCGAACGGATCGGGCATGCGGCCCCAGTAGTCGAAACCGGTGGCGACATTGGCATAGTCGCCCGCGATATTGATCGAGCGCGTGTAGGGCAGCCGATGCGCTTGGCCCAGTGCCGGATCGCTCCAGTTGCCGATGGTGTTGAAGCCCCAGTCGCGCAGTCGCTGCAGCGTGCGCGAACGCCACGCTGCCAGCCAGGACGTACCGTCCACCCGATACAGATTCGCCGCGTAAAAGTCGAACCAGCGGCCATGGTCGTAGCCGATGCCCCGGCTGGCGCCCTGCTCGGCACGGCGGCTGTCGCCAGTGCCGTAAAAGGCCGCCCACGCGCCACGATCCGGCGGCAGATCGGCAAACATGAACGTGCGCCCTTCCACATAACTGCGGCCGCCATCGGCCACCACGGCATTCACGCCCAGCGAAAAGAACGCATGGCCATCGGGCGTGACCAGCTGCCAGCGGCCGTCGCGTTGCTGCGTGTGGAACCAGCCGGTCTTGCGAAGGCCATGGACGTCCAGACGGCCGCCGTATTTGTCCACGCCCGCCGGCGGCGGCAACTTGTCCAGCCTGGCTTGCTGGCGCGCCTGCGCGGCACGCAGCGCGGCATCGGAATCGATCTTCTCCGGCCAGTGGCCGCGCGTGAATTGCCCGTAGCGGTCGACGATGCCGGCATACGCATCGTGCAGCGTGGGTTCGCCCGCTGCGGTATCGACGCGCCCGAACAACACCGTCTGCACCGCCTGCGGCGCCGGCATGCCGAGCCGGATCGCGCTGACCCGACGCAGATCCAGCGCACCCTCGACCGTGGTGGCCAGCAGGGTGCGCCGGCCGTTCTCGTCGAACGGCATCGGCGGCCCGGCCTGCATGCCCAATGCGCGCGGCGACACGGCGTGCAATGGCACGACCAGCGTCTGCGCAGGTCCCGCCGGCAGGGCGACCATCGCATGCAGGTGCCGCCCGCTGCCAGCACCATCGATATCGACGCTGAGCGTCACCGCCCACGGCATTGCGTTCTGCACCCGCACCCGCAGTTCGCCCTGGCCCGACCAGTCCCACACCTTGCCGGCCGGCGCGATGCGGATCTGCGGCTGCGCCGCCGGCTGGAATGCGTAGCACCGCTGCGCCACGCCGTCGGCGGCACGCTCGATCGCGCCGACCTGCCGCACATGATCGAGGGTGAAACGCGCCGCAGTCCCTGGGTTGGCCATATCGGCCACGGCCGGCACAGCCCCAGCCTGGCACACGCTCAGTGCGCACAGGCACAGCAACCCGATCCATGCATGACGTTTCATCGACAGCACCTCCGCGCGACTACGGTAGGAGCGCGCTTGCGCACGATGCTCTTCACCCTGCAGCAAGAGCATCGCGAAAGAGCATCGCGCGCAAGCGCGCTCCTACGCGGTCCAACGATGCTACGCCGCGCGGATGCGCGACCAGCGCCGCCAGCCGTAATACACCGGCACGCCCAGCGCGATGATCACCAGGCTCATGCCGGCATCGCCCGGCGTGTGGATCGCGGTGGCCACGATCACGCTGACCACGGTGACCACGAACAGCAGCGGCAGCAGCGGATAGAACGGCACGCGGTACGGTGAGGGCTGATCGAAGAAATACCGGCGATACCAGAACAGCGTGGCGATGCCGAACACATGCGCCAGCCACTCGCCCACCGTGGTGTAGTCCAGCAGCTGGCCGAAACTGCCGGACAGGGTCAGCACGATCGCCCACAGGCCCAGCGCCGCCAACGCGATCTGCGGCGCGCGGGTGCGCGGCTCGATGCGGCCCGCGGCGCGAAAAAACATCCCGTCCGCGCCCATCGTCTGCAGCACGCGCGCGCCGCCGGCAATCGCGATGTTGCAGTAGCCGAAGGTGGAACAGGCGATGCCGACCGCGATCACCGTGGCGCCGTGTTCGCCGAACAGGCGCCGCATCAGATCCGCCGCCGGCGCCTGGCTGGCGGCCAGACCGGCATGACTCAGCCCGGCCAGGTAGGCGAAGTTGACCAGCACGTAGCAGGTCACCACGCCAGCCATGCCCATGCCCAGCGCGCGCGGCAGGGTGCGCTGCGGGTTGCGCACTTCGCCGGCCAGGTCGTTGAGATAATGGAAGCCGCCATAGGCAAACAGCACCGGCAGCAGCGCACCGACGAACGCCCACGAGGACACTGGATGCGCGACATCCGGCGCCAGCACCATGCCCAGATGACCGCGCGCCAGCACCAGTCCGACCACCACCAGCAAGGCGATCGCCGCCAGCTTCAGCACGGTGAAGATGTTCTGCACCATCGCGCCGGCACGGATGCCGAACAGGTTGACGCCCACGATGAACGCGATCGCGCCGACCGCCACCGGCTTCACGTACGGCAGCGGCAAACCGACCACCGTGCAGAAATAATCGGCGAACGTGGTCGCCACCGCCGCCACGCTGCCGGGGTAATTGATCAGCGCCATGGTCCAGCCGAACAGGAACGCCGGCAGCTGCCCGAACGCCTCGCGCAGATACACGTAAGTGCCGCCCGCCTGCGGCCGGCGCGCGCCCAGCTCGGCGTAGCACAGCACCCCGGCCAGCGTCAGCAGACCGCCGATCGCCCACAGCACCAGCACCTGGGCGCCCGATCCGGTGCGTTCGGCGACGGTGGCCGGCGTGCGGAAAATGCCCGCCCCGATCACCCCGCCGATCACGATCATCGCCGCGTCCCAGGTACTCAGGCGGCGGACATAGGTATTGGCGGGTTCGGTCGTCATGGCCCTACGATGACATTGTGGACGGGGTTTCAGCCAGTACCGCATGACATGCACGGGTTTCTCCGATGGTACCGGCGCCACTGCCGCGCGGAAATTGACAAGCATCGGCCGCGCCTGAACACTGACGACCGGTCACGCCGCTTGCCGACAAGGGCGACCTCCCGTCTTTCGCAGGTGTTGCCATGTCTGTTTCCGCCCGCCGCCTCGCCATCGCCACCGCCACGGCTTACCCGGCGCTGGGCGAGGACGACGCCGCGCTGCTCGCTGCGCTGGGACGCCACGGCATCCAGCCGACGGTCTGTGTGTGGAACGATCCGGCCGTCGACTGGACACGCTTCGATGCGGTGCTGATGCGCACCATCTGGGATTATTTCAAGCACTACGAGGCGTTCCTCGACTGGCTGGATCGGCTCGACCTGCAGGGCGTCGCCACCATCAACGACAGCCGGCTGCTGCGCTGGAACAGCGACAAGCACTACCTGCTCGAACTGGCACAGCACGGCGTGGGCATCATTCCCACCCAGGTCACCGGCGCACGCGACCTGCCCGCCATGCTGGCCGCGATGCCGGCACAGCATGTGGTGATCAAGCCGACCGTCAGCGGTGGCGCGTGGCATACGCTGCAAGGCAGCGTCGGCGACGCCGCGTTCGACCAGGCGGTGATGCAGCTGCCCGCTGCGCGCGATTACCTGGTGCAGCCGTTCGTGCCACAGATCGTCAGCGACGGCGAATGGTCGCTGCTGTATTTTGCCGGCGAGTTCAGCCATGCCGTGATCAAGCGCCCGGCCACCGGCGACTATCGCGTGCAGGGCGAGTTCGGCGGCAGTGCCGAACCGGTGTTGCCCGGTGCCGCGACGCTGGCCGCGGCGGAACGCGCGCTGGCCGCCGTCGCCGCGATCGGACACGGCGATCACGCCTACGTGCGCGTCGACGGGGTGATCAGCGGCGGCCGCTTCCTGATCATGGAGCTGGAGATGATCGAGCCGTTCCTGCATCTGGACGCACACCCGGCCGCTGCCGAACGTCTCGCGCGACATCTGGCGCAACGACTTGGGCAGCGCGCTGCGTCGCCGCGCGGCGCCGACGCAGCGGCGATCCCGGCTGCAACGCCCTAGAATTCCTGCATGCAGGCCGCAGCACCCCGCAAGATCATCCACATCGACATGGACGCGTTCTACGCGTCGGTGGAGCAGCGCGACGATCCCTCGCTGCGCGGCAAACCGGTGGCGGTGGCGTGGCGCGGCGCGCGTTCGGTGGTGTGTGCGGCCAGCTACGAGGCGCGCGTATTCGGAGTGCGTTCGGCGATGCCGGCGGTGCGCGCCGAACGGCTGTGTCCGCAGCTGGTATTCGTGCCGCCGGATTTCGCGCGCTACAAGGCGGTGTCGCGACAGATCCGCGAGATCTTCGCGCGGCATACCGAACTGATCGAGCCGCTGTCGCTGGACGAGGCCTATCTCGACGTCACCGAAATGCAGTCCGGGCTGCCTTCGGCCACCGCCACCGCCGAGGCGATCCGCGCGGCGATCCGCGCGGAGACCGCACTGACCGCATCGGCCGGCGTGGCGCCGAACAAATTCCTGGCCAAGATCGCCTCGGACTGGCGCAAGCCCGATGGGCTGTTCGTGATCCGCCCGCGGCAGATCGAGGCGTTCCTGACGCCGCTGCCGGTCGGCCGCCTGCCCGGCGTGGGCAAGGTGATGGAGGCGAAACTCGCCGTGCTCGGCATCGCCCGCGTGGGCGAGCTGCGCCAGCATGCGCTGGCGGATCTGGAGCAGCGCTTCGGCCGCTGGGGCCGGCGCTTGCACGAGCTGGCACATGGCATCGACGAGCACCCCGTGCAACCGGAACGCCCGACGTTGCAGATCTCCGCCGAGGATACCTTCGAGCACGATCTGCGGCTGGACGAACTCGAACCGCACATCCGCCGCCTCGCCGAAAAGACCTGGGCCGGTTATCTCAAGGAAAGCCACCGCGTCGCCCGCACCGTGGTGCTGAAGCTGAAGACCTCCGACTTCCACACCCTCACCCGCAGCCTGACCCCGGCACTGCGGCCGATGTCGGCCCGCGAAGTGGCCGACATCGCCTGCGCCCTGCGCGAGCGCGTGGAGCGCGCCGACGATGATCGCTACCGGCTGGTCGGCGTGGGCCTGTCCGGCTTCGTCGACCGCGACAGCTACCAGGCGCAGAGCGATCTGTTCGACACCCCGCCAGGGTGATCGCATCGGCGCATTGGCGCGCAAAAGCTCTTTGTGGGGGCGACTTCAGCCCCACAAGTGCGCGGCAAGTGCCGGGAACCCGGTTATTCGAGATTCCCTCACGTCCGGTGGCACAGCACCAGCTCGGGCATGTGCCGGCGGTGGCCCTGCGCCAGGCCGATGCCGAGTTCGGCCAGCGCCTGCTCGGTCGCCTCGTCGTTGACCCACTCGGCCACCACCATCAGGCCGAGCCGGTCACCGATATCGGCGACCGCGCGTACCATCGCATGACTGATCGGATCGGTATCCATGTCCTGGATGAAGCTGCCGTCGATCTTGATGATGTCCACCGGCAGGTTCTTCAGATACGCGAACGAGGACATGCCGGTGCCGAAGTCGTCCAGAGCGACCTTGCAGCCGATCTTGCGCAAGCGCGCCATGAAACGTGCCACCTGCGTCAGCTGGCCCACCGCGATGGTCTCGGTGATCTCGAAACACACTCGCTCCGGCGGCACCCGATAGTGCTGCAGCAGCTCGATGATCCGTTCGGCCAGCGCATCGTCCTCGATGCTGGCGCCTGACAGGTTGATCGTCACCAGTTGCAGCGCGCTGCCGGCCGGATGCAGCTGTGCGAAATTGGCCAGTGCGGTCTCGATCACCCAGCGGTCGATCATCGGCATCAGGCCATAGCGTTCGGCAGCCGACAGGAACTCGCCCGGCAGCACCAGCTGTCCGGTCTTGTCCCGATAGCGCAGCAGCAACTCGATGCGTGCCCCGGCCATGACGGACGGCAGCAAGGGCCAAACCTCCTGGTAGGCCAGCACCAGCCGGTGTCCGTCGATGGCCCGGCGCAGCCGGTTGGCCCATTCCATCTCGCGACGCCGGTGCACGGTTTCCGCATGTTGTCCGGCGTAGACATGCACGCGGTTGCGACCCTGCTCCTTGGCCATGGAACAGGCGGTATCGGCGTGCGCCAGCAGAGTCTGCATCGTACAGTCCGGCTGATCGATCAGTGCCACGCCGATGCTGGCGCTGATCCCGTGCTTGTGCCGTTCCCACGGAAACACATAATTCTCGATGCAGCGGCGCAGGCGTTCGGCCAGCTGCCTTACCGCCGCGACGTCACCTCGGCGCACGGCAAGCACGCCGAACTCGTCGCCGCCCAACCGGGCCAGCACGTCGTCGCCGGACAGTTGCGCGCGCATCACCGCGGCCAGCTTGATCAGCATCTGGTCGCCGGCCGCGTGGCCGTTGGTGTCATTGATCAACTTGAACTGGTCCAGGTCGATGTACAGCAGCGCACTGACCGGTGCCTGCGCATCGATCCCGGCCAGCAGGCCCTTCAGGCGTGACTCGAACGCACTGCGGTTGCACAGCCCAGTCAGTTCGTCATGGGTGGCCTGGTAAAGGAGCCGCTCGTGCAAAGCGCGCTGCTCGGTGATGTCCGATGCCACCATCAACAGCTGGCTGCGGTCGTCCAGGTGCACCCGGGAGATCGACAGGCTGGCCCAGAAACGCACGTCGCCGCCGTCGTGCAGCACGGCCTCGGTATCGGCGATGCCGGCCGTATTCAACAGCGTCTGCCGGCCGTAGTCGTCCTGGTCCTCGAACAACGCGGGCAATGTGCTGCCGTCGAGCGCCTTGCCGAACCGATCGCGCGCGGCTCGATTCGCATAGATGATGCGCCCGTCCTCGGCAGCGGCCAGCAGCACCAGCGCCGGCAACTGTTCGTTGAGCGCACGGAAGCGCTCCTCGCTTTGACGATAGCTGCGACTCATGCGCCAGCCCAGCTCCAGTGCACGTCGCCGGGTATCGAACAACGACCAGACCAGCAACGCCAGCAACATGCTGCTCAGCACTCCCGCCGTCAGCACGGGGGTACGCCAGTCCAGAAAGACGGGCGGTGGTTCGTTCGCCTGCAGCGTCACCTTCCATACGCGCCCGCCTAACACCAGGTCGCGTTCGAAGCGGGCCGCCGGATTCGCCGTAAGCGGCGGCGACGCAGCCGGCGATGATTCGAACAGCTTTCGGACATGACCATCGGTGACATCGCTGACTTGCATCTGCAGCATTTTCTGCGGGTCGGCCGACAGGGCGGGCGCAATCAGGCCCTCCATCTGCAGCGACACCCCGGCCGAGCCGATCATGCGCTCACGGCGTTCGTCCTGCGTGCGCGGTGGGTCGCCGTGACCATAAATCGGCAGCCGCATCACCACACCATTGATCGGAATGCCGGCAGCATTGCGCTGCACCAGCCGGAACGGTGCCGATAGAGTCGGCTGGCCCGTGTCGCGCGAGGCCCGCAGCACGGCAAGGTTCGCCGGCTGGGTGTCCACCACCAGGCCGGCCAAGGCTTCGTTGCCCGCCATTGGCGCGAACTGTTCGGTAACGAAGTGCACGCCGTCCGGGCGTACCACGCGTCGTGCATAGGAGAGCGCGATCAGCTCGGGCATCTGCTTGCGCGGTGCCAGGTTTTCGTACATGTGGGCAAACTCGGCCGCGGAGACTTGATCCGAAGCGAGGTACAGCGTCTGCACGAACCGCAGCAGCCGCAGCGGCCGCTGCATGCTCTCGTCCAGCGCGTCATAGATTTCGTCGGCCTGCAGTTGCAGGACGCCGTGCTGATCGCTGATCTGCCGCTGCTGCTGCAGGCGACGGAAACCCAGCGTCAGCGCAAGCCCGCACAACAGCGCCAGCAGGGCCCAGAGCAGGCCATGCAGGTGGCCGGCCGGTGATGGCCTGCGTGTCCCATCATCGATCGCTGAAGGCAACGTGTTGCCGCTGAAATCCCTCATTGCCCGCACAGGGAGACCTGCGTGATTCCGGTCGCACGATAGTACACCGGCAACCCGGACGCACCTGTACCCAAGTTGGGGTAGGAGCCCGCTCGCGGGCGATGCTCTTCGCGCTCGCGGGTGATGCTCTTGCAGGTCCCAAACGAAAGGCATCGCCCGCTCGCGGGCGCCTACCCGCGCGGTTTGGCGCGATGGGTGGGGGTGGCGCTCCATGGGTCGTCCGGCCACGGGTGACGCGGATAACGACCCTTCAGTTCCTTCTTCACATCGGGGTAGGTACGTTCCCAGAAACCCTTCAGATCCTGGGTGACCTGGATCGGCCGGCCGGCCGGCGACAGCAGGTGCAGCGTCACGGGAATGCGCCCGCCGCCCACCCGCGGCGTATCGGCCAGGCCGAACAGTTCCTGCAGTTTCACCGCCAGCACCGGTGGCTGGTCCGGCACGTATTCCAGCCGCCGAACCTGACCGCTCGGCACGACCAGGCTGTCTGGCGCCTGGCTGTCGAGCAACCGGCGCTGTTCATGGCCGAACAGCGCACCCAATGCCTGCGACAACTCCTGCGCGTTCAGCGCGTCGAGTTTCCGCTTGCCGTCGAGATACGGCGCCAGCCACTCGTCGAGCGTGGTCAGCAGCGCCGCATCGGCGACATCGGGCAGGCCCAGTTCCGGCATCCATTGACGCAGCGCCTGCATGCGCGCGCGCAGCCGCCGTGTCTGGTCGTTCCACGGCAACGCGTCGATGCCGCGGCTGCGCACGGCGGCGAGCAAGGCCGGCAACGCATCTTGCGGCCGCACCGGCACGCTGCGGCGTTCCAGCACGATCGCGCCGAAGCGCCGTTCCTCGAAAGCCTCCACGGCAGCGCGCTCGGCGTTCCAGCGCAGCGTGCGCTCGCGGGTGAACTGCGCCGGGAAATCGCGCTCCAGCACCTGCGGATCGAGCGGTGCGGCGGCCAGTATCAGGCTGTCGCGCGCTTCATGGCGCAAGTCCAGCACGACCAGCCAGGGCTCGCCGTGCAAGGCGGTGTTCTCGTGCAGGCGCGCACCGCGGCCGTTGCTCAGCGTATAGCGCAACGGATGGGCATCGTCGCGGCGCGCCACGCGGTCGGGAAACGCATGCAGCAGCAGATCGCCCACGCTGTGGCTGTCGGGCATGCCGCTGGCAGCCGTACGGACGTCCAGACGTCTGCGCCAGCCTTTGCTGGCCTGCTCGATCGCGGCCAGCGCGCCGCTGTCGGCATCGCCGCGCACGAGCGTGCCGCGGCGATCGCGCCACGCGTGCAGCGCGGCGACCCGCACGCGGAAGTCGTCGCTGCGCGCCTGCTCGCCGCGCAACGGCGAACGTGCTTCCATCAGCGCCAGCAGGTCGGCGATCAGCGCGCGCAATCCCGCCGGCGCACGCAACGCCGCGGCAGCCAGACGCGGTGCGGCGCCGAGTTCGAGCATGTCGCGGCCCAGGGCGGTGATACGGCCATCCGTGCCCAGGGCAGCAAGACCGGTCAGCAACTCGCGCGCCTGAGCCAGCGCGCCGGCCGGCGGCGGATCCAGCCAGCGCATCGTGTCCGCTCCGTCCGCACGCACGCCCCAGGCCGCCAGTTCCAGCGCCAGTCCGGACAATTCGGCCTGGCCGATTTCCGCACTGCGCGCGGCCTCCAGCCGTTTGCTCTGCGGCCACAGCCGATAGGCCGTACCGGGCGCGACACGGCCGGCGCGGCCGGCGCGCTGATCGGCCGAGGCCTGCGCAATGGCCACCGTTTCCAATCGGCTGAAGCCGGAGTTCGGATCGAAACGCGGTTCGCGCGCCAGCCCCGTGTCGATCACCACGCGAATGCCCGGCAGGGTGAGGCTGGATTCGGCCACGTTGGTCGCCAGCACGATCCGTCGCACGCCCGGCGCAGCCGGCGCCAGCGCGGCCTGCTGCCCGGCCAGCGACAGCTCGCCGTGCAGGGGGAGGACTTCGATTTCGCCCCTCTCCCGCTGGGACAACGTTTTTTCAAGCGTCGCCTGCACTCGCGCGATCTCGCGCCGCCCGGGCAGAAACGCCAGCACGTCGCCGTCGTTTTCCGCCAGCGCCTGCTGCACGATGCGTGCAAGATGGTGCTCCATGCCCTCCTGCGCGCGTGCCGGCGGATGTTCGATGCGCACCGGAAAGCTGCGTCCGGGACTGGAGATGCGCGGCGCGTCCAGCCACTGCGCGATGCGCTCGCCGTCGAGCGTGGCAGACATCACCAGCAGGCGCAGCTCAGGCCGCAGCGTGGCCTGCACCTCCAGCGCCAGCGCGGCGCCAAGATCGCCGGCGAGGTGGCGTTCGTGGAATTCGTCGAACACGATCGCGCCGACGCCGGCCAGTTCCGGATCACGCTGGATCAACCGGGTCAGGATGCCCTCGGTGACCACCTCGATCCGCGTCGCCGCACTCACCCTGGACTCGAAGCGGATGCGATAGCCGACCGTCCGGCCCACTTCCTCGCCGAGCTGTTGCGCCATGAACTGCGCAGCGGCGCGCGCGGCGATCCGGCGCGACTCCAGCATCACGATCTTTGCACCGGCCAGCCATGCCGCGTCGAGCAGCGCCAGCGGCAGCTGGGTGGTCTTGCCGGCGCCCGGCGGCGCCTCCAGCACCAGCCGGGGATGCGCCGCGAGCGACGCCACAATCTGCGGCAGCAGCGGGGTAATCGGAAAGGCGGCCGGTGGTGCGCTCATCCGCGCATGATAACGGCAGGTCCTTTCCGCACCGGGATCAAACATACAAGCGGCTTCAGCCGCGATGCTTTCCCGTTCTACACAAGAAGAGCATCGCGGCTGAAGCCGCTCCCACAAAAGCCGCGCCCGCAGAGTGCGCTACAGATGCCAAGAACCAAGTATTCGCAATTCCCTACGGCTTCGGCGCGGCGTCCTTGGCTGCCGCTCGCAGCGGCGCCAGCGATTCGAACTTGCTCTGGTAATCCTCGGTGACCTGGCGCGCATCGTCGCCGCCACGGATCACCCGCGGCGTGATCAGCACGATCAGCTCGGTGCGGTTGCGGCTGCGCGAAGTGCCGCCGAACAGGCGGCCGAGCACCGGGATCCGGTTCAGCCCCGGGATGCCGGTGTCGGTGGTGCCTTCGGCCTGTTCGATCAGGCCACCCAGCAATACGGTCTGCCCGCTCTGCACGGCGACCTGGGTCGCCAGCGCGCGCTGCGAAATCGTGGCATTGCCATTGACCAGCGGCACCGATTTGTCGACCTGGCTGACCTGCTGGCTGATGTTCATGTAGACCAGGCCGCCGGGATTGATCCGCGGCTGCACGTTGAGGATCACACCGGTATCGAGGTAGCTGACCTGGTTGAAGCTGGTCGTGTTGAGGCCGGTGTTCACGCTGGTCTGGTTGATCGGAATCCGGTTGCCGACCTGGATGCTCGCGGTCTGGTTGTTCATCACCACCATCGAAGGCGACGACAGCGTCTTGGTGTTGCCGCTGGTCTCCATCGCGTTCACCGCCACCTGCAGCTGGCTGTTGAGGAACGAATAGAAGAACGGCTGGCCGGTGAAGGTATTGCCGCCCTGCCCCAAGGCGATCTGCCGGGGGTTGTTGGGGTGGCCGGGGATGATGTTGCCGCTGCTGTCGGTGGTGCTGCCTGCCAGCCCCTGCAGATACCACTGCACGCCGAACTGGAACTCGCCGGTAAGGCTCACCTCCAGGATGCGCGTCTCGATCTGCACCTGCAGCGGCACGACGTCGAGCTTGTGGATCGCGCCCTTGATCTCCTCCCATTGCGACGGCCGCGCACGCACCAGCAACTGGTTGTTGCTGTCGACCGAGCTGATCCGCACGCTGCCGTCGCTGGAGCTGAACTGCTGATCGCCGGAAGCGCCGCCGCCGTTGTCGCCAGCCAGACCCTTGCCGCCGAATCCGGACGAACCCATGCCCAGGCCCGCGGCGTTCGACCCGCTGCCACCGCGGCTGTCCGAACCGCCAGCGATGCCGCCGCCAAAGGCCGAACTCTTGCCGGTGGCGGCCAGCCCACCGCCACCGGCCGAACTGCCGAAGCTGCCGGCGGTGCTGCCCATGCTGGTCGCGCCATTGGCATTGTCGGCACTGCCCAGCGTGCCGGCGCTCAGGCCGGGCCCCACCTGGCCGCCGCTGTCGCCGCCGCTGCCGGCACCGTTGGTATAGATCTGCGCCAGATATTTCGCCAGATCGGAGGCCTTGATGTTGCGCACGTCATACACGAACAGCTGCGGCTCGTTGCCGCCACCGCGGTCGATGCGCGCGATCCAGTCGCCGACCTCCTGCAGGTAATCGGGCTGGGTGCTGATCACCACCAGCGCATTGGTGCGCTCGA
Source organism: Rhodanobacter sp. (assembly GCA_035530315.1). Taxonomy (GTDB): domain Bacteria; phylum Pseudomonadota; class Gammaproteobacteria; order Xanthomonadales; family Rhodanobacteraceae; genus Rhodanobacter. The sequence goes on along the minus strand of DATKVA010000140.1, from coordinate 10,000 downwards.
TCGGGATGAAGCGCAGCATGCCGGCCAGCGGGGTATCGCCGTGCACGCCGAACATGCCATCGAGCTTCGGCATCAGCTCGCCGACTTTCGCGTACTGCAGGTTGAACACGCCCACCGACATGCCGCGCAGCCAGTCGACGTCGAAGGTGTGCACCATGCTCTGGTCATTGGCCAGTTCCTGCGGTGTGCCGGACAACACCAGCAGGTTGCGCTGCGGATCCACCAGCAATATCGCATCCGACCGCACGAACGGCTTGATCAGCTTCTGCATCTCGGTAGCGGAGATGTAACGCAGGGGGAACAACCGTGCCTGCAGGCCGCCCTGCGGTGCCGCGGCGCCGAGGCCCGGCACCAGATTGCCGGCCACGGCGTCCTTCTCCGGCAGCACCACGTAACCGCCATTGCGCTTGACCAGCGCGTTGTGCGTCCACGACAACAGGTTCTCCAGGATCGGCAACGCCTGGCTGCCGTCGACCGGCGACGAGGTGGCGAACGAGATGTTGCCCTGCACACCCGGAGCGATCGTGTAGTTCTGCTTGAGCAGATCGCCGAGAATCGCCTTGACCACCGCCTGCACCGGTTGATTCTCGAAATTGAACGTCACCGCACCTTTGCCGGTAGCGGCCGGCAGCGGTGCGCGCAACGCACCGGGCCGGATGAAACGGCCGCTGCCGTTGCTGATCTCCGGCGTTGCTGCGATTTCGTGACCGGAACTTGCGCCGTTGTTCAACGGCAAGGGAGCCGGTGGCGGGTTCTGCGTGCCGGCCATCGCCTCGCGCTGCAGCGCGCCATTGTCATGCGGCTGCGGCATGCTGGCGCAACCGGTCAACCACACCGCGAGCGCCAGCGTGCCGGTTCGCAGGATTTGCTGAGTGAACTTGCGGGCCATGAATCAACGTACTCCTTGGTGAGACGCCGCGGCACGACGTCTCTGGATATTTTCTCTGAGCCGGTCGAGCAACGCCGCCGCCGGACGACCTTGCGACGACGATGCCGGCCCGGGCTTGCCCGACGGTCGCAGCCGCATGATGGTGCCGGGATGGCGACCCTGGTTGGCCGGCACGTGCTTCCCGCCCGCCGCCCCCGGCACGACGCGCCACATCGTCCCGGCAGGTTGATCGCGATCGCCGGCAGCCGGAGCCACGCCGGGTTTTGCCACGTCGATCACGGCGCCAGCCGGCAGTTTCAGCTCGGTGCGTCCGGCCGGGGAATCGAACAGCGCCGACCGTGGCCGGATCGCCACCAGTGTCACGCTGCCATCGGGCAACGACTGGCCCTCCTGCAATCGTATTTCCCGGTTGCCATGTTTGTCGTGCAGCAGGGCCATGCGCAATCCCGGGGTGATGATGATGCCGGTCAGATCGAGGTCGCCCAGGCTGCTGCCATTGGCAGCATGGGTGATCGGCTTGCGATCGGGGCTGAACAAGGGATCTTGCCAGACCTGGGCAAACTCCTGCAGCGGCACCGGCCGGGGCAGGTCGACCGTAGTGGCGACCGGCGGCAGCGGTGCCAGCCGGCGCGGCCCATGCCACTGCACACGGCGGCCGATGCCGGCGAACAGCATCAGCAGCAGCGCACCAAGCAGCACGGCAAGCAGCGCCAGCACCGGTGTCAACCGGCGTTGCTGGGCGGCGTTCATGGCATCGCTCCGCGATCGGTGGCCGACCCGCCGCCCTGCGCGTTCGCCGCGGCACCGTGGGCCGGGCGCACGTAGCCGGACAGCGTGAACTGCACTTCCAGTGGTGCCCTGTTGTTCTGTTGCCCCGCCACCGGGTTACGGTAAATGCTGAGATCGTCGATGAACAGATATGGCGTACCCTGCTCCAGCGCGTACAGGACCTGTGCCAGCGGCTCCATGTCGCAATTCAGGCTGATGCTCACTGCGGCCTTGCGGTAGGGTTCGCCGGCGGTCGCCGGCGGGTTCGGCATCTGCATCTTCTGGCTCACCGTGCAACTGCCGCCCTTGGTGCTGGTGCCAACCACGTCGACCACCCGCTGCATCAGATCGGCCGCAGCGGTATTCGGGTCGTCGTCGGCCAGAAACGCATTGCTCGCGGCCTGTCCCGCACCGAGCGCAGCGATACGTTGCTGCAGTGCCGGCTTTTCGGCAATCGCGGCGGCATAACGGCCTTGCGTGTCGCGCAAGTCGGCCATCGCGCTGCCGATCTGCTGCAACGGCGCCACGAACCACCAGTGCAACAGCACGACATAGCCCAGCAACAGCGCCAGCAACAGCAAGGCGATGGCTGCCAGGCGACTGTCGCGCGGCTTGAGTCGGGTCATCTTCATGGCGCCCCCTTGCCAGCCACCGATGCGGAAGCCGCTGGTTTCGACCGGGCTGCTGCGGGATGACGCCGATGCGCGATGAGGTAGAAGCGTTCCTTGCCGGTGGCCGGGTCGGGCTGGATGCTGCCCTGGAAGCCGGCATTGACGATCAGCGGTGAATCCTTCAGCGCGTCGAGCAGTTTGGCCGCCTGCTTGCTCTGACCCTGCAGTCCGATCTGGCCGGCACTGTCGACGCTGAAACGCTCCAGCCATGCCGACTGCGGCAATCGCTCGGTGGCATCCAGCAGCAGACCGAGCATGGAAACGCTGTTTTTCTTGCGCCGGGCCAGAAAACCGGCGGCGCCGGCGTTGTCCTGCAATTGCTGGCGCAATGCGGCGACCTGCTGCGCTTCGCTGCGCATGCTGTCGACCTGGGCCTGCATCTGCTCCAGGGTCGCCTGCCGGTTGTGCAGCCATTGCAACAACACCAGCACCAGCAGCACGGCGCAAACCCCTGCCAGCGCCAGGTTCAGACGCTGACGTGGCCGCGGGCGGTACGGGGTGTGGTCCGGCGGCAACAGGTTGATGCCCAGACGATCGTCGCCGTTGGCCACGTCCACGGCGTCGACTGGAATGCCCAGCGTACGCAGGCGCGCCAGCAGCGGATCGAGCGTACTGCGCGTGACTACCACCAGTTCCGCGTGAAAGCGCCCATTGCTGGCCGGCTGCGCCAATTCCCGCGCGGCATAATAGACCTGCGCCACGGTGAACGGCGTTTGCCGATCCATCTCGAATGCCATCACCTGGTTCAGGTTGTCGCCGGCAGCAGCCGGCAGCACCAGCGTGCGTCGCAGTACGGCCATCGCCGGCAACAACAGTGCCAGCCGCAAATCATCGCGATCCACGCCCTGCAGCGCGGCCGCCAGCGCAGCTTGCTGGGTTGAGGCATCGGCGCTGTCGTCCCAGGTCGCCAGCAAGCCGGCCCGGCCGGCACGGCGCAGCACCCATTGCGCATCGACGCGTTGCAGCAGATGCCAGTCCGCACCGACGCCGAACCAGGCACGCCAGCGTGGCGGCAGCAATGCGCGCAACTCGCCACCCCACCAGCCGAGGAATGCCGGCAGCGGCGAAGCACGCCAGCCGCGGCGTACACGATCAACCCACGGCCGCAGCCATTGCGTTGCCGTACTCATTGCCCATCCCCCTCACGCCAGCGCAGTACCACATAGGGTTGCGCACCCGTCAACCCCAGCTGCGAACGAATCGTGGCACGCACGACGGCGCGCGTGCCGTCAGCCAGGCTGGCTTCCGACCGGATACTATGCGTCACTCCGTTGTAGAGAGCCAGACCTGGGGCATCGACCCGTGCCTGCCGGGCAAGCTTGATCTCCTGCATCTTTTGCGGCGTCATGCCCGGGATCGCGGCCAGTGCCAGCGGCGGTGCGGTGTCCGGATCCGGTGTCGTGTTGCCCGACCATACCGTGATGGCGGAAGCGACCTGCCGGTAAATTGAAGGGGTCATGCCCAGCACCATCTGCAACTCCTCGATGCTGGCGAACGGACCGTTGCGCGGGCCGTAGTCGCGCCCCGCCGCTGCATAGACCGCGCGTTGCTCCGCGACCTGACTCTTGCTGCCGGGTAAACCGCGCCAGCTCACCACATTGGCGGTCAGCGCCTGTGCTGCTGCCGGAGCCATGCCGGTCGCGCGAAACAAGCCCTGCAGCACATCGGGGCTGGCGCTGTTGAGGTCCACCTTGCCGGCCTCGCTGATCGCCGACACCTTCACTTCGGCGTTGTCCCACGAAAACGCATAGACCCGCCCGTCGCCGATCCAGCGATGCCTGACCTGCGGATCCTGCAATTGATAAACGGCGCGCATGATGCCGGCCTCGGCGGCGTAGTGGGCCTGGGTCTGGGCGAACTGGTAACGGGCCTGCAGGCCTTCAGTGCGCGCCAGCACCACATAGCCGCCGAGCAGGATCGCCAGCACCGTGCCGGCCCACAGCACCAGCAGCAAGGCCACCCCGCGCTGACCGACGGCCAAGGTTGGCTGCCGCCGCCTCATGGGTGACTCCTGCCGCGCACGCCCTGCTGCAGCAGACCGGACGGTCCGCTGCTGTTCGCCGGATTGACCCGCAGTGGCACCTGCAGCAACGGCCAGTCGTTGTTGCCTTGCGGTTGCAACGCGATGCGCACCAGCAACGGCAGCATCCGGCCATCCGGCCATGCCGGCGACCACGGCACGGTGCGACCCTGCACATCGATGCCGCGATAGCTGAAGCTGCCGCCATGAATGTGATCGAGCAGCACCTGCGGATCGCCCAGCGCCTGCGGCGGCTGACCGTCCGGCGGCAGCAACGCAAGGCTCAGCTCCAAGCGCCAGCTGCCCTTGCCGTCCCCGACCAGTTGCAGGTGTTGCAGTTGCGGACCGAGCTTGCCGAGGTAACCCGGCAGTGGCGCGACATAAGTCATTTCATGCGCACTGCCCTCGAAGAAAATGGCGTCGCCCTCAGGAGTATGAGCGATCGGCTGGGTCATGCTCTGTGCCAGTTCGCGCCGCAGAAACTGCTGGGCGGAACGGATCTGATCGATCCGCTCGATCGCCGCGCTGCCCGACCGCACACTGTGGATGGCCGTGCGCATGCCCGTGTAGACGCCAACCAGCAGCAGCGCCAGCAGCACCAGCGCAGCCAGTACCTCCAGCAGCGTGAAGCCGGCAACACATTGCCTGGCAAGCCGTCTCATGGCGCGCCCTGCGCCGCCGATGCGGCACCCGGACGCAGCGGGCCGCCCAGCCGCAGCGTGCGGAAATGCGCCGAACGTGGATGCCCGGGTGGCCCCCACAGCACATCCAGATCCAGCCGATAGAGCTGCAGCGATGCGCCGGGCGGAGCGATCCCGGCCTGATTCCACGGTGTCACGTTCAGCCGCCAACGATATTTCGCATTGAACTGGCCGGCGCTGCTGCCGGGCCTGATCGGCTCGCCCACATAGGCGCTGTCGAGCAGGCTGCGCGCCCACATCGCAGCTTCGCTGTGCGCGGCCGCGTTCTGGGTAAGCCGGATCGCCCCCCCGGCGACATGCATCAACGCGGTGAAGATGATCGCCAGCAGCATCATCGCCGCGATCACCTCGAGCAGGCTGAAGCCACGGTGGGAGCGGGGACTGGAGACCGGGGACAGGGAACCGGGACGGCCCTCGGGTCGTGAGGGTTGCGGTACGCACGTCTTTTCCTGGTCCCTGGTCCCCAGTCCCCGTTTCCCGTTCCCCGCTCTCATTTCGTCACCACGCTCACCGCGCCGGTCAGCCACGACACGTTGACGTGCCACTGGCGCCGGCCGCTCTGCAGGGTGATGCGCCCGCCGGTGGAACTGCCATCCGGGAAGAAGCGGATGCGCCCGGTATGTGCGTCAGGCTGGTCTTCCTTCGCACTGGTGATGCTCAATCGCAACCCCCGGGGCAGGTGCACCACATGCTGTTTTGCATCGCGGTACGTGTTTGCATGGATATCCACGTCGAAGTTCTGCACCTGGGCGCGCACGATCGCCTGCGTCCGGGTCGCCCGCAGCGCACCGGCCAGCTCGCTGCTGGCCGCGTTCACCCGCGCACTGGCCAGCCCCTGGGTCACCGAGATCGACACCGCGACGACCGCGATGCCGATCAGGATGATCACCGCCAGCATTTCCAGCAGGGTGAAGCCGGTGGCGCGTGGCGCGCGGCGGGACCGGGGAACGGGGAACGGGGAACGGGAAAAGATGAGTGCATCGCTACCCGCACGGTCCGACAACTGTCCCGGTCCCCGGTCCCCGCCTCTCATTGCCAGTTGCCCACGTCCGCGCTGTAGCCATCGCCGCCCGGCTTGCCGTCCTGGCCGTAGAAGACCAGGTCGAAACTGCCGTGCTGGCCCGGATACTGGTAGCCAAAGGTGTGGCCCCACGGATCTTTCAAGCCCGACGCCTTGGCATACGGCCCCTGCCAGTTCGGTGCATTCGGCGGCTTGACCAGCAAGTCTTCCAGTTGCTGCGGTGGCGCGCCGTTGTCCAGCGCGTAGTTCTCGATCTTCTCGCTCAGCGTGGTCAGCTGCGCCTTGCCCGCACCATATTTGCCCTTGTCGACGTTCTTGCCGACCTGGGTCACCACCACGGTGCCGATGATGCCGATCAGCACGATCACCGCCAGCATTTCCAGCAGGGTGAAGCCGTTGGCGCGCGGGGCAAGGTGGGACCGGGGACCGGGGACCAGGGACCGGGACAGCTGTCGGGTCGTGCGGGTTGTGGCGCACTCGTCTTTTCCCGGTCCCCGGTCCCGTCGCGCCTCGCCACGCATCATTTCAACGCTCATTATCTTTTCCTCTCTCACTGAATATTGCTGGTCAAACTGAGCAACGGCAGCAGGATTGCCGCCATGATGATCGCCACCATCACCGTCATCACGATGGTCAACGCCGGCACCAGCGCGGCCAGCAGACGATCGATCGCGCGCTTGGACTCGAGTTCGAAGGTGTCGGCGACTTTCAGCAGCATGGTGTCGAGTTGGCCGGCTTCCTCGCCCACCTGCACCATCTGCATCGCCAGCCGCGGGAAAAGTTTCGAGCGTCCGAGTGCCAGGCTCAGGCCGGAGCCATCCTTCACTTGTTCGTGCGTCTCGCTGAGTGCCTTGTCCAATGCACGGTTGGCGGTGACCTGGCGCGCGATGGCGAGCGCGCCCAGCAGCGGCACGCCGTTTTTCAGCAGCGTGCCGAGTGTGCGGGCGATCCGCGCGGTCTCCACCTTGAGCAGCAGCGGACCGACCAGCCGGATCGTCAGCAACCGGGTATGCCAGGCCAGCCGTACCGCCGGATCGCGCAATCGCGCGCGCCAGCCGAACAAGCCACCGCCCAGCAGCAACAGGATCAGCCACCACCAGGTCTGCAACGTGTTGCCCAGCACCAGCACCGCCTGGGTAATCCACGGAATCGGCACCTGCATGTCCTGGAAGATCGGCACGAACTGCGGCACCACGTAGGCCAGCAGCAGCACCAGCGAACCGAGCACGCCGACCAGCAGGAACGCGGGATAGATCAACGCATTGACGATGCTGCCGCGCAGCGCATCCGCACGCTCCAGATAGTCGGCCAGCCGACGCAGGGTTTCCTCCAGCGAACCACCCGCTTCGCCGGCGCGCACCAGGCTCACATACAGCTTGGGGAACACGCCATGTTCCTCGTCCAGCGCCGCCGACAGCGAGTTGCCGCCGCGCACGCGATCGCGCACCCGCTCCACCAGCTTCTTCGCGCTCTCGCCCTCGGGCAGCTCGAGCAGGATGCCGAGCGCGCGATCCAGCGGCTGGCCGGCACCGAGCAGGGTCGCCAGCTGGTGGGTGAACTGGGCCAGCTGGTCGCCGCTGAACGGGCCGCGCCTGAACAGTGCCGCCAGCGTGCTGCCGCCTGCGGCGCCGTTGGCCGGCTGCGCTTCCAGCGGAGTGTGGCCCTGATCCTGCAGGCGCGCGACCACCTCCTCCAGGCTGGCCGCCTCCATCTGCCCCTGCAGCACCTCGCCGGCATCGCTGACGGCACGATAGCGAAAGAGGCTCATGGCGTCGGGGCCGGGGACGGGGGACTGAGGACTGGGGGCCGGAATGGCAAAACGTTGCCACGATGCCCTGGCAGCTGGGCCGGACGATGCTTTGTATCGACGCCGCAGCACGTCGGAGGCACACCACGCGGCGACGCGAACCGCGATCCACCGGCCGGTCCCCGGTCCCTGGTCTCCGGTCCCTGCTTAGCCCTCCTGAGTGACACGCAGCACCTCCTCCAGCGTGGTGATGCCGGCTACCGCCTTGGCGATGCCGTCTTCGTACATCGTGCGCATGCCTTCGACGCGTGCCTGCTTTTCGATCTCGCTGGCGTCCGCACGCTGCATCACCAGCCGGCGCAGCGGATCGCTCATGGTCAGGAATTCCATGATCGCGCGACGACCGCGATAGCCGGTGGGGTTGGCCGCGCTGCTGCCCGGCCGCCACAGCCGGATCGGCCGCTCGTCGGTGTATTTTTCCAGCTCGAACTGCTCGATCACTTCCGGCAGCGCCTCGTACGACGTGGCGGTTTCCGGATCGAGCCGGCGCACCAGCCGCTGCGCCAGGATGCCGTTGATGGTGGAACCGAGCAGGTAGTCCTCCACGCCCATGTCGAGCAATCGGGTGATGCCGCCGGCCGCGCTGTTGGTGTGCAGCGTGGACAGCACCAGATGGCCGGTCAGCGCGGACTGGATGGAGATGCGGCAGGTTTCCAGATCACGCATCTCGCCGATCATGATCACATCCGGATCCTGCCGCATGATCGAGCGCAAGGCGCCGGCAAAATCCAGCCCGATCTGGGGTTTCACCTGGATCTGGTTGATCCCTTCGAGCTGGTATTCGACCGGATCCTCGACCGTGATGATCTTCACGTCGGGCGTGTTGATCTGCGACAGCGCGGTGTACAGCGTGGTGGTCTTGCCCGAGCCGGTCGGGCCGGTGACCAGCAGGATCCCGTGCGGGCGCCGCAATACGTCGATGAAGCGCTGCTGGAAGTTCTCGGTGAAACCCAGCGAGGCGAAATCGAACACCACCGATTCGCGATCCAGGATACGCATCACCACCGACTCGCCGAAACTGGTCGGCACGGTGGACACGCGCAGGTCCAGCTCCTTGCCCTGTACGCGCAACTGGATGCGCCCGTCCTGCGGTAGCCGGCGTTCGGCGATGTTGAGCTTGGCCATGATCTTCACGCGCGAGATCACCGCCGCGGTGGAACTGGACGGCGGTGCCTCCACTTCATGCAGCACGCCGTCGATGCGGTAGCGCACTTTCAACCGGTTTTCGAACGGTTCGATGTGCACGTCCGACGCACGCTGCTCGACCGCGCGTTGCAGAATCAGGTTGACCAACCGGATCACGGGGGCCTCGGAGGCAAGGTCGCGCAGATGCTCGACGTCGTCCTCCTCCGCCGCACTGCCGTCGAGATTCTCCACGATGGTGCCCATCGCCGAACGGCCGCTGCCGTAATAGCGCTCGATCAGGCCGTCGATTTCCGAACGCAGGCCGACCCGCAGCGCCACCGGCCGCCCCGCTGCCATGGCGATTGCCTGCAGCGGGTACGGATCGGCCGGATCGGACACGATCAGCGCCAGCCCGTGCGTCTCGTCGTGCACCGGCACCACATGCTGCTGCTTGAGAAAGCGCGGCGACACCTCGAGATCGACCGGTGGCAGCTCCGGCGCATCGCGTGCAGCCAGCAACGGCACCTGCAGCAGCTGCGCCCACGCCTCGGCCAGATCGCGTTCGGACACCAGCCCGAGCCGCGCCATCAGGGTGGTCAGCGTGCCTTCGGCGGATTCCTCGTGCAGCCGCCGGGCACGCCCCAGGTCACCGTCCTTCAGGCGGCCGCGCGCCACGAGCAACGCGCAAACCTCCGCTTCGCGGTCGTTCGCGGCCATGCCTGTCGCGCCCACCGCCGGCTCAATGGCTGCCGACATTCTGCACCCCGCTCAATCCAGGCGAAAAGCCGTCCGCGCCCATGCGGCAGACGGCACCCGCCATTGTTATCACATCCGGCCGGCATCGGGCGAACATCGCCTGACGCGACACCATTGCTCCCGCCTGGTGGACCAGACCCGGGCGCATCGTCCATTGTGCCGCCTGCACACGCGCACAGGGGGATCCGCGGCATGGGAATATTTCGGATATCGCTGCGTCCGCGCACTTCCGCGGCTGCCCC
>DATKVA010000139.1:0-4362 GCA_035530315.1 Rhodanobacter sp. | reverse complement strand
CAGCGCTAAGCCGACTGCGATGTGGTTGGAAATTCCGTTTTCTAATAAATGAAAGTTTGTTTGTAGGAGCGGGCCATGCCCGCGAACAGAAAGACAATCGCGGGCATGGTCCGCTCCTACATTGGCCACAGGCTGGCGCGCGACCACCAGCGGCCGATCCGCTGCCAGCCATGCCTCGGCATACTGGCGAATTTCGTCATCGTTGACCTGGGCGGATACAGCCGCACGGCATTTGGGCCGCACCCATACCAAAGTGTGGCGGGCCAGCGTGTGGCGAGAAAATTTTGCGGACTCAGGCACTGGCCAGCACACGCTTGACGACCACGTCGGCGAACAACCGTCCGCCGCGCTCAAGCCCGCGCACACGGCGCTGGTCGGTCGCATCGGCATGCTCCAGCGCATCCGCCAGGCGGGCCGACAGATCGCCTTCCCACAACCCGGCCAGGCCGCCCATCTTCAGGTAATTATTCGCGCCGGGCGCGAATACCGGCGAGGTCTTGCTGAGCTCGGTCAGCCTTTCCTCGCTGATGCGCGTCACCCTGGCCATCGCCGGTAATCCCATCACGCGGATCTCGGCTTCGGGCAGCGCGGCGCAAACATCCGCCATCATGCCGTTGGCGAGGAAGCCGCCGGAGAGCGCCTGTTCGTAAACCAGGCTGACGATCTTGTGGCCGCCGCGCCGCGCCATCTCGACGCACTTCGCCAGGTGCGCCATATAGCCGTTCAGGCCCAGCATCTCGTCGCGATGGCGCAGGCGCTGCCCGCTGGTGTCGACCAGGAACACAATGGGCCGAGCCGGATGGTTGCGTATCACTTCAAGCACCGCGGCCGCCATCGCCAGCGCGAGCTCGACGCCGACCTCGGTGTGGTTGGTCGTGCCGATCACGGCAACGGTCTGCTTGTCGCAACGGCCCTCGCCCGACAGCAGATCGCCTTGCTGGCGCACTTCATGACCGGCGGGGAACAGCTGATCGACGACTTTATTCCATTCCATGTTAAGGACACCTCTCAAAATTCATATTTCATCCCGACTGCTGCGTTGCGAAAAAAATTTCTTGCTTACATATAATCCATATGCGGCGCGGCGAAATTTTTCCCGCGCCGTGCATTCAGGCGAACTCTAAATTTTTAGAGGCATCCTTGAATTCGCCTTTATAAATCATTTTGCCCTGTGCCCCTGCGCAGCAGCCATGAACTCGTCGTTGTCCATCATCGCGATCGCATCCGGGTCGGGCCAGCCGAGCTTGAGCCAGATGTCGCGGCCATCCCTGCACGCGCCGAAGCGCTGCACCCGGTCGGCCAGCAGCCGGTGTTCCCGTTCCAGCGCAGCCAGCGACCAGTCGTCGCCGTTTTCCATGCTGGCGATGATCGCGTCGCGGAATGCTTCCATGCTGTCGGCCACGATCGTGTCGCACTCGCCGAGCAGGTTGCGGTGCTTGCCGCCGACGGTGCGCCACACCAGCGCGCGGTCGCGCGAATCGTATTCCTCGACGCCGCGCACGGTCTCGATCACCTCCGGACCGGACAGGCCGAGCCGCCCTTCTTCGCTGATGATGATCGTAGTGGCGCAGCGCGACGCGATGCCCATGCCGCCGAAACAGCCGTACTGCCCGCCGATCGCGACGATCACCGGCACGCCTGCCGCACGCGCGGCCAGGATCGCGCGCATCACCTCCGACACGGCGATCAGCCCGGCATTGGCTTCCTGCAGGCGCACCCCGCCGGACTCGACCAGCATCAACACCGCCGCCGGACGGTCGCGCACCGCGCGTTCCAGCACGCCGACGATCTTCGCGCCATGCACCTCGCCGACCGCCCCGCCCATGAAGCCGCCTTCCTGCGCTGCGATGAAAACCGGTTTGCCCGCGATGCTGCCCCGGCCGATGATCACGCCATCGTCGAATGCAGCGGGCTGCTCCAGCGTCGCCAGGTGCGGACTGGTCAGCCGCTCTGCGGCAGGCAGCCATTCATCGAAACTGCCCGCATCCAGCAGGCCGGCGATGCGCGCACGCGCGCTGCTCTCGTAATAGCTGCGATTCATTATTTATGCTTACCCTTGTAGGTCTCGATCGCCTGGTCGAGGCGCAGGCTGACGATCGCTGGCGTGGCACCCGCGTCGTTCACCGAGATGCGGATGTCTCCGGCCATATGGCGCGCGAAGAAATCCTGCATCACCGCCTGCCATATCCTGCCGAAACCGTTGGCCGCGGTCGACACCTCGATCTCGCACGCGCCGCCGAGCGCGGCCGGCTCGACCAGCACCTCGAGATTGCCCGAGCCCAGCACGCCAACGATCGCGGTCACACCGGGCGTAGGCTTGCCGCCGTCAAAACGATACTTGAGATTTTCCATAGTCATGTTATTTGCTCCTTACCAATTCCTGAACCTACACCTTTGCAGCCGGATACGACTCAACATAACTCTCCCCGTTCGCTCCGTAGTACGTTACGTTTCGCGCAACAAAATCCACATCGTAACTTACAACACCCGCTTTCCAGGCTGCCATCAGGAACTCCGGGAAGGTACTTTCGCCAGCCTGGTCGGCCCGTAGCGCAACGATCAGGGCATCGCGATCGAACCGCGGTACGTCTGCCATGCCAACGACCAGGGGCGTCTCTTGCATCATGACCGGGCCCGCTTCAGTCAAATACAAGCTTTGGCAAGCGGGCAGGGCCCAGAGGTTGCGCGTTACTCCTGCCCGGCGCAGTGTCTCTGCGAGATATGGGAAGCCGCCGACCTTTGGACGTCCTGCCATCGCCCGCTGCTGGGCTGATTTGAGATTTTCAATCGATTTGCTCATAGGCAGTCACCTCTCCAACATCAATCGTGCACCCGTCACATCACCAATTCCTGAACCTGACCGGCGGCTGGTACAGCCCGCCCGAGGTGCGCACCAGGTCCTTGATCGAATGCGCGGCGAGCAGGTCGCGCGTCGCGTCGCGCTTGTCTATGCCCAAGTCCTCGGCACGCCGGATCACGCCGCGGTCGCGCAGGTTCTCGACAATGCGAGCATCCCGGCCCAGGCCGATCTCGGTGTATCCCGCGACGCCGCGTATCGCCTGTTCGCGCTCCTCGGCATTCGCGCACAACAGCAGGTTAGCGATGCCCTCCTCGGTCAGGATATGCGTAACATCGTCGCCATAGATCATCACCGGCGGGATCGGCATGTTGGCGAACTCGGCCAGCTTCCACGCATCGAGCGTATCCACAAAAGCCGGGTGCATGTGTTCGCGGAAGGTCTCGACCATCTGCACCACCAGCTTGCGGCCGCGCGGGATACCGGGTTGCTGGGTTCGCCGCTGCTCGCCGGCTTTCAGCCAGCCGGGGCTGGCGTGGCGCCTCCCCGCGGCATCCGCGCCCATGTTGGGCGCTCCGCCGAAGCCCGAAATGCGGTCCAACGTCGCGGTCGAGCTGTTGCCGGCGAGATCGATCTGCAGCGTCGAGCCGATGAACAGGTCGCAGGCATAGTGGCCCGCCGCCTGCGAATAGGCACGGTTCGAGCGCATGCTCCCGTCCGGCCCGGTGAAGAACACGTCGGGGCGCGCGGCGATGTAATCCTCCATGCCGAGCTCGGAGCCGAACGAGTGGATGGACTTGACGAAACCGGCCTCGATCGCCGGGATCATCGTCGGGTGCGGATTGAGCGCCCAGTGGCTGCAGATCTTGCCCTTCAGTCCGAGGCTCGCCGCATAGGTCGGCAGCAGCAATTCGATCGCAGCGGTGTCGAAACCGATGCCGTGGTTCAGGCGCTGCACGCCATACTCGGCGTAGATACCCTTGATCGCCATCATCGCCATCAGCACCTGGATCTCGGAGATCTGCGCCGGATCGCGGGTGAACAGCGGCTCGATGAAATGCGGGCGCGGGCTGGGGATCACGAAGTTCACCCAGTCGCCGGGGATGTCCACGCGCGGCACCTTGTCCACCAGCTCGTTGACCTGCGCGATCACGATGCCGTTCTTGAACGCGGTGGCCTCGACGATAGCCGGCGTGTCCTCGGTGTTCGGGCCGGTGTACAGGTTGCCCTGCGCATCGGCGGATTGCGCGACCACCAGCGCGACATGCGGCGTCAGGTCGACGAAATAGCGACTGAATAGTTCGAGATAGGTATGGATCGCGCCGATGCGTATCTGCTTCTTTCCGACCATGCGCGCCAGCCGCGCGGCCTGCGGGCCGGAGAATGAGAAGTCCAGTTGCTCCGCGATGCCCAGTTCGTAAAGGTCGAGATGCTCGGGCAGCGCCAGCACCGATTGCAGCATGTGCAATTTGTTCACCCGCGCCGGATCGACGCGCGTCAGCGCCTGCGCCAGGAAATCCGCCTGTTTCTGGTTGTCGCCCTCCAGACACACGCGGTCGCCCGGT
>DATKVA010000138.1:0-10865 GCA_035530315.1 Rhodanobacter sp. | reverse complement strand
CAGCACGTGGATTTCCACCTCGCCGATATTGACTGTCTGGCCTGCATGGATCTTGCAGGTCTTGCGCAACTCGACTTTTCTGTCCACGGATACTGTGCCGCCGGCGACCAGCTTCTTGCCGGCGCCGCCGCTGTCACACAGGCCGCAGAGTTTCAGCAGCATGTTGAGTTCGACGTACGTGCCTTCCAGTTCGAATTCGATGATTTGCATGGTTTTCCGGATTGAGGGGCGTTGATCCAGGGGGACACGGCTCCAGGGGGCAGCCGCCAGCGCCATCGTTGTGGGGTAATGCGATGAATGCAAACCATGGTACGCCACGGAAATTATGCATCCGCACAGTGTCATGACTTCCGCTGCTGGCGTCGATCGTGGTTTGCCGCGATAGTTGCACGCTTTGAACCCCGTGGAGCCGCCGATGTCGATGCGAACCTTCTCGCCGCGCCTGCTCGCATCAAGGCTGACGGGCTGCTGTGCCTTGTTCGCGTTCGCCGCCGGTGCATGGGCACAGGCGCCGGTAACCCGGCCCGTTTCCCGCCTGCCGATCGGCATCCACGACACCGTGCAACCGCGCTTGCCGGCGCAGTTGCAGGATTTCGGTTCCTATGTCGACAGCGCGCGCAAGACCTTCGAGGTGCCGGGCATCGCGGTGGCGATCGTCAAGGACGGCAAGGTGGTGATGGCGCAGGGCTTCGGCGTGCGCGAGATCGGCAAGCCGGACAGGGTCGACGAACATACCCTGTTCGCGATCGCTTCAAACACCAAGGCGTTCACCGCCGCATCGCTGCAGATGCTGGCCGAGCAGGGCAAGCTGAAGATGGACGACCGGGTGATCGATCACCTGCCGTGGTTTCGCATGTCCGACCCCTATGTGACGCACGAGATGCGCATCCGCGATCTGCTGGCGCATCGCAGCGGGCTCGGCCTTGGCGCCGGCGATCTGCTGTACTGGCCGCCGACGTCGTACACGACCCGGGATGTGGTCGAGCGCCTGCGTTTCGTGCCGCTCAAGAACGGTTTTCGCAGCGGTTACGCCTACGACAACATCCTGTTCGCCGTGGCCACGCTGGTGATCGAAAAGGCTTCCGGCCAGACCTACGCGGATTTCGTGCGCGAGCACATCTTCCAGCCGGTCGGCATGGATGAGTCGGTGATCGACAAGACGTATCTGAAGCCGGGCATGGACGTGGCGATGGGGCACGCCAGGCTCGACTTCAAGAATCTCAAGCCGGTGCCGCCGATGGCCTGGCTGAACGATCCGGGTGCTGGCGGGATCTACGCCAGCGTGCATGATCTGGCGAAGTGGATGAACGTGCAGCTGGCCGGTGGTGCGCTGCCGGCCGGCGCTGACGGCAAGCCGCGGCGGCTGTTTTCCGAAGACAGCCAGCGGCAGATGTGGACGATGCTCACGCCGATCGCCATCCACCCGATGCCGTTGCCCGCGCTGGCGTCGCTGGCACCGCATTTCTACGGCTATGGCGAGGGCTGGTTCCTGTCCGACTACCGCGGCCAGCGACTGGTCTGGCATACCGGCGGCTGGCCGGGCATGGTGTCGCGCCTGACCCTGGTGCCGGGGCTGCACCTGGGCGTGGTGGTGCTGACCAACCAGGAGTCCAGTGCCGCGTTCAACGCGATCACCTGGCGTGTGCTCGATGCCTATCTGAATCCGGCGCACAAGACCGACTGGGTTGCGGTCTACGACAAGGCCGTCAAACTGTCCGAAGCCACGGCCGATATCAGTTGGGCGAAGCATGTGGCGGCGCGCGCCAGGCATCGCAAGCCATCGCTGCCGTTGGCCGGCTACGCAGGCACCTACCGCGACCGGTGGTATGGCGATGTTGTCGTCAGCGACGAGCAGGGCAAGCTGCGCCTGCGCTTCGGCAAGACCGCGGAACTGGTCGGCACGATGACCCCATGGCAGCACGACAGCTTCATCGTGCACTGGGACGACCGCGCGCTCAACGCCGATGCGTTTGTCGATTTCGCGCTGGATATGGACGGCCATATCCGCGAAATGCGCATGCAGCCGGTATCGCCGTCGACCGATTTCAGCTTCGATTTCCAGGATCTGCGCCTGATGCCGGTAAAGGCCGGCAAGGCGGATCGGCGGGGCGACTGAACCATTGCCAGCAGCGGGCCGATAGTCGCGCGGAAGGAACCATCGGGGATGATGCGAAGCAGGACGTGCGCGGGGTTCCCATGGCGGTCGGATGGCATCGTTCGGGTGGGTGTTTCCGCCACGCGGACCGGCCGGCCGGGTCCTCAGCTGCGCGCGAGGCCGGCCAGCACCGCCGTGCGCCGGGCAAGGCTCTGCGCGGGCCAGTACGCATTGCGGTCGTAGTACTCGGCCACCGCGGGGGTGTCCGCCGGAAGCAATACCCACGGCAGCCGGGTCGACGTGAAGATGTGGATGTCCGGCGGCAACCGGTCCGGTTGCCTGAGCGTGCCCACGCGAACGAACGCGAACGCCTCGCCGGCCCCGGCGTAATGGCTCCACAGCGCGACATGGCAGCGCGGACAGCGGGCGACCTGTTGTCCCTTGCCGCTGTTCGATGGCGTGTTCACCATGACCGGTTCGCCGTGCAGCCGTTGCAGCCGGGCCGTTTCGATCAAGGCGTTCAGCGCGAACGCCGAGCCGGATTCCCGCTGGCACCAGGTGCAGTGGCAGCAATGCACGAACAACGGTGCGCTGGTCAGTCGATACTCGATGTCACCACAGGTGCAGGCACCTTCGAAGGCGTCGTCGGACATGCTGGAATCCCGTTGGGTGGGGGCGGCATATCGTCACACTCGCCACCGCGGGCTTCAAGCCCCCGGTGCCGGCGCCTGCGGTGCCCCGTTTCAGATGCCGGTCATGCCCAGGATGTTGTAGCCGGCATCGACATGGGTGATCTCGCCGGTCACGCCCGACGCCAGCGCGGAGCAGAGGAACGCACCGACATTGCCGACCTCGTCGATGGTGACGCTGCGGCGCAGCGGCGCATGCGCGTCGACGTGATCGAGCATCCTGCGGAAATTCGGGATGCCGGCGGCGGCCAGCGTCTTGATCGGCCCGGCTGAAATCGCGTTGACCCGGGTGCCCTCCGGCCCGAGATTGTAGGCCAGGTAGCGCACGTTCGCCTCGAGGCTCGCCTTGGCCAGCCCCATCACGTTGTAGCCGTCCAGCGCACGTTCGGCGCCGAGATAGGTCAGCGTGAGGATCGCGCCGTTGCGCCCTGCCATCATGGGCCGCGCCGCCTTCGCCAGTGCCGCCAGGCTGTAGCTGGAGATGTCGTGCGCAATGGCGAAGTTCTCGCGGGTGAGGTTGTCCAGGAACCCGCCCTGCAGCGCCTCGCGCGGTGCGAAGCCCACCGAGTGCACGAGAATGTCGAAACCGTTCCAGTGGTGGCCAAGCGCCACGAACAACTGCGCGATCTGGGCGTCCTCGGCGACATCGCAAGGCAGCACGATGTTCGAGCCGAAGGCGTTGGCCGCTTCCTCGACGCGATCTTTCAAGCGGTCGTTCTGGTAGGTGAACGCGAGTTGGGCGCCCTCGCGATGCATCGCGTTGGCGATACCCCAGGCGATCGAGCGCTGACTGGCAATGCCGACGATCAGGGCGCGCTTGCCATGCAGGAATCCCATGCATCCTCCGAGGATCGAAAGTGCGCCGGGCAGGCGCAGCGAGGCGAGTCTAGCAGCCTGCCGTCAGGGGTGCGTGGTGTGCAAGGTGCAGGACGGACCGGCGCGGGCGATCGATCGGCATGCCCGGGTTGTCGTGCCGTCCGCGCCGTGCGTCGCTCAAGCAGCGATCCGTTTCAATGCGCGTTCAATGTGCACGCTGGGCCGCGTAACGGGCCAGTTCCGCGAGCAGGCTCGCTCGGCTGCCGAGCGGCGCGATCGCGGCCAGTGCGAGGTCGGTCAGTTCGGTCAGCCGGGCGCGTGAGGCATCCAGGCCGATGATCGAGGGGAAGGTGGGTTTGTCGGCGGCGGCGTCCTTGCCGGCGGTCTTGCCGATCACCGCCGATTCGCCTTCCACGTCGAGGATGTCGTCGCGCACCTGGAACGCCAGGCCTACCGCATCGGCATAGCGGTCCAGCGTGTCCCGTGTGGCGGCATCGGCGCCGCTGGCCAGCGCCCCCAGTTGCACCGACGCGCGGATCAGCGCTCCGGTCTTGCAGGCATGCATGTGTTCCAGCTCGGCCAGGGTCAGCGGGCGGCCGACGGCGGCCAGGTCCAGCGCCTGCCCGCCAGCCATGCCTTCGGCGCCACAGGCACGGCTCAAGCTGCGCAGCATCGCCATGCCGATGGCGGCATCGGTCGTACGCCCCGTCTCGTCGGCCAGGATCTCGAAGGCCAACGCCTGCAGCGCGTCGCCGGCAAGGATCGCCATCGCCTCGCCGAACACGATGTGGCAGGTTGGCCGGCCGCGGCGCAGGGCGTCGTCGTCCATCGCCGGCAGGTCGTCGTGTACCAGCGAATAGGCGTGGATCAACTCCACCGCGCAGGCGGGGGCATCCAGTGACCGGCCGTCCTCGCCCAGCGCATGTGCCGTGGCATAGACCAGCAGCGGGCGCAGCCGCTTGCCGCCGCCAAGCACGGCGTAGCGCATCGCGCGATGCAATTCGGTCGGGGGTTGCGCGACCGGCGGCAGGCTTCGGTCCAGTGCGTGTTCGGCACGGACGATCAACGCTTGCAGGGCGTCAGAGTTCGGGTTCAAACGGTTCGGCACTGTCGGGGGCATCGGGATCAAGCAGCAGGCGCACGCGCAGTTCGGCTTGTTCCAGGGACTGTTGACAATGGCGATACAGGCCGATGCCGCGTTCGAACGAGGCGAGCGATTCGTCCAGGCTCAACTCGCCGCCTTCCATCCGCGCGACCAACTGTTCCAGTTCGTCCAGCGAATGCTCGAAATCGGCCGGAGGCGGGGTTTTGACGGAAGCGGGAACGGTCTTGGCCATGGGCTGCAACGCTAGCGCAGCAGCGGTGTGGAATCAATCCGCGCGTGCACCACGGGGAACCTCGAATAACCGCCATCCTGACGGTTATTCGAGTCGACGCGTCCGGCACCTGTCCGGACGCGTCTGCGCAGATCCAGGCACTTGCGTGCCTGTTGCGGCGGGCCATCCCTGGCCCGCAATGGCGCCTCGAAGTTTTCGAGCTGCCCATGGACATCAACCGCCATCGTCGCCCTCGTCATGATCGCGGCCGTGTCCGTGGCGCCGGCCGCGGTCACCGCGATCGTCGTCGCGCCAATCGCGGCGGTGGCGATACTCGCGCGGGGCTTCGCCGCCGTAATGTTCGATCACATAGCGATGCTCGACATACGGCCGGTCGGTGCCCAGCTCGATGTCGACGCCACCGGTGCGGATATAGGTCTGGAATTCCAGCGGCAGGCGGACGCCGGAGCGCCAGTTGTCGCCGTCCAGCCAGAACCACAGGCGGGATTCCGGCGCGTAATAGATTTCGCCGCGGGGATAGTACGTGTAGTGGTGTTTGGCACGCCAGCCATGGGCGGGGGCCCATGGCGGCGGATCGGCCCAGGCCGGCGCGGTGGCCAAGCCGACCGACGCCAGCAGGATGACGGCTGGAAGCGTGCGTTTCATCGGATGCTCCAATCGGCGGTGGTGCGATTCAGCGTAATGGCGCACGGGATATCGTGCACTGAACGGCCGATGTCTTTTGCGGTGTCGTTCAGCTTGCGGGCAGCCAGCGGGGCCGTGCGGCAGTTTGCCGGAAGATCGCGATACCGCGCTCGCTCGACCAGCGGTCGGCAACGGCGACCAGCTCGTCGCCGGCATACAGCAGCGGGCAGGCGATGCGCTGCCAGGGCGGGATCAGCCCCTGCTGGAACAGGTCGCGCAATTCGCGCGTGTGGGCGTCGCCGGCCGGCTTGATGCGCTCGCCGCCGCGACGCAGGCGCACGTCCAGGGGTTCGGACAGCCGCGCGTCGGCATCGGTCAGCGACAGCACGCCGCCGTCGGGCAGGGCCAGCGGCTCGCCGCGCCAGCGGGCGTGCCAATCCATCGCAACCACGGGCCGGGGCGACAATGCCCACAGGCGAGCCTTCCAGATGTGCAGCTCGACCCCGGGCCAGCGGATGCACGGCGATTGGCCCGCGCGAGCGCCGCACTGGCGTTCGATCTGGCGGCGCTGTGCGGTGGTGGGCGCGGGCAGGCCGCGCGCGTGCAGCCAGTGATCGAGCAGCGGTTCGCGCAGGGCCCGATCCAGCGCCAGCCAATCGGCGGCGTGCAGGCTGCCGGTGGCCGGGTCGTGCAGGATCGCGAATGCCGCCAGCCATTGCACCTTGAGCGCATCGGCGGCGGCCT
This sequence comes from Rhodanobacter sp., assembly GCA_035530315.1. Lineage (GTDB taxonomy): Bacteria > Pseudomonadota > Gammaproteobacteria > Xanthomonadales > Rhodanobacteraceae > Rhodanobacter. Next base: position 4,560 of record DATKVA010000138.1, on the reverse strand, counting down.
GGCACAGCGCGGCGCTGTGCAGGATCGAATCCACCGCGTGCGGCCAGTGCCGCATCAGCCGCGGCAGGATCTCGTGGCGCAGCTGGTTGCGTGCCGGATGGGTATCGTCGTTGGACGGGTCGTCGATGCAGGTCAGCTGGCCGGCGTCGACATACTCGCGAAGTTGCCGGCGCGACAGCGCGAGCAGCGGTCGCCACAGCTGGCCGCGGCCGATCGATCGAAGCGCGCGCATGCCACCGAGCCCTTGCGGACCGGCGCCGCGCAGCAGCTTCAGCAACACCGTCTCGGCCTGGTCGTCGCGATGATGGCCGAGCAGCAGCCATTCGCCTTCCCTGAGCTGCGCGGTCAGGGCGGCATAGCGCGCGTGCCGTGCCGCCGCTTCCAGCCCGGCGCCGTTGCCGGTTTCGACCCGTACCCGCAGCACGTCGCATGGCACATCCAGCGCGGCACAAAAACGCAGGCAGTGCCCGGCCCACTGCGGGCTGTCCGCGTGCAGGCCGTGATCGACGTGCAGCGCGCGCAGGCCACGTGCACGCGCCGCCGGCAGCTGGGCCAGCGCATGCAGCAGTGCGGTGGAATCCGGACCACCGCTGTAGGCCACGCACAACGGTGCCGGCGGCACGGTTGCCAGCGCACGCGACAGGTGGGAGAGCAACAGGTGGTTCACTTCTTGCTGGCGCGTGGCCGCACGTAGAGGTGTTTGCCGTTGCCGATGTGGCGCTCCTCGGTGTCGAACAGGCCGATGCCCTTGATCAGGCCGCTGAGCTTGGCGTAGCCGTAGTTGCGCGAATCGAAGTCGGGCGACTGGTTGCTGATGATGTTGCCGATGGTGCCCAGGCTCGCCCAGCCGGTGTCGTCGGAGGCGGCCTCCATCGCGTTGCGCAGCAGGTTCATCAGATGCGAATCGCCGCGCAGTTCCTTCGCCGAGCGCTGTTTGGGCGCGGCCTCGGTTTCGGCTGCGCCGGCCGACGTGCCGGCCAGTACCTCGGTATAGATGAACTTGTCGCAGGCGGTGCGGAACGGTTCGGGGGTCTTCTTCTCGCCGAAGCCGTAGACGATGCGTCCCGATTCGCGGATGCGCGAGGCCAGCCGGGTGAAATCGCTGTCGCTGGAGACGATGCAGAAGCCGTCGAAACGCTCGGTGTAGAGCAGGTCCATCGCATCGATGATCATCGCCGAGTCGGTGGCGTTCTTGCCGACCGTGTAGCGGAACTGCTGGATCGGCTGGATCGAGTGGCGCAGCAGCACCTCCTTCCAGCCGGTGAGGTCCGGCTTGGTCCAGTCGCCATAGATGCGCTTCACATGCGCGGTGCCGTACTTGGCGATCTCCGCCAGCAGACCTTCGACGATCGCCGGGCGGGCGTTGTCGGCGTCGATCAGCACGGCGAGTTTGTGGGTGGTGACGTTGGCCATGGTCCAGCTCCCGTTGCGACAGGACCGATCTTACCGCGCAGCTGGTTCACCCGTAGGAGCCCGCTCGCGGGCGATGCTTTCGGAGTCCCCTGCCCAGAAAAGCATCGCCCGCGAGCGGGCTCCTACAGTGAGTGGGAGCGGCGGTTATTCCTGATACGCGCCGTAGCTGCGCAGGCGTTTGTAGCGCTGTTCGAGCAGGTCGCCGACCGGCATCGCTTCCAGTTCGTCGAGCTGGTTCAGCAGCACGGCCTTCAGGCGTATGGCCATCGAGCGGGGATTGCGGTGGGCGCCACCGAGCGGCTCGCGCACCATCTTGTCGATCAGGCCCAGCTCCAGCAGGCGTGGCGCGGTAAGTCCCAGCGCCTCGGCAGCGTCCCGGGCCTTGTCCTGGCTCTTCCACAGGATCGAGGCGCAGCCTTCCGGCGAGATCACCGAGTAGGTCGAATACTGCAGCATCACCGTGCGATCGCCCACGCCGATCGCCAGCGCACCGCCGGAACCGCCTTCGCCGATCACCGTGCAGATGATCGGCACTTTCAGTTCGGCCATGACCAGCAGATTGCGGGCGATCGCCTCGCTCTGACCGCGTTCCTCGGCACCCACGCCGGGGTAGGCGCCCGGGGTGTCGATCAGGGTCAGCAACGGCAGCTTGAAACGTTCGGCCATCTGCATCAGGCGCATCGCCTTGCGATAACCCTCGGGCCTGGGCATGCCGAAATTGCGGCGGACCTTGGTCTTGGTGTCGCGACCTTTCTGGTGGCCGATGATCATCACCGGCCGGCCGTTGATCCGACCAAGCCCGCCGACGATCGCGGCATCGTCGGCATAGGCGCGATCGCCGGCCAGCTCGTGGAATTCCTCGCAGATCACGCCGATATAGTCGAGCGTGTACGGCCGCGCAGGATGGCGCGACAGCTGGGTCATCTGCCATGAATTGAGGTTGCGGAAGATGTCGGCGGTCTTGATCTTCAGCTTTTCGCGCAGGCGGGCGACTTCATCCTCGATATTGAATGCCTGGCCATCGCTGGCATGGCGAAGCTCTTCGATCTTCGCTTCCAGTTCGGCAATCGGTTGTTCGAAATCGAGGAAGTTCGGGTTCATTCGTGGCAATTCATGGCACAGAAGCGCCTCAGTATACCGTTCCCCGGAAAAAGACGAGAACGCTGCCGTATGGCGGCATGCCGTGGTGGAAAGGTCTCTGCGTGATGGTTTCCGGGCCGCCATCGGGTGCGCTATTGTCTGCACTAACGAGTGCCTGCAGGCCGGATCCGACCATGCCGATCAAACCACCCATCGACAACAACAAGCTCGACCGCATCGTGGCCGAGGCGCGGCGCAATGCCGAGCAGCGCGAACTGGGTTACCGCGAACGGGCGCTGAAGATGTATCCGTGGATCTGCGGCCGCTGCGCGCGCGAGTTCACGCGCGCGAACCTGCAGGAGCTGACGGTCCATCATCGCAATCACGACCATGATTTCAATCCACCCGACGGCAGCAACTGGGAACTGCTGTGCGTGTATTGCCACGACAACGAGCATTCGCGCCATATCGATCATGTGCGCGGCGGGGTGATGGACGTGCAGGATGCGCCGGCCGCCACCGGCAACCCGTTCGCCGACCTGAAGGCGATGATGGAGCGCGGCCGGTAGGAGCGCACCTTGTGCGCGAAAGCTTTTGTCCGAAGCTTGGCAAAGAGCATCGCGCACAGGGTGCGCTCCTACCGGTTTTCAGTCCGGCTGCTTGACGATGCGCACCCTGGCGGCCTGCACCCAGGGTAGGGCGCGCACGGCGCGCAGCAAGGCGGGGATGGCATCGACGCGCCAGGCTTCCCCGAGTTCGAGATCGGCCTGCGCACTGCGGTTGTGATAACCGTGCAGCATCACCGTGGCACGGCCGCCACGATAGCCGGCCAGCACCTGCTGCAGTTGTTCGACGAAGCCGGGTTGGGTGCCGTTCAATTTCAGCTGCAGCAGTCGCGCATGCCGGCGGCAGGCATCGGCCAGCGTGCAGGCGCTGCGGGCGCGCAACTGGAAGCCGCCGCCGGAAAAATCGTCGATGCGCAGGCCACCGTCGACGATCAGCATCTCATCGCGGGTAAGCAAGGGCGCGACCTGCTGATACAGCTCGCCGAAGAAACTGACCTCGATCGTGCCGCTGCCGTCTTCCAGCCGCACAAAGGCTTCGCTGTCGCCGCGCTTGCGTACGGCGGCGACCATGCCGGCGACGGTCCACGGCGTGTCCGGGCCGCGGCGGAAACGGTTCGCCTCGCCATCGTCGTTCTTGCGCGGCTTCGGTGGCTGGTAGCGTTCGGCAATTTCGCCCAGCGGACAGGTCGACAGCTGGGCCAGTTCGTCCTTCCACGGGTCGGTGGGATGGCCGGAGAGATAATGCCCCAGCGTGTCGCGTTCACCCTGCAGGATCTGCTCCAGCGGCCACTCCGTGGCGACCGGCAGGTCGAGCTTGAGGATCGGTGCGTCGGAGCCTGTCTTGGTACCGCCCATGGCGGTGCCGAACATGTCGTTCTGGCCGGATTGCCGGTCGCGCAGATGCTGCTCGGCGGCCTTGATCGCATCGGGCAACTGCAGCATCAGGCTGGCGCGGTTCGGCGCCAGCCGGTCCAGTGCACCGGACAGGATCAGCGCCTCGAGCACGCGGCGGTTCAACTTGCCCGGGTCGACGCGGCGGCAGAAGTCGGCCAGGTCGGTGTAGGGACCATGGCTGCGTTCGGCGACGATCGCCTCGCACGCGCCCTGGCCGACGCCCTTGATCGCGCCGAGGCCGTACTGGATGGTGTGAGCGCCCAGGCGCGAGGCATCGGACAAAGCGTCCGGTTCCACGGCGACGAACATGTAGACCGATGCGTTGACATCCGGCGGCTGCACGGCGATGCCGAGCGCGCGCGCTTCGTTGAGGAAGGTCACCACCTTGTCGGTGTTGTCCATGTCGGCGGAGATCGTCGCGGCCATGAATTCGGCCGGGTAGTGCGCCTTCAGCCACGCGGTCTGATAGCTGACCAGCGCGTAGGCGGCGGCATGCGACTTGTTGAAACCGTAGCCGGCGAACTTCTCCATCAGGTCGAAGATGGTGTCGGCCTTGTCGCCGCCGAGGCCGTTGTCGGCCGCGCCCACGCGGAACTTGGCGCGTTCC
>DATKVA010000137.1:0-12706 GCA_035530315.1 Rhodanobacter sp. | reverse complement strand
GATAGCGAGATTGGGCTATCGCCATAGGATGCGTCTATCGGAGGGTGCGCATAGTCACTCTATGCAAGCCCGACGAGAGGCGCAGCCTATGGATGAGAGCACAATCACAGCCCAAAGATTTCTGCGGCCCACGCTCCTAGGCAGGCCTCGCCGAATCGGCATAAACTGGCGCCTTCGGAAGAACAGGCAGGCTCTTTCATGGATGTCGGACAGGAACAGCCGCATTCCCGTGCAACCCCTCCGCCCGCCGGCTTCGACAGCGGGCGCTGGCCGCCACGCGCACGGCATCTGCTCGAAACCAGCTACACGATGATGGCGCAGGGGCTGCATGAGCCCTTGCGCCGCTGCCTGGGTTCGTTCGCGCAACAGCTGTTTGCGCTGGCTGATCGTGCGCACGACAACGCGGAGCAACAGGACTATTTTGCCAGCCGGCAGCGCGTGCTGCGGGATCGCAGCGCGTTCGAGGGGCGGTTCCTCGCTCAGCTTGGCAAGGCATTCAGCGACATCGATGCAAATGCCGATGCGACGGGCCCCGAAGGTGCGACCGGATGGGCATCGCTGGAACTGCTCGACCCGGTCGAGCAGGAGCTGGGCATGGCCGTGGAACGGCTTGGCGCGCGCGGCGAGACACAACACGGCAACGCCTTGTATGAACTGGGCTACCGGTTTGCCGTGCTGGTCGGCAGTCCGCCGCTGGACGGCGAGGCACTGCCGCTGGGTCCGCACGCGCTGGCCAAGGCATGTCACCTGGCCAGCAGCGAACTGGCACTGCCGCTGAAACACCAGCTTCTGCTGTTCAGCAACTTCGATCAGCAGGTGATCCGCGCCCTGACGCCGCTGTATGGCAGCATCAACGCGCAATTGCTGGCCGATGGCATCCTGCAAAAATTGCGCACCAACCCGATTCCACGCCTTGTCAAGCCGCCAGCACGCCCAAGCGCAACGGAAGCGGACGCTGCTACTGTAGCGGCCACCGAACCACCGCGTCCTGCCGGCAGCGCGACGACCCCACAGGGTGGTTCCATCGAGGTACTCGAATCGCTGCGCAACCTCCTGGCGCAGCGGCGCGGCGGCCACGGCACGGCAGGCGGATCGCCGGTCGAGCGTGTTGCCAGTCCCGATGAATTGCAGACCGCGCTGGCTGCGTTGCAGCAGCACCTGGCCCAGGTGACCGATCAGGCCGGCCGCGAATTGCGCAGCGCCCAGCGGCTGCGCGAGGAACTGCTGGCCCAGCTCAACGTCGACAAGCCCAGCGGCGCTCCGCGCACCCAACTCAGCGGCGAACAGGGCGACACGGTGGAGCTGGTGGCCATGCTGTTCGAGCAGATCGGCCAGCAATTGAAGCAGGGCGGCAATGCACATGCCCTGCTCGGCAACCTGCAGTTGCCCGTGTTGCGCATGGCGGTCACCGATCACGAATTCTTCGAGAAGCGGGAACATCCGGCGCGCAAACTGCTGGACAAGGTGACCGAGGTAGCCAACGACTGGCTCGACGGCAACGACGACGAGAGCGACCGGGCGTTGGCGGCCAAACTGGAACAACTGGTCGCCCGCACCCACCAGGAGCCGCCCAGCGCCGGCCTGTATACCACCCTGCTGGCCGATATCGAGCATCACCTGAGCCTGCTCAGCCGCAAGGCGCAAGCCGCCGAACGTCGCCACACCGAAGCCGCTCGCGGGCGCGAGCGGCTGGACCAGGCACGTCACCGTGCCGGCGAGTTGATCGCGGAACGCTTCGCGCAATCGCCACCGCGCGGACTGCTGCGGGCGCTGATGGACCGAGCCTGGTCGGATGTGCTGGCACTGAGCCTGCTGCGCCATGGCGAGGACAGTGACGCGTTCAGGGCGCAACTGGCGATCACCGACCAGTTGCTTGGCCGGTTGCCCATCGATGATCGCCAGCACTTGCAGCATGAGGTGGAAGCGGGTCTGCAACAGATCGGCATGCCCGCGGAGGAAGCTGCCCAGGCAACCCGGCGGCTGCTCGGCAACGATGCCGATGCCGAAGGGATCCGGCAAGCAGCTCCCGCGCAGGTACCCGCCAGCGCAGGGAATACAGCGCCCCTGCCTGTCGACAAGGTGATGCCTGCCCCTGCCGTTCCTCACGCAGCACCACCGGCTGCAGTGGCGCCTCCCGGCGACGACCTGCCCAGCGCCACCATGCTTGCCCAGCGGCTGAAGCAGCATCAGCGTCCTGGCGCGCAACGTGAGCGTGAAACGCAACCTGCCGCCAGCGCCAGCCAGACCACCGCGCAGACACCGGTACTCGGGCCGCAGGAAGCGAGCATCCACAACCGCCTGCGCAAATTGCCGTACGGCAGCTGGTTTGAATTTATCGACCCGGTCAGTGGCCAGCGCACGCAACGCAAGCTGGCATGGTTCTCGCCGGTATCGGGCAATGTCCTGTTCGTCAATCGCCGTGGCGCGCGCAGCGAGCAGATGAACTTGCAGGAACTGGCCCATGCCATCGCCAAGGGGCGCGTACGGGAACTGCCGCCGCAGCGCGAGAGCCTGCTGGATCGTGCCTGGCTCAGCCTGACCCGTAGCCTGCGCCAGGATGCCGGTGTCCCGCGCGCCGCCGCGCAGGAGTCCGATCGCCGATGAATCCGCCCGACAAAGCCGTCAACCAGCGCCGCGCCCAGCGCAAGCGCACTCCATTCACCGCCATCGTGACCGACGTGATCCGCAATGAGCCGCTCGGGCATCTGGGCAATCTCTCCACGACCGGCATGCTGCTGATCAGCACGCGTGAACCCCGCAGTGAGGCCGTCTATCAGGTCACCATGGCTTTGCCGACAGCAGGCCGCTTGTTGACGCAATCGCAACCGATCGAAGCAGGCATCCAGGAACAATGGCACGCCCCAGCCGCCACTCCGGGGCAGATCTGGGCCGGTTACCGGATCGTGGCGATCAGCGATGCCGATGCCGCCAGGCTCGAGAGCTGGCTCGGGAAGGCCTGACGCTTCGCTGGAAGTGTCCGCCGCGACGCGTCATCATGGAAGCTACCCGCCGGTTCGACCCTCCCCGGGCCTGCAGCCCTGCATGCATCCGCATCACCGGCCAGCCGGCGACAACTGCATTCCCTGCTGGCCCTGGCCCATGTTCACGCACGACCCGGCACCGGCCCCTTGCTGCAAGGAACCCCCATGCACGATCTGCTCGCCTCGCTTTATCCCCAGCATCTGTCGACTCTGCGCGACCGCGCCGACAAGGCACTCGCACTCGGCGGTTTCGACCATCTGGCGATCGCCGCCGGCATGCCGGGGCTGAAATTCCTCGACGACCTGCATTATCCGTATGCGGTCAATCCGCACTTCAAGCACTGGCTGCCGCTGACCCAGGCGCCGGGCAGCTGGCTCGTGTACACGCCGGGATCGAAGCCGAAGCTGCTGTTCCTGCAGCCGCGCGACTACTGGCACGTGGTGCCCGACGCCCCCAGCGGCTACTGGGTGGATGCGTTCGACATCGCGATCGTGCGTACGCCGCAAGAGGCGCTGGCGCAACTGCCGCGCGGCAACAGTGCGGTGATCGGAGAAACCGGTCCCGCCATCGCCGGCATCGCGATCAACAACCCGAGGGCGGTACTCGACTACCTGCATTATCACCGCAGCTACAAGACGCCGTACGAGCTGGAGCTGATGCGCGAAGCCAGCCGCATCGGCGCTCGAGCCCACCGTGCCGCCGAGCAGGCCTTTCGCGCCGGCGAGAGCGAGCTGGGTATCCACCAGGCCTACCTCGCCGCGGCCGGACAGATCGATGCGGAACTGCCGTATGCCAGCATCGTGGCGCTGAACGAGCACGGTGCGGTGTTGCACTATACCGACTTCACTCGTCGCCCGCCGCAGCCGGCCCGTTCGCTGCTGATCGACGCCGGTGCCAGTGCCGGCGGTTATGCCAGCGACATCACCCGCACCTACGCCGCTGACGCCGGCGAATTCCAGGCGCTGATCGACAGCGTCGACGCGGCCCAGCGGGGGTTCGTGGCCAAGGTCCGCGCCGGGCAGAGCTACCCGGAACTGCATGTGCTTGCCCACCACGTGCTGGCCGGTGTGCTGCGCGAACACGGCTTCCTGCGCATGAGCGCGGAGGCCGCGGTGGCATCGGGCGTCGTTGCGGCATTCTTCCCGCATGGCCTGGGCCACCCGATCGGCCTGCAGGTACATGACGTGGCCGGCTTTCAGCAGAGCGAACGCGGCGGAACGATCGCCCGCCCGGACGGCCACCCCTACCTGCGCATGACGCGCACGCTGGAGCCGACCATGGTGGTAACGATCGAACCGGGCCTGTACTTCATCGACATGCTGTTGCAGGAACTGCGCGACAAGCCGTTCGCCGACGAGATCGACTGGGCAAAGGTGGACCATTTCCGCCAATTCGGCGGCATCCGCATCGAAGACGACGTGGTGTGCACCGCCGCTGCGCCGGAGAACCTCACGCGGGACGCGTTTGCAGCGGCGTGATGGGGGACGGCATTTTGTAGGAGCGCACCCTGTGCGCGAATGCTCTTTGCCAGAGGTGAAGAAAGAGCATTCGCGCACAGGGTGCGCTCCTACACGGGAAACAACAGCACACCGCGACGATCCGCCACTGCGGCATTTCTGCATGCCATCGGCAAGCTGGCGACGGCGTATGCTGATAGCCGGTTTCAACACGGATTCGCCGCATGTCCAGCTCCGTGGTCTGTCACCCGCAAGCTGACGATTCCGGTTCGGCACACCGGCCGCTGCGTCGGCTGACGTTCGAGCTGCTCGCGATCGTTGCGCTGAAGATCGTGCTGCTGGCGCTGATCTGGTGGCTGCTGTTCGCGCCGCACCCGAACCCCGATACCAGCCCGGCGGCGATCGTACAGCGGCTGGCGCCCACTTCCCACGCACCCGCCGAAGGTCGCCCATGATCATCGATACCGATGTCGTCACGCTGTCGCGCCTGCAATTCGCGCTGACCGCGCTGTACCACTTCCTGTTCGTGCCGTTGACGCTGGGCCTGGTCTGGATCCTGGCGATCATGGAGAGCGTCTACGTGATGACCGGGCGCGAAGTATGGAAGCGCATGGTGCAATTCTGGGGCGTGCTGTTCGGCATCAACTTCGCGATGGGCGTCGCCACCGGGGTGACCATGGAATTCCAGTTCGGCATGAACTGGGCGTACTACTCGCATTATGTCGGCGACATCTTCGGCGCGCCGCTGGCGATCGAGGGCCTGATGGCGTTCTTCCTCGAGGCGACCCTGGTCGGTGTGTTCTTCATGGGCTGGGAGCGCATTTCCCGGATCAAGCACCTGCTGGTGACCTGGTTCCTGGCGCTGGCCACCAGCCTGTCGGCGCTGTGGATCCTGATCGCGAATGCCTGGATGCAGCATCCGGTCGGCGCCGCGTTCAACCCGCAGACGATGCGCATGGAAGTGACGTCGTTCTCGAAGGTGTTCTTCAACCCGGTGGCGCAGGACAAGTTCGTGCACACCGTGAGCGCCGGTTATCTGCTGGGTTCGATGTTCGTGCTTTCGATCAGCGCCTGGTACCTGCTGCGCGGACGCAACGTCGATTTCGCGAAACGTTCGATGACGGTGGCCGCGAGTTTCGGGCTGGCGGCGGCATTGTCGGTGGTGGTGCTGGGCGATGCGTCGGGCTACACCGTGTCGCTGAACCAACAAATGAAGATGGCGGCGATCGAGGCGATGTGGCGCACCGAGCCGGCGCCTGCGTCGTTCACCCTGTTCGGCCTGCCCGACGAGCAACAGCGCACGACCCGTTACGCGGTGAAGATTCCCTGGGTAATGGGCTTGATCGGTACCCATTCGCTCGACCAGACGATGCCGGGCATGGCCGAACTGGTGGATGCGGCGAAGGGCCGGATCGACAAGGGCATCAAGGCCTACGACGCGATGCTGATGCTGCGCCGGAACCCCGGCGATGCCGCGGCCAAGGCGACACTGGCGGCGCACGACCAGGATCTGGGCTATGCGCTGCTGCTCAAGCGCTATGTCGACGATCCGCGCGAGGCAACCCCGGCGGACATCCAGCAGGCCGCCGACAGCACGATCCCGAACGTGCCGGTGCTGTTCTGGTCGTTCCGCATCATGGTCGCCTGCGGCTTCTACTTCATCGCGCTGTTCGCACTGTCGTTCTGGAAGGCCAGCAAGCGCCGGCTGGACAGCCAGCGCTGGTATCTGCGGCTGGCGTTGTGGAGCCTGCCGCTGCCCTGGCTGGCGGCCGAGCTGGGCTGGATCGTGGCCGAATACGGTCGCCAGCCGTGGGCGATCGAGGGCGTGCTGCCCACCGCGCTGGGCGTGTCGTCGGTCACTGCCGGCCAAGTGCTGACCTCGCTCGGCGGCTTCGTGCTGTTCTACACCGCGCTGGCCGTCGTCGATGCGATCCTGATGTTGAAGTTCGCCCGCAAGGGACCGGACGGGCTGGGCATCTGGCCGGCATCTTCCTCCCTCTCCCCTGCGGGGAGAGGGCCGGGGTGAGGGGCCGGGCTGGCAACTACTGCACATCGGAGCGCGCGTCGATGCGGTCCTCGCAAGCGTGCCCCCTCACCTCAATCCTCTCCCCGAGAGGGAGAGGAAGCAAAGGAGAAAAGCATGTTCGATTATGAAAGCTTGCGGGTGATCTGGTGGGCCCTCCTGGGCACGCTGCTGATCGGTTTCGCGATCATGGACGGCTTCGATTTCGGTGTCGCCGGCCTGCTCAAGCTGCTCGGCCGCGACAACGAGGAACGGCAGGTGCTGCTGGAGGGCATCGAGCCGACCTGGGAGGGCAACCAGACCTGGTTCATCCTCGGCGGCGGCGCGACGTTCGCGGCGTTCCCGATGCTTTATGCGGTGTCGTTTTCCGGCATGTACCTGGCGATTTTCCTGGTGTTGCTGGCCTTCATCCTGCGCCCGGTCGGCTTCAATTTCCGCGGCAAGATCCATGATCCGCGCTGGGCCAGCCTGTGGGACTGGGTGCTGGTCGCTTCGGGCATCGTGGTGATGCTGATTGCCGGGGTCGCGTTCGGCAACCTGTTCCTCGGCCTGCCGTTCCAGTTCGACGGCGACCTGCGGATGAGCTGGCATGGCGGCTTCTTCGATCTGCTGCACCCGTTTGCCCTGCTCGCCGGACTGGTGTCGTTGAGCATGCTGCTGGCGCATGGCGCCTGCTGGGCGGCACTGAAGGCCGATCACGCGATCGCCGAACGCGCGGTGAGGATCGCGCGCTGGACGACGCTGATCTATGCGGCGCTGTACGTGCTGGCCGGGATCTGGCTGGCCTACGGCATCCCCGGCTATGCGGTGAGCGGCATGACGATGAGCGAAGGCGTGTCCAATCCGCTCTACACGACGGTGGTCCATGCCGGCAGCTGGTTTGCCAGCTACCTGCAATATCCATGGTTCTGGAGCGCGCCGCTGCTGGCGCTGATCTCGGCGCTGGCTGTCCAGGCGCTGATCGGCCGGCGCAGTATCGCCGGTTTCATCGCCAGCAGCGCGATGGTCGGCAGTACCATCGCCTCCGCCGGTTTCGCCCTGTTCCCGTTCCTGATGCCATCGAGCATCGATCCCCGCTCGAGCCTGACCGTGTGGGACGCATCCTCCAGCCGCGGCACGCTGCAGCTGATGCTGGTGGCAACCATCGTGTTCCTGCCGATCATCCTGCTGTACACCAGTTGGGTTTACCGGGTGATGCGCGGACGGGTCACGCTGGAGGAGGTGCGCAAGGCGCATGTGGGTTATTGAACGCCCGCGTAGGAGCCCGCTCGCGGGCGATGCTTTTCGTTGATGCATCAGAACAAGAGCATCGCCCGCGAGCGAGCTCCTACGCGGCAACGCTTGAATGGAGGTTTGCCGATATGTGGTATTTCGCATGGATCCTCGGGCTGGGCCTGGCCTGCGCCTTCGCCATCCTCAACGCGATGTGGTACGAGGTGCACGCCACCGACGAGGCGCACCGCCAGCGCGACGATTTCGAATTGCCGGATGAACTGACCTAGAAGCCTGGGCCGCAGAAATCTTTGGGCTGTGATTGTGCTCTCATCCATAGGCTGCGCCTCTCGTCGGGCTTGCATAGAGTGACTATGCGCACCCTCCGATAGACGCATCCTATGGCGATAGCCCAATCTCGCTATCCAAAGTTTCTACGGCCCACGCTCCTAGAAGCCTGTCGGGCTTTGGTGGTCGAGGCGAGAATTTGGCTGTGCGAGGACAGACTGCGACGCTTCGCCGGCCCATATGTGATGCTATTGCTATGGGCCGAGAAACGGCGGAAATAGGGACCGCACAGCCGGATTCGCAGCCCGGCCAACCAAAGCCCGACAGGCTCCTGGGTCACGCAAGCGATACGCGTGCCCGGTCAACCGCGTGCGGCCAGCAGCGTCTCGATCGCGTCGGCCTCCTTGGGTACGGCCGCGGTGAGCACCTCGTTGCCGTCGCGGGTCACCAGCACATCGTCCTCGATGCGGATGCCGATGCCGCGCCAGCGCTCGGCCACCGAACGATCGTCCGGCACCACATACAGGCCCGGCTCCACCGTCAGCACCATGTCCGACTCCAGCAGACGCGATTCGCCAGCGACGCGGTAGTCGCCGACGTCGTGCACATCCAGGCCCAGCCAGTGGCCGGTCTTGGCCGGGAAAAAGCGCTGATAGCTGCCCTCGGCCACTGCCGCATCGGCACTGCCCTTGAGCAGGCCGAGCGTGCACAGGCCTTCGCTGAGTACCCGCACCGCCGCCACGTGTGCCGCGCTGAACGGCCGGCCGGGGCGCACTTCGTCGATCGCCGCAAGCTGCGCGGCCAGCACCACTTCGTAGAGTGCACGCTGCTCGCGGCTGTAGCGGCCGCCGATCGGGTACGTGCGGCTGATGTCGGACGCATAGCAGTCCACTTCGGCGCCGGCGTCGATCAGCAACAGTTCGCCGTCTCGCAGCAATGCCCGATTGGCCTGGTAATGCATCACGCAGGCATTGGCGCCGCTGGCCACGATCGGCGCAAATGCCGGCACCGCGCTGCGGCTGCGCATGACCCGCAGCAACTCGGCCTCGACCTCGTATTCGTGACGGCCCGGCATGACGAGCTGCAACGCCGCCAGATGCGCCTCGGCGGCAATCGCGGCGGACGAGCGCATCAGCTTCAGCTCGGCACGCGACTTGTACAGGCGCAGGTCATGCAGCAGATAGCCCAGCGCCACGAATTCCTTCGGCACCACGCCGCCACCGCGCAACTGGCGCAGGCGACGCATCCAGCCGAGCAGGCGCGCGTCGAACTCCGGTTCGCGGCCGAAATGGCAATAGACCCTGCCGCGACCTTCGATCATCCCGGGCAGGATGTCGTCGATATCCTCGATCGGGAACGCATCATCCATGCCGTATTCGGCAACCGCCCGCTCGGTGCCGATGGATTGGCCGTGCCAGCGTTCGCGGGAGGGGTCGCGTTCGCGACAGAACAGCACAGTCTCGCCGTGCCGCCGCCCGGGAAGCAGCGCCAGCACCGCATCGGGTTCGGGGAAACCGCCCAGGTAGTGGAAGTCCGAATCCTGCCGGTACGGCCACGCCGCGTCGGCATTGCGCATGCGTTCGGGCGCGGCGGCCACCAGCAACACCGCGTCCTCGCCGGCCATCTGCATCAGCTGGCGGCGACGGCGCACGAATTCCTCCGGTGCGATCGCCAACGCAGCCAGCCCTGATGCGGCAGGAATCAATGCAGGCCGCCGCTGGCGGGCTGGCCGGGAGCGGCGCATTCGGTGTGCAGCAGCATCGCCCCCATGCGCACGAACTCCTGCACTTCGATCAACGCATCCTCGTCCTCGTCCTCATCGCCGAAATCGAATGATGAGCCGGCGATCATGCCCAGGTCGCGCAGAATTTCCTGGGCTTCCTCCGACAACTGCGCATGCGCGGTGGCACCGGCAAGGCCGAAGCCGCCCAGGAAGCCGCGACACCAGTCGACCATCGCCTCGACGCGCTCGGCCAGCGGACGGTCGTCCTCGGGCAGCAATGGTTCGAAGCCCAGTTCGGGGTCGGCCAGCTCGGTTTCGCACTGCGTGGCCAGACGCTCGAGCAGTGCCCGGTCAGCCGGTGTCGGACTGACCGCCTGGTCATCCAGTTGCAGCGCCGCCAGCACCGGGACTTGCCGCAAAGAACCGCCACCAGCCAGATAGCCGCACAACGAACCATGCAGATCGCTGGCCTCGGTGCCCAGTTGCAAACGCATGATCAGTGCGTGGATTTCGTCATGGCCCACTATCCCGGCAGCCTTCATGGCGGCGCTCCTCAAGGTGAATGCCCCAAGTTTAATGCACCCGCCCCCGGCCATCGGTTCCTGTCGACGGCATCGCTGACTTGTGCCGGCGTCCTGCTATAGTTTCGCGCATGAGCACGTCTGACGAGCTTCCATCCAATCATGTCCATCAGGAACTGGCCGCACTGGGCCAGCGGCTTGATCGTCTGCTCGAGACCGTGCGCCGGCTCAACGAGGAAAACCGCAGTCTGCGCCTGAGCCAGGAGCAATTGGCCGGTGAGCGTGCGGGCCTGATGGCGCGCAACGAGCAGGCGCGCAGCCGGGTCGAGGCGATGATCCAACGGCTGAAATCGCTCGAGAGCAATGGCTGAGCCATGAACAACCCGTCTGTGCCGGCACAACCTGCCGAACCTGTCGCTCTGCGTCTGATCGACCGCGAATTCCTGATTGCCTGCGCGCCGGAAGAACGCGAAGGCCTGATCGAGGCGGCCAGCTTCCTCGATCGCAAGATGCGCGAACTGCGCGCGAACGCCCGGGCACCCAGCTTCGAGCGCCTCGCCGTATTGACCGCGATCAGCATTACCCACGAGTTCCTTGCCCTGCGCAAGCGACACGATGGCCAGGAACAAAGCCTCAGCGACAGCCTCGCCGCACTGCGGCACAAGCTGGATGCCGTGCTGGAAAGCGATGCGGCCAAACGCTGAGGCGCTTGATGCGACATCAGCTGCACATGAACCCGACCGGTCGCCGGGACACCTCGGATAACCCCGATTTGTTGTAGGAGCGCACCCTGTGCGCGATGGCTTTTGCGGCGCGTGAAGAAGGGCCATCGCGCACAGGGCGCGCTCCTACAAGTGCCAAGAACCAAGTCATTCGAGATTCCTTGCAGTGGCACATTGCGCAGCAAGCGCCTAAAATAAATCTCGGCGTTTACTGCGATGTGCGCCAGCACACTCTTACATTTGCCTTGTTCCTAAATACGGCCCCGGGTCGGCTTCACATCGGCTGTTGTGCATGTCCGCCACGTGCGGAAAGCCTCGAAGCCATGTAGCTCTCCCACCTGATCCATCTTGGATCAAGGTCGTTTGGTGGGCAGCGGCATCGCGGTTTACGCCACCTATTTCCCGCCCGGTCGTCGCCCTGCACCATGGAACGGGACCCGGCGCCCACGGCGCCGCCCGTCGGGCCGGCTTTCGACTGGAGATATGCGACACGTGGACGCCACCCCCCGACGCCGCGAGCTTCGCCAGAATCTGGCCGAACGCCGCCGCGCACTCAGCCCACCCGAACGCATGACGGCGGCGCAGGGTCTGCGGCGCAGTCTCGAGCAGTTGCCGGAATACCTTGCCGACAACCGGGTCGCCGGCTACTGGGCCAGCGATGGCGAGCTGCCCCTGAACCTGGTTATCCCGCCACTGGCAGCACGCGGCCAGCAGTTTCTGCTGCCGGTGATCAGCCCGGGCAAGCGCCTGCGTTTCGCCCCGTGGCAATCCGGAGAAGAGGTGCAACCGAACCGCTACGGCATCCCCGAACCGGTCGCTCCGGGCGAGCTGCTCGAACCATTCCAGCTCGATCTGGTTTTCCTGCCGCTGCTCGGGTTCGACCGCCGCGGACAGCGGCTCGGTTACGGCGGCGGCTACTACGATCGCAGCTTCGCCTTCCTGAAGAACCAGGTGCGACCCACCGAACCGCTGCTGGTCGGCATCGCTTATGCATTCCAGGAATTGCCCCGGATCGATACGGAAAGCTGGGATGTTGCGCTCGACTTCATCGCCACTGAGCGTGAACTGATCGACTGCCACGCAAGCGGGCCGGGCACTGGGGAAAATCCATGAACCGCGATGCCGACAACCCCGCGGCATCCCGCTACTGGCTGATGAAGTCGGAGCCGGAGGCATTCTCTATCGACGACCTGAAGCGCAAGCGCCGCGAACCCTGGGACGGTGTGCGCAATTACCAGGCGCGCAACTTCATGCGCGACGGCATGCAGCCGGGCGATCGTGTCTTCTTCTATCACTCCAACTGCACCACGCCCGGCATCGTCGGCATCGCCGAGGTCGCCACGGACGCCTATCCGGACCCCAGCCAGTTCGACCCGGCCAGCAAATACTTCGACCCGGCCAGCACGCGCGGGCAGCCGCGCTGGATGCTGGTCGACGTGAAGTTCGTCAGAAAGCTCAAGCGCACGATCAGCCTGGACGAACTCAAGGGCCACGACGCCCTGCTCGCCATGCCGCTGCTGCGCAAGGGCAACCGGTTGTCGGTGATGCCGGTAGGTGCGACCGAATGGGCATATATCCTCGATCTCGAATAGGCATGCCCCACGCCCGTAGGAGCGCGCTTGCGCGCGATGCTCTTCGCTAGGAGCGTGGGCCGTAGAAACTTTGGATAGCGAGATTGGGCTATCGCCATAGGATGCGTCTATCGGAGGGTGCGCATAGTCACTCTATGCAAGCCCGACGAGAGGCGCAGCCTATGGATGAGAGCACAATCACAGCCC
>DATKVA010000136.1:0-3248 GCA_035530315.1 Rhodanobacter sp. | reverse complement strand
GTCAGCCAGTGCAGCGACACCAGCACGCCGATGCCGGCATACGCCCAGCGCAACCGCGCCGGCATCGCGAACAGCCCGCGCCAGACCTTGGGCATCAGCAGCAGGGCCGCCGCCACCAGCAGCATGCGCCACCACACCAATTGCAGCGCCGGCAGCGTGATCAGCTTGCCGAGGATCGCGGTGAAGCCCCACAGCAACACGCAGAAGTGAATCTGCAGACGGGCCTTGTTGACGGGTTGCATGGGGAATTCGCACGTTGGGGAAACGGCATTCTAGCGCCGGACTCTGCTCTCGATGCCGCCGCGGGATCATGCCCTTTGTAGGAGCGCACCCTGTGCGCGATGCTCTTGCCGCATGGCGAAAAGCATCGCGCACAGGGTGCGCTCCTACACGACGATTGCTATCTGGGGGTTCCCTTGCCGGAAGCTCGCTTGGCCGACGGCATCATCCGCCCCGAGTGGCGCAACTGTTCGAGCACGGCGTGGCAGGTGTTTTCGCCGTCGTCGTCGTGGCTGGGTGCGACCAGGGCGAGCCGCCGCGTCAGACCGCGACCAGCTCGCTCTGGCGGCGGTCGATCCGGTACACCGAGGCCGGCGGCAGGTTGAACAACACGCTGCCGATGCGCACCGCCTTGAGGTCCAGTTGTTCCAGCAAGTGGCGCGGCAACGGGCAGCGCGGGCCATAGGTGAATTGGTAGAACGCGCCATCGGCATGCAATTGCTGCTCGAACACGCCGCGAATGATGGCCGCGACCTGGCCGGCCGGCATCGACAGCAGCGGCAGCCCGCTGATCACCGCGCTGGCTCGCTCATCGCCGAACAGCGGCAGGGTTTCGCCCAGCTGCGCGGCGTCCATGCTCAGCACCCGGGCATCCGGATAGCGTTGCGTCAGGGCCTGGGCGAAAACCGGGTCGGTCTCGACCAGCGCCAGCCGGTGAGTCGGCAACCCGCGTGCGAGGAGCGCCCGGGTGAACACGCCGGTGCCGGGTCCCAGCTCGATCACAGGGCCGTCGTGGCGGCCGACATGCGAGGTCATCAGGCGTGTCAGCGAGGCTCCCGATGGAGCCAGTGCGCCAATGCTGCGGGGAGCCCGCAACCAGGCACGCCAGAAGTTCAGGGTGTCGTTCAAAAACATGTGGAATTCCGGGTCAACCCATGACATGGCGCACACAGACAGACGCGCATGCCGCCCAAGTTACCGAGAGTGGATGAATAGAATGTTTTTCCGGGGTGCGCCGATGCGTCGATGGCAAGGTGGTTCTTGCTACTTGCGCAGGAGCACACCCTGTGCGCGAAAGCTTTTGCTGATGTTTCGACAAGAGCATTCGCGCACAGGGTGCGCTCCTACGAATCTGTGTTATTCGAGATGCCCGATGCTCACGGCTTGCCGATGGCTGCGGAATTTCCCCCACGCACCGGCACGTCGATGCTGCACAGATCGATCTTGCCGGCCGGCACCGCATAGAACGCATCGTGGCGATTGCGCTGGGTCTCGATCAGCGCGGCAAAGGTGGGGCTGTCGGTGCGCAGTACCTGCACCGCGGGCCGCTGCGCCACAGGCAGATCCGCGGCCAGCCGCACCGACTCGATCACTGTGCGCTGTGCCGGCGTGACGTAGAAACCCATCGGCCCCTTGCCGCGCGGCAGGCCGGACAGCAGCGGCATGCCCTCGATCACGCGACCCACCACGGCAAGATTCCGGTCCAGCCGCCGCGGCGCCTGGCCGATGACCGCATACAGCGCACTGCCATTGCCGCTGTCCGGCGGGTTGTCGCGGCCCACGCCGACCATGCCGTAGCAGTGGGTGAGCCATTCCTGCCCTGCGGTGCGGTTGCGCGCCACCGGAAAGCCCTCGGAGAAACCCACCTCGGGCGCGTACATGTCGCCGTCCGGCAGCCGCGTGAACGGCAGCTTCGCATCGAACGGCCGGGTGAACTCCGGCGGCAGCGTGGCCTGCGCCGTGCCCAGCGACCGCAGCTTCGACTTGTCGCCGCCGTCATCGCCGGCCGGGTCGTCCCACTGCGTCACGAAGTTGTCCTGCACCCGCACGATCGCCAGCCCATCGAAATAATGCTGGCGCACCAACGTACGGATGTTCGCCGCATGCAGCGGAGCGAAATCCGGCGCCAGCTCGATCAGCACCCGCCCGGCAGGCAATTGCATCACCAGCAGGTTGCGCGGATCGGGCGTGCGCCATTCGGCGGCCTTGGAAGCGGCCAGCAGCTGGGCCGCACTCGGCGTGGGCGTGGTCTTGCTGGGCGCGGCAAGTGCGGGCAAGGCCAAGAGGCAGCTGACCAGGACGGTGGCGAGGAGGCGGCGGCGCAACATGGATGTCCCCTTCGATGAATGGGTCGAGCCGGGGCAACTTAGCAGATGGGCAGCCCGAAAACCCGCCCTGTCTCGCGAGAGCTGAGCGCGCTCCGGTCGCTTGCGCAGTTTGCGCCGGAGCAAATGGATTGTGCTTGCCGTTCATGGCGACCGCAGCTCCAGTCAGGCCTCGATGAGGCGGCTGGTGCGGCAACCGGGTTTGCATCGATGATGCGCAAAGTGGGAATACAAGACGTGAAAACTCATGTCGCCGCCCCCGCTGCCTTAACCATCCAATGCACCAGCAGAACCGCCCAGCCCACGCGGCCTAGAGGAAGGCTTCGATTCATCGTCGGCGCGAAACGGTAGACAACAGGTCAGACCACCCCGGAGAGAACCTGACTAACTAGATGGACGTCCAAACGATGCGTCGACTGATCCCCGGGCATCGGACAGTCCGATGAATGAAAGAGGTCTTCGGGTGCGGTTTATACAAAGGTCCGAGTCGGCGGTATCGGCTCAACAAGACCGGTTACGGAAAAGCAGTCTGACATTCGTTGCAGCACACAAAGCACTGACACGCACGGCGCAACAAAAAGGAAAACCCGATGACCAGCAGTGGCCCGAAAGCTCAGGGCAAAAGCATCATGCACTCGGTATTGACCGGAAGTCTCTTACGAATTGTTAGGCCGCGGCCATTAGCCAGCCATCTTGCGCAACATGTGGTCTATGACTTCACTGTGCTCGTGTTGCGGGCTGAACAAAATGACCTCGGCATCTTGACCGACTTTGACTGTGTGCCCGGGCGGCCAGTAGAACAGGTCACCACCGCAGATTATTTCGCCCGTTCCATCTGCATAGGTAACGGTGAGTTCACCCTGCAGCACGTAACCCCAATGCGGGGATTGGCACAGATCGCCCTCCAGGCCTTGAAGCAGGGGC
>DATKVA010000135.1:0-2582 GCA_035530315.1 Rhodanobacter sp. | reverse complement strand
CGCACCGCCGTGCGCACCTTCATTTCCGCATGGGACCCGGCCACCATCCGCGAGGCGCTGCAGCGCGAGCTGTCGCGCGGCGGCCAGGTGTACTTTCTGCACAACGAGGTCGAGAGCATCGAGCGCACCGTGCGCGAGATCGAGGCGCTGGTGCCCGAGGCGCGCATCCGCATCGCCCACGGCCAGATGCCCGAACGCGAACTGGAAAGCGTGATGGCGGATTTCCACCGCCAGCGCTTCAACGTGCTGGTGTGCACCACCATCATCGAAACCGGCATCGACATCCCCACCGCCAACACCATCATCATCGACCGCGCCGACCGCTTCGGCCTGGCCCAGCTGCACCAGCTGCGTGGCCGCGTGGGCCGATCGCATCACCGCGCCTACGCGTATCTCGTGGTGCCCGACCGCAAGTCGATCACCGCCGATGCGCAGAAACGCCTCGAAGCCATCGCCTCGCTGGAGGAACTCGGCGCCGGCTTCACCCTGGCCACGCACGACCTGGAGATTCGCGGCGCGGGCGAGTTGCTGGGCGACGAACAGTCCGGACAAATCCAGGAGATCGGCTTCGGCCTGTACACCGAACTGCTCGACCGCGCCGTGCGCGCGTTGAAGTCCGGCAAGATCCCGGACTTCGACTTGAGCTCCGAGCACGAGACCGAAGTCGAGCTGCACCTGCCCGCGCTGATCCCCGACGACTACCTGCCCGACGTGCACGCGCGCCTGACCCTGTACAAGCGCATCGCCAGCGCGCGCAGCGAGGACGACCTGCGCGACCTGCAAGTGGAAATGATCGACCGATTCGGCCTGCTTCCGGACAGCACGAAGCAGTTGTTCGCCATCGCCAGCCTCAAGCTGATGGCCACCCCGCTGGGCATCCGCAAACTCGACTTCGGCGCCGGCGGCGGGCGCATCACCTTCCGCGAGAAGCCGGACGTTGATCCGCTGGCGATCATCAAGCTGATCCAGAGCCTGCCGCGCGTCTACAAGCTCGACGGCCAGGACAAACTGAAAATCACCCTGGACCTGCCCGGCGCCACCGAACGCATCCGCAGCGCGCAGGAAGTGCTGATCCTGCTCGGCGCCCGCCGCTCCGGCTGACGCTCTGCTCTGCTCCCTCTCCCCCACGGGGAGAGGGCCGGGGTGAGGGGCCGCGCGCCTGCGACACTCCACCGCCCCCACCCTCAACGATCCAGCGGACTCAGCACCCCCTGTCCACCGCGATTGAGCACGTGCGTATAAATCTGCGTGGTCGCCACATCCTTGTGCCCGAGCAATTCCTGGATGGTGCGAATGTCCTGCCCCGCCTCCAGCAAGTGCGTGGCGAAGGAATGCCGCAGCGTGTGGCAGGTGGCGGGCTTGATGATGCCGGCGCGGCCGCGCGCCGCCTTGATCGCGCGCTGCAACGACGATTCGTCCACATGATGGCGACGTTCCGACCCATCGCGCGGATCGGTGCTGCGGGTGGACGCCGGAAACACATACTGCCAGCCCCATTCTTGTGATGCGCCGGGAAATTTGCGAGCCAGCGCATCCGGCATCCACACGCGACCAAACCCTGCGCCAACGTCACGTTCGTGGATGCGCCGCGCCTCGGCTAGCTGTGCACGCAACGGTTCGCTCAGCACTCGCGGCAACATGGTGCGACGATCCTTCGCGCCCTTGCCCTGGCGTATAAGGATCTCGCCACGCTCGAAGTCCACATCCTTGACCCGCAACCGCACGCACTCCATCAACCGCATGCCGGTGCCGTACAACAGGCTGCCCATCAACCAATGCATGCCCGTCAGCTCACCCAGCAGGGCCGTCACTTCCGCCTTGCTCAGCACAACCGGCAAGCGCTGCGGTCTCTTCGCCCGCTCGATGCCATCCAGCCAGGGCAACTCCATCCCCAACACTTGCCGGTAAAGAAACAGCAAAGCCGACAACGCCTGGTTCTGGGTGGACGCAGCCACTTGCCCCCGCACTGCCAATGAAGTCAGGAAGCGCTCGATCTCCGGCGCGCCCATGTCAGCCGGATGTCGCTTGCCGTTGCTCAGAATGAACCGGCGAACCCAGCCCGCATAGGCTTCCTCGCTGCGCTTGGCCATACCGAGCCGGCGCATCCGCTCACGCATCTGGTCCAGCAACTTCGGCGATCGCTCGCCCCTGCCGCTTGCCTCCTGCCCTGCTCCGTGAAAGGATGACATCGTGACCTCCAGCCCAATTCTCGACATGGCGAGATTAGGCTGCAGGACTAGGCCGTACCAAGGGGACCAAGTCGTTGATTTTTGTAGGCCAAAGGCTCGGCAAAGGCATCGGACACACGGGATAGGCTGCAGGATTACACTGCACTTTGAAATCTACTTAGCGTTAGCCGCAAGGGGAAAGGTATGGCAATAGTTTCGTGTCCAGAGTGTAAAGCGTCTGTATCGGATCAAGCATCAAACTGCCCGCACTGCGGGTATCCGATCAAGCAAGAAGCCATCGCAGAAAACATGCAGCATTCGTCCAGTGTTTCATCTGGTGGTGCTCGCAAGGGTGGAGGGCATGTCTGGGCATGGGTTCTCGGCATCGTCGTCGCTATCCCCGTCGTTCTTATC
>DATKVA010000134.1:0-2754 GCA_035530315.1 Rhodanobacter sp. | reverse complement strand
CCCCGGCCGTCCACTTCTTCAGCCATGCATTGACGGTGTCGTGCCACTGCACGCTGTTGTGCGGCTTGAGCACGAAATGGGTTTCGTCGGGGAAGGTGAGGAACTCGCTGGGGATACCGCGGCGCTGCAATGCGGTGAAGGCGCCCAGGCCCTGGGTGATCGGGATGCGGAAGTCATCGCTGCTGTGCACCACCAGCATCGGCACGCGCCAGTCCTTGACGTGATCGACCGGGTTGAATTTCTCGTAGTTCTCGGGATGCTGCCACGGCGTGCCGCCGTTTTCCTTCTCCTCGAACCACAGCTCGTCGGTGCCGTAGTACATCGCACGGGTGTCGAACACGCCGTCGTGATCGATCAGGCACTTCCATGGCCGGTTCCACACGCCGGCGATCCAGTAGGTCATGTAGCCGCCGTAGCTGGCGCCGAGCGCGCAGGCGCGATTGCCGTCGAGGAAACGGTACTTGTCCAGCGCTGCCTTCCAGCCGAGCTTCAGATCATCCAGCGGTTTGCCGCCCCAGTCGCCGGAAATGGAATCGGTGAACGCCTGGCCGTAGCCGGTGGAACCGTGGAAGTTGATCGTCACCACCGCGAAGCCCTGGCCGGCATAGGTCTGCGGATTCCAGCGGTAGCTCCAGCCATTGGTCATCGCGCCCTGCGGGCCGCCGTGGATGATGAAGGCCACCGGATAGGTCTTGCCCGGCTGGTAGTCGGCCGGCTTCACGACATAGCCCTGCACGGTTTGGTTGTGCCAGCCCTTGAAGTTGAAGAACTCGAAGTCGCCGACCCTGGCGATCTTCAGGTCCGCCGCGTTGTAATGGGTAACCTGTTTCAGGTCGCTGCCGTCGGCATGCGCCAGATACAGGTCGGCCGGCCGTTTCAGATCGTCGCGCGCCACCAGCAACTTGCCGGCCGCGAAGGAATAGCCGTCCACGGTGCCATCACCCACCAATTCGGTGACCTTGCCGCTGGCGGCGTCGATCGCGAACAGCGGGTGCTGGCCCTGATCGTCGGTGGTGGCGTACAGCGTCTTGCCGTCGGCGGAAATCGACAGGTTGCCGGGCGAGCGATCCCATTGCGGATCGACCTCGCGCTTGGCGCCCGTGGCCAGGTCCAGCGCCATGATCGCGAAACGGTCGGATTCGAAGCCCGGCGTCTTCATCGCCAGGTAGTACAGCGTCCTGCCATCCGGCGAGGGCACCGGATAGGCGTCCCACGCCTTGTTCTCGGCCGTGAGGTTCTTCGGCGCGGCCGAGCCATCCACCGGCACCCGGTAGACGTCGAAATTGGTCGACCAGGGCTCGGTGGTACCGGCAATGCGCACGCCGAAATACACGCTGCGGCCATCCGGCGCGAACGCAAACTCGCTGTCGTCGCCGAACGGCTTGCTAGGCACGTCGCCATCGATGCCGCGGCTCAGCAGCGTCGGCTCCGCCGGCAGCTGACCCTTGTCGTCGAAGCGCGCGGCAAATAGCTGGTTGCGCCGGCCATTGGCCCACGTATCCCAATGCCGCACGAACAACTTGTGATAAAGCGTGCCGCTGGCCTTGTCGCCGGCGCGCGCCTTGATGCGCCGCTCGGTGCAGGCCAGCGTGGCGCAATCGGTGAACACCTCGTACGACAGCAGCACGCGCTTACCGTCCGGCGACAGCTTGTAATCGTCGATGTCCAGCGGCGTGTGGCTGACCTGTACCGGCGCCGCATGCCTGCCGAGGTTCAAACCACCCTTGCCGCCCAGATCCAGCCGCCACAACTGCGCCACGCCCTTGGCCGGCGCCACGAAATACAGGCTGCGCCCATCCGCCGACCAGCGCGCCGAACCGCCCTTGTCCACCACCTTCACCGGCTTGCCGCCCTGCGCCAGGTCCAGCACGTAGACCGCGTTGACGCCCTTGTTGGCGGCATAGTCGGTGCTGCGCACGCCAAACGCGGCATAGCGGCCATCCGGCGACAACTGCGGATCGCTGACCCGATCCATCATCACCAGATCGCGCACATTGAACGGATGCGGCGCGCGGTTCGGCACGAACGCGGTATTCACCACGTTGTGTGCCATGGCAGGCGTGGCCACCAACGCCAGCAGAAGCGCGGCAAGCAGAGGTTTCATGAGTGTTCCCCTTGGCTGATCAAAGCAGTGACGGTAAGCGCCAAACCGGTCGCAGGCAAGCATTGGCGTCACCGAGTGCCGCTGTAGGAGCGCACCCTGTGCGCGAAAGCTTTTATCGTCGCCCCGATCAAGGGCAATCGCGCACAGGGGGCGCTCCGGGCACTGCGTCGCACCATCGGCGGTTCCGGGGGATATCCCCTCAAGTTCGAGGCTGTGCGCCCAGGCACGCCCAACCTGGCTGAGCTACGCTCTATGCTAGTCAGGTCACCATCAGGCATGCGGCCGTGTCTATCCAACAATTACAAGCTGCGCTTGCGAAGTATCCGCAGATCGAACTTGCCATCGTGTTCGGCTCGATCGCGCGTGGCGAAGCGCGTCGCGACAGCGATATCGACCTGGCTGTGCAACTGCCCACACCGCTTGACGTCGAGCAGAAAATGCAACTGATCGCCAACATCGCCGCCATGACAGGGCGCCCAGTCGACCTGATTGATCTTCGTACTGTCGGGGAACCCCTGCTGGGGCAGATTCTCAAACATGGTCAACGGATTCGCGGCGAAGCGGCCGATCTGGCCCCGCTCATGCAGCGGCACGTCTACGCCATGGAGGACTTCATGCCGTATGTCGAACGCACGCTGGAAGAGAGGAAA
>DATKVA010000133.1:0-13440 GCA_035530315.1 Rhodanobacter sp. | reverse complement strand
ACACGATGCTTACCCGCAGGCCGCCTACCTGCGCGCGGCGCGCGCGGCGGCAGCGGCGGTCGACGCCGGCCGCTTTGTCGGGCAAGGTTTGTCCGGGCCGGCGGTCGGCAAGGCGATGGAGCGGGCCCGGATCGACGCGATCGGTGCGCTGAAACCCCTCATGGGGAATCTTGAATAACCCGGTCCCTGGCACTTGGGGCGCACGTGTGGGAGCGGCTTCAGCCGCGATGCTCTTGTCCCACAGCAAAAAGCATCGCGGCTGAAGCCGCTCCCACAAAAACCGCTCCCACAAGGTGCGCGCCAAAGGCGAATGGACAGGCTCACCCCCTGATCGCCACCGGCGCTCAGTGCCGGCCACCACGCCACTGCAGCCATCCCCGTTCCACACCGGCCAGCACGCCGGCCAACCAGCTGCGCAGCAACAGCAGCGCCAGCAGGATGCCGATACTGTCGGCGAGCACGTCGAAGACATCCGCGTCGTGCGGCGGCGACAGCCACTGCGCGAACTCGATGAAGACGCCGAACGCCAGGCAGCCCAGCGCCGCCCAGCCGCGGGCGCGGCGATCGCGATAGACATTGCCCCACCAGCCCATCAGGCAGGTGAATGCGGTCGCGTGCAGCAGCTTGTCGCCGAACGGGAAAGCCAGCGTGATGCCAGACTCCGGGCCCAGCGCCATCCACAGGGTCCACAGCATGATCGCGCCGCCCAGCGCGACCCAGGCGCGATGCCAGCGCAGCCGTCCAGACGGCTGAACCGTTGTCATCACAGCCGACCTCCCTGATCGGCAGCCAGCAGTCCGGCCGGCAAGGGCAGATCGTCGAGGCCGCGGACAAGCAGCATGGCCTGGAACCGTTCGCCCATCTGCTCGGGCAGCATCAGCTTCTTCACCTGTTGCGCCAGCCGATAGCGCTCGTGCTCGTCGGTGGCTTGCGCCTGCGCGTGTTCGAATACTTCCTGCAAGCCGGCACCGATCAGGAACTGCGCCTGTGGCAGATACGCCGCCACGCTGAAACCGGCACTGTTGCCGGCTTCGGCCAACGCGGTGAAATCGACCGAAGC
The DNA here is from genome assembly GCA_035530315.1 of Rhodanobacter sp. Classification (GTDB taxonomy): domain Bacteria; phylum Pseudomonadota; class Gammaproteobacteria; order Xanthomonadales; family Rhodanobacteraceae; genus Rhodanobacter. The sequence goes on along the minus strand of DATKVA010000133.1, from coordinate 12,380 downwards.
GGTGAGGTCGTTCAGCCCCGGCAGGTACAGCGGATCGTTGTGCGCGTGATGCCGGTAATGCGCCATCAGCGTGCCGTCGTCGCGCTCGGGCAGATAGAACTCGCGGCGCACGTAGCCGTAGTCGACGAACAGCATCAGCCCCGCCCTGAGCGATCCGGCCACGGCCTGGATCCAGTACGGCAGCTGCGGCAGGATTTCCGAGCGGTAGCCGTCGGCGAACCCGGTGCCCAGATCGCGCTCGACGTGGCGCACGGCGCCGGCGGTCAGCGCATCGGCTGGACGATCGATCCGGTGCAGGCGGCCTTCGCCGTCCAGCATGACGTGCTCTTCGTAGACTTCACCGCCGCGCACGCAAAAGCGCGTGGTCGGCAGCGCATCGATCACCTCGTTGGCAAACAGCACGCCGCGCCAGTCCTGCTCGGGCGGACGATCCAGCCAGCGCACCCGCGCATGCAGTTCGGCCGGCAGCTTCGCCTGCAGCCGCTCTCGCTGACGCTCGCGCAGATCGGCGCTCGGCTCCAGGATCAGGTACTGCCGCGGCAGCGTGCCGCCGGCGGCCAGCGCATCAAGCGCCGCCTCGGCAAACGCACCGCTGCCGCCGCCGAGTTCGAGCACATCCGCCTGCTCGCCCAGCGATGCCAGCGCCGGCTGCATCACGTTGGCCACGCAGCGCGCGAACAGCTCGCCCAGCTCCGGCGCGGTGACGAAATCGCCGGCGGCGCCGAACTTGGTCTTGCCCGCGCTGTAATAGCCCAGCCCCGGCGCGTACAGGCAGCGCTCCATGTATTGCGCGAACGGCAGCGGCCCGTGCGCGGCGATCAGTTCGCGCAGCAGCTGCAGCAGGTGGTCGGAATGCGCACGCTCGTCGGCGCTGGGTTCGGGAAGTCGGGAGGGCATGCGTGTTGCCGGCAACGAAAAGGCGCGGCAAGCATAGCGGAATGGGCTGCATCGTCCGTAGCTGCGCTCAATCGCGGCGGCGCCGGAGCAGCCTGACCTACAAGGGGTGGCGATAGACGCCACTGACCACGCCGGTGCGACGCACACGGCGGATCACGTCGGCCAGATGCTTGCGGTTCTTCACTTCCATCGCGAACAGCATGGTCGCGGCAGCGTCATCGCGCTCGACATACTCCACATTCTCGATGTTCGAGTCGGCAGCGCCGATCGCGGCGGCCACGGTGGCCAGCACACCGGGGCGGTTGATGACCTCGATGCGCAGTTCGGCGCGATAGTCGCCCTGCACGCCACGATCCCATTCGATCGCCACGCAGCGCTCCGGCGATTTGCGCAGCTCGATCACATTCGGGCATTCCTCGCGATGCACCACGATGCCCTTGCCCGACGACAGATAGCCGATGATCTCGTCGCCCGGCAGCGGATGGCAGCAATTGGCGAAACTCAACACTCCGCGCTCGGTGCCCGTGATGCGGATTTTCTCGTGCACATGCTGCGGCACCTGCGGCATGTCGCCGGGCAGTGCGCCGCGCGATGCCAGCAGCTGGCTGGCGACCACATCGGGCATGCGGTTGCCCAGCGCGATGTCGGACAGCAGTTCCTCCAGGCGCTTCAACTTGGATGCCTCGAGGAATCGGTCCAGCACCGCCACCGGAATGGCATCGAGACTGCTGCCCAGCGCGCCCAATGCACGGTCGAGCATGCGCGAGCCGAAATCGACCGCGTCCTCGTGCTGCAGATGCTTCAGGTACTGGCGGATCGCGGTGCGCGCCTTGCCGGTGACGACCGACTCCAGCCACGCCGGATTGGGCAGTGCCGACGGTGCCGTGATGATTTCGACCAGCTGGCCGGACTCCAGCCGCGTGCGCAGCGGCAGCAGCTTCTTGTCGACCCGCGCGGCGACGGCGTGATCGCCGACATCGGTGTGCACGGCATAGGCGAAATCAAGCGCCGTGGCGTTGCGCGGCAGCGAAAGGATGTCGCCGCGCGGCGTGAACAGGTAGACCTCGTCCGGAAACAGGTCGATCTTCACCGCCTCGATGAACTCTGCCGACGAAGCGGTATTGACCGAACTGTCGGCCAGCGACGACAGCCACTCGCGCGCGCGCGTCTGCGCGCTGTTGGCCGGGCCGCTGTCGCTCTTGTAGGCCCAGTGCGCGGCGATGCCGCGTTCGGCGACCGAGTCCATCTCGGCCGTGCGGATCTGCACTTCGATCGGCGCACCGAACGGGCCCAGCAGCACGGTGTGCAGCGACTGGTAGCCGTTTGCCTTGGGGATCGCGATGAAATCCTTGAAACGCCGGTCGACCGGCTTGTACAGCGCGTGCACCGCGCCGAGCGCCATGTAGCAGCTGGTCACGTTGTCGACGACCACGCGAAATCCGTAGACGTCCATCAGCTGGGCGAAACTCTTGTGCTCGTTGCGCATCTTCGAATAGATGCTCCACGGCGACTTGATCCGCCCCACGACGCGATTGTGCAGATGCTCTTCGCCAAGCCGCAGCGACAGCGCCGCCTCGATCTTGCCCATCGCCTCGCGACGGTTGCCGAGCACGGCACGGATACGCTCGCTGATCACCCGGTAGCGGTCCGGGTACAGCGCGCGAAACCCCAGGTCCTGCAACTCGGCCTTGAACTTGTTCATGCCCAGGCGCTGCGCGATCGGCGCAAAGATCTCCAGCGTCTCGCGAGCGATGCGCCGTCGCGACACGGCATCCTTGGCGCCTAGCGTACGCATGTTGTGCAGGCGATCGGCCAGCTTGATCAGGATCACGCGCAAATCGCGCGCCATCGCCAGCAGCATCTTGCGGAAACTTTCCGCATCGGCTTCCTGGCGACTGCCGAAGCGCATCTTGTCGAGCTTGGTGACCCCGTCGACCAGTTCGGCCACGACCTCGCCGAACTCGACCGCGAGGGCTTCGCGGCTGAGTTCGGTGTCCTCCAGCGTGTCGTGCAGGATGGCCGCGATGATGGTCTCGGCATCCAGCCCGAGTTCGGCCAGGATGCCGGCCACCGCCACCGGATGCGTGATGTACGGTTCGCCGCTGCTGCGTTCCTGTCCGGCATGCGCTTGCGCGCCCACCAGGAATGCACCCATCACGCGCTCGATCTGGCCCTCGGGCAGGTAGGCAATGCGCTCTCTCAGAGCCAGCACATAAGGCGGCAGCGCGGATAGATCGACGGAAGCGGGAGGCGCGGCCGCAGTCATCAATGCTGGCGCCGGCTCAGGCACCCACCTCGAGGTACTGACCGGACCTGACGGTGACTGCACAGGTACGGTCGATCACGCCAGCGGCAGCGGGACGACGAACGAACGACAGGCTGCCGTCCATCAGTCGTCGCCGCCCTTGGAGAGGTCGTCGTCGACCTCGGCAGCGGCCCACTCCAGCGCCTCGCGCTCGGCCCGCTCGCGCTCGGCCTTGTCGATCTGATCGATCATGACCTGATCGATGCGGCGATCGGCGATTTCACGCAGGGCCAGTACAGTAGGCTTGTCATGGTCGGGGTTGACGGCCGGCTCGGCGCCCTTCTCCAGCTGGCGCGCGCGCTTGGTTGCCATCAGCACGAGCTCGAAACGGTTGTCGACCACCTCCAGGCAGTCTTCCACGGTAATGCGTGCCATTCGAAATCCTCTAAGAATAAATAACTTATATGGCCCGACAGTGTAGATGAGCAGGTGCTTTGCTGGCAATGCAACCGGTACCCGACACGTGCCGGTCGCCTTGAACTGGTGCGCTGACCATCAAAGCACCTCGAACCATGAAAGCACCTCGAAAGCCGTGCAAGATATAAAACCAAACAGTACACTTATGTATATTCCCAACCGCGAGTCACTGCATCGATGCTCTATTCGCTCCGCTCTCTTCCCCTGAGCCGTTGGCTGCCGCTGCTCGCGATCGCGATGCTGGCAGGCTGCACCATTGCCAAACCTCGCACCGACGATCCACTGGAAAAGTACAACCGCGGGATCTACAAGTTCAACGAGCACGTGGACAAGGCGGTGGTTCGCCCGGTGGCGGTCGGCTATCGCAAGATAACCAACCCGCCGGTACGTCGCTCGGTCAGCGACTTCTTCACCAATATCCGCATGCCGATCACCGTCGCCAACGATCTGCTGCAGGCACGTCCGAAGCAGGCGCTGCAGAGCAGCGGGCGGTTCCTGGTCAACCTGACCCTGGGCGTCGCCGGCTTCTTCGACCCGGCCAGCCAGCTCGGCATCCCGCTGGAAAGCAACGATTTCGGCATCACCCTGGCCCGTTGGGGTGTGCCGGAGGGTGATTTCCTGATGCTGCCGCTGGCCGGCCCGAGCACGGTGCGCGACGTCTGGCATCTGCCGGTCGACAGCTACTTCTTCGACCCGTTGAGCATCTACGCCAGCAACCATTCCTATGGCGGTCTGCAATATCTGCCGCAGGTGATGTATCTGGTGACGCTGCGCTCACGTGCCATCGATGCGGAAAGCTTCCTGCAATCCGCCTATGACCCGTATGTCTTCATCCGCGATGCCTACCGGCAACAGCGCCTGTACGAAATCTACGACGGCAATCCGCCCGCCGCGATCATCGAGCAGATGCAGGGGCTGAACGACAAGAACTTCGATCCCGAACAGTTGCTGGATCAGCAGCACCAGTGGGAAAACAAGCATCCGGACGATTCAAGCAAGCCGAAGTGATCAAAGCCGGCTGACATCGAGGGTCAGGGCATCAGCGCCTCGACCTCACAGACCTGCGCCAATGTCCGCATGCTCGCCGGCATGTTGACGACGTGCAGCGGATGCCCGAGCCGGCTGGCTTCGGCCACGACGGCAAGCACGCAAGACAGGCCTGCGCTGTCGCTGTGCCGGACACCTGCCAGATCGAGCTGACCGTGCACGCCATCGGCCAGCGCAAGCTCGAACGCCTGCAGCGCGGCCGCCGCGGTATCGAAGCTCAGCACACCGTCCACCGCGAGTATGCCCGGTGCGTGGACGGTCAGTTGGAACCCGCGATCGGCTGCGGCCATCACTTGGTGCCCTTGTTGTCCTTCTCCATCGCGGCCAGCGCCTTTTCGCCCTGGGTCTCGAGGTTGGTGATCAGTTGATCGATACCCACCTTGCGAATCTCCGCGTCCACCTGATTGCGGTAGTTGGTGACGTAGGAAATGCCCTCGATGATCACGTCGTAGGCCTTCCAGTCGCCGGTACGGGTCTTGCGGAAGGCATAGTCGATCGCCACCAGCTTGCCGTCGTCCAGCACCACCTGCGTACGCACCACGCTGCGCCGGTCATTGAGTTCGCCGTTGAATGGCAGAACCTTCACGCGGCCGCGGGTGTAGTCGAGCAGGCCCTCGGCATAACGGTGGGTGATGGAATTGTAGAACGCCTTGGCGAAGCGCTCGCGCTGGGCCGGGGTGGCCTCGCGGGCATGCTGGCCGAGCACCAGGATCGAGGCATAGTCGATGTCGAAGTGCGGCAGAAAAACTTCATCGATGATGCCGATCAATTTTTCCTTGTGCTGCTTCAACTCATCACGATGACCGTCGATCGCCGTGGCCAGCTGATCGGCGATCGACTGCACGATCTGCTCCGGGGTCTGCTGGGCGGCGGGTGTCGTCGCCTCCGGGGTGGCCTGGGCAAACGCCGGAGCAGCAATGACGCTGCCCAGGGCGATGGCGGTGGCAAGAGCCAATCTGCGCAACATGGATAACTCCTTCAGCAATACCGGCTCAATGCTTGCCGGGGGTGGTATCGGATGATTTGCCGTTGCCGGCAGCCTTACTGTCGCTGGACGAACCGTTGACCAGGAACTTGCCGATCAGATCCTCCAGCTGCATCGCGGACTGGGTCAGGATCATCTCGTCGCCGTTCTTGAGCGCGTCGGGGGAACCGCCAGGCTGGATCGCAACAAACTGGGTGCCGATCAAGCCGCTGGTGAACACGGCCGCGGATGAATCGTCCGGAATCTGGTTGTAACGCTTGTCGATGGCCAACGTGACCTTGGCATCCAGCTTGACCGGGTCAGCCTGAATGGACTGCACACTGCCGATCGCCACGCCGGCCATCTTCACCGGGGCGCCCACCGAGAGCGAACCGACGTTGGTGAATCGCGCCCAGACCGTGTAGGTGCCGCCGAGGTTGTCGGCCACGCCGCCGGCGCCGAAGAACTTGCCGAGCATCTCCTCCAGTTGCTGCGCCGGCTTGGTCAGCACCAGCGTGCCGCCGTCGGCCACGGTCTTTTTGGAGTTGCCGTACTGGATGCCGATATATTGATCGCCCAGCAGGCCGCTGGTGTAGATGGTCGCCACCGAGTCGAGCGGGATCTTGTCGTAAGCCTTGTCGATCGACAGCTTCACGTCAGCCACCTCCCGACCCGGCTCCAGCGTGATCGACTGCACCTGACCGACGCGCACACCGGCGATCTTCACCGGAGCACGATCCTTCAGCTGGCCGATGTTCGCGAAATGCGCTTCCACGGTATAGCTGGCGCCTTGATGCACGTTCGCGATCGATGTGGTCTGGGTCGCCAGATAGGCCAGCGCGGCGAACCCGAACACGATGAACAGACCGGTGCCGACGGCGTAGGAACTTCTCTGCTGGCTCACGGCACGATCCTCGATGAACAATGGAAAATGATGGTAATGGTCATGGCGGCAGTCACATCAGCACACTCACATGAGAAACGCGGTAAGCACGAAGTCCAGCGCCAGGATGGCGATCGACGAGGCGACCACGGTGCGGGTGGTGGCGCGCGCCACACCCTCGCTGGTCGGTGGCGTGGCGAAACCCTGAAACACCGCGATCAGCGACACCACGGCGCCGAACGCCAGGCTCTTGAACAGCACGCCGTTGACGATGTCGGTGTGCAAGTCGACCTCTGCGGTCATGTTCGACCAGAACGTGCCGTTGTCGATGCCCAGCCAGGTCACGCCGACCAGGTGACCGCCGAGAATTGCCATGGCGCAGAACACGCAGGTGAGCAGCGGCATCGCGATCAAGCCGGCCAGGAACCGCGGCGTGGCGACGTAGGCGATCGGATCGACCGCCATCAGCTCCATCGCGTCGATCTGGTCGGTGGCGCGCATCAGGCCGATCTCGGCGGTGATCGAGGTGCCGGCACGGCCGGCAAACAGCAGTGCGGTAACCACCGGCCCCAGTTCGCGATACACCGACAGCGCCACCACCATGCCGCTGGCCGAGGTGCCGCCGAAAATCGACAGCACGTGGTACAGCTGCAGCATCAGCACCATGCCGACGAACAGGCCGCAGACCATGATGATGGTCAGGCTCATCGCGCCGACGAACCACAGCTGGCGGATGGTCTCGCGGATGTAGCGCAGACTGCGCGGGATCGCCGCCAGCAGGGTCAGCAGGAACAGCCCGCAATTGCCGATCTGGGTCAGCGACTGGATGACCACGTTGTTGTCTTGCGGCATGCGCTGGTTCATTTCGCCGCTCCGGCAAAGCCCAGTGCCTGCGCGTAATCGCCGGCCGGATACTGGAACGGTACCGGGCCGTCGGCCTCGCCACCGAAGAACTGCCGCGTCCACGGCGAGCCGTCGTCGGCGATGGTTTTCGGGTCGCCCTGCGCCACCACCTTGCCGTTGGCGATTAGGAACACGTGATGGGCGATCTGGCGTATCGCCGCCAGTTCGTGCGCCACCAGCACGCTGGTGATGCCGAGGGTCTGGTTCAGCGTACGGATCAATTTCAGCACCTGGTTCAAGGCCACCGGATCGAGCCCGACGAACGGCTCGTCGTACAGGATCAACATCGGATCGAACACGATTGCGCGCGCCAGCGCCACACGGCGCGCCATGCCGCCCGAGAGCTCGCTGGGCATCAGCGCCGCGGCACCGCGCAAACCCACCGCCTGCAACTTGAGCAGCACCAGGTTGCGGATCAGCACTTCCGGCAGCTGGGTATGCTGGCGCAGCGGAAACGCCACGTTCTCGAACACGTCGAAATCGGTCAGCAGGGCCGAGTTCTGGAACAGGTAGCCGATGCCTTCGCGCATCTTGTACAGCTTCTCGCGCGACAGTTCGGCCACGTTCTGGCCGTCCACCACGATCTCGCCCGCATCGGCCCGCATCTGTCCGGTGATGTGCTTGAGCAAGGTGGTCTTGCCGGTGCCGCTGGGGCCCATGATCGCGGTGATCTTGCCGCGCGGGATGTCCATGTCCAGGTCGCTGAAGATGGTCTTGCCGCCGAGCACCGTGGTCAGTCCACGGATTCGCACCAGCATGCTGTCATCGGGCGTGGCGTGAACGGAGTCGGTCATGGGCGGGAACGGCTATGGGGAGGCGCCAAAATAACCGAAGCGTTGCGGAAAGGCCATGCGGGTTCTCCCGCGCCGCTCAGCCGTCACTCAGGCGAGGCGGCGAGCAGTTCCGCGATCAGCGCCTCGTGCCGCCGCCATTGCAGCGCACTGCGCTGGCGCACCGCCCGCACGATCGCCTGCAGGTCGTCCAGTGCGCGCTCGAATTCGTCGTTGATCAGGATGAAATCGAATTCGTGGGCATGGGAAATTTCTTCGCGCGAATTGATCAGCCGGCGCTCGATCACCTCGGCACTGTCCGAGCCGCGACCGCGCAGGCGGCGCTCCAGCTCGGTCCGCGACGGCGGCAGGATGAACACGCTGACGCAATCGGGTTTGCTGCGACGGATCTGCTCGGCGCCCTGCCAGTCGATCTCCAGCAGCACGTCGCGCCCCTGCGCCAGCAACGCCTGCACCCCGGTGCGCGACGTGCCGTACAGGTTGCCGTGTACCTGGGCATGTTCGAGAAAGATGCCTTCGGCGATCTCCCGCTCGAATTCGCCGCGTTCGACAAAATAGTAATGCCGCCCATACTGCTCACCCGGCCGCGGTGGCCGCGTGGTATGCGACACCGACAGCGAGATCGCGTCATCGCGCTCGAGCAGCGCATTGACCAGGCTGGACTTGCCGGCCCCCGATGGCGCGGCAACGATGAACAGTGTGCCCGCTTCAATCGACATGACGATGCGCAGCTCCTTCGCTCCCTCTTCCCTGCGGGGAGAGGGTTGGGGTAAGGACCAGGTTCACCTGAACCCGCATCGAGGAAATCCGCGCGACATAGGGTGACGTGCCTATGCTATTCAATGTTCTGCACCTGTTTACGAATCATGCTTGTAATTAATTGATACATAAGTTCTTTTATGGTGCGCTCACCTTGTGGGTACAACCATGGGTACAAGGTCATTTTTGTGTTCCTACATCAATTCAATTGCCGTTCCTGCCGAGGCGCAATCGTTGCGGCGAACCGCGGAGCGGTCAAGTAGCCGTGACACTGGCGCACGTCAGTGAAGCGATGTTGCCAGTCACGATGACCTCTGAGTTGAAGCATCTCGGCCCGACGATAAAATCGACCGGCGTCTTCTCGAATTCAACGTCCGGCTTCGCAGCGATGCTCCACGCAAACGCTTCTAGTGTAGTGCTTCGTTATTCTTTGAACTAAGCCGCCGATTGGCGCGAATGACCTTTTGCAGGATGTCATTGGCTTTAGCAGGCAGTACAGATAGACAGTGCGGTGGATAATCACCGCGTACGTGAATGGTATCGGTGTGCCCGCGATCCGCTCGCAACCGCCCATCGCGTCGCTGAGGTGGCCCATGTGCACTTCCATGGCTTGCGTCAGCGCCGGTGCCAGCTTGCCTTCCTGCCGCATCTGGCGAAGCCACTCGCCTGCCAGCAGCAGAATGGTGGAGGGTTTGTAGCGTATGCCCTTCAGACGTTCCATATCGTGCGGCGAAAGCCAGCGCGCCAGATCACCATCGGAGTCGGTGCCGCGCAGTTGGTGGCGCAAGGCATGCACAAAGGCGATCAGGCGATGCACGAAGATCGTACACGAAGGCGCCTGGTCGACCAGGGTCAACGCCTGCCGCGTCAGCGAACGGGTGTCATTGAGAAGGCTGCCCCACAGCATGCGCGCCTCCCAGTAGCGTGCGTAGCTGGTGTTGTTGCGAAACCCCAGGAAGATTGCCAGCGTCAGACCGATCAGCGAGAACGGCACAAAGGTCAGCGACACTTTCCACACAAACAGACGGCCATGCAGCAGCGTCACCACCAGCGAAAAGACCAGTGTCACCAGCAGCTGCGGGAGGATCACCGGCAACACGGAGCCGTGAACGACTAGCAGCATGCGAAACCAGTTGGGGCGTGGGCGGATGATCATGATGTGCGGTAGCTGGAGAGGCCTTCTTCGAATACTGCTGTTCAGGCAGCGCGCTTCACGATAGCGAAACGCGTCAGGTGGGAATAGGTGTGGCAGCCAATGTTACAAGACCGCGGACGACCCACGAACCTACGGCTGATGTCAGCAAGATGGCCACCAGCAGGCCAGGAACAGCAGTCGGCTTGAAGTGGGTGACCGAGGCAACTGCAGTCAACAGCAGGACAGCGGCGATCAACGAAGTTGTCGCGATGAAAATTCGCGTAAACGGAAACTGCTCAATCCGCCATATTCGGCCGCGGCCAGTGAACTCAGATAGGTTTGCGTTCAATGTCTGACTCTCTGTTGGAAGACCGTGACGTCACACTGTTCAAGGGCTCGGTCGCATGATGCGCAGTTCGGTGCGCCCCTTCAATTTCTTGAGCGGGAAATACGACCGGTGCGACGCCGGGTCGACCGCCACCACATGCGCATACGGACCTAGCATTCCCTCGCCGAGCTTCGTCACGTCCGCCGACTTCACCGCGAACATCGAGGCGACGCCCGATTCGCCAGCGACATAAAGCCAGCCCCTGTTTCCGTCGTAGGCAAGTACGTCTGGATCGTTGCCCACCTCGAACGATGCGGTGACGCGCCTGCTGGCAAGATCGAGCACCAGTAACATGTGGTTATCCTCGCATGCGATGAAAGCGAGCCGCTGCTGCGGCACGATCAACAAGCCGTGATTGCCCTTCGCGCCCGGTAGCTCGATGCGAGCGATCACCTTGTCGGTCCCCGGGTCGATCTCGACCAGTTGACTGCGGGTCTGCACGTTGGCGAAGACATGTTTGGAGGCAGGGTCGTATTGGGTATTACCGACTTCGCCACCAAGTGGGATGGTCGCCACACGCTGGTTCGTACGCACATCAATCACCGTATCGGTCGCGCCGTCTTCGTCAGAGACATAGAGCTTGTGCAGATCGGGAACGTAAGCCATGCCATCCGGATACACACCGCCCGGCGCACGCGCCACGACCGTCAGTCTGTCCTCGTCGATCGCGACCAATTCATTGGTGCCGGTGGCCGACGCATGCACCCGCCCGAGCTCTGGAATCACCAGCACACCGTGTACCTTGCTTATGTCGGGGATTCGCCTCACAACCCGCTGCGTCTGCGTGTCGAACACGATCACGGCGCTGTCGCCGAGATGCGCAATGAACAGCAGACGACGTTGGCAATCGGCTGGTTTAGAGGCATTGGAGGTGGTGGATTTGCGACCGCAACGGGTGGCTGGATTCAGCGGAATCCTGCGCGAAGCCGGCAGCGAGATCGGCAAGGGCGATTTCCTTGGCAACTCCTGAGCTGTGACCCGTACCGCCGTTGAACGACCCTGCATCGCAGATTCCGGCACCAATACACGGAACCGTGACGTGGGTCCCGTTCGCACCTCCCGTGCTGGCCCGACACCTGCTTGATGTATTGCGTACCCCCAACCCACGCGACACAAGAGCAGACACCATGGAAAAGATCATCGAGTGCATCATCGCCGGCGGCCCGCAACATGGCCTCGTTTGCCGTCAGCTGTGGGATTCGGAGTATTCCGCCATGCCGGTACTGGCCACCAGGGATGGTCAGATATGCATCGCGGCCGCCCATCGCCCGGCCGGCGCCAAGAACGACTGCTTCATCCTGCTGCACCCGCAGGCCACCGGCAAGCAATTCACCGATCTGATAGCCAGCCTGAGTTGCCGCAGGGGGTCAGCTTCTGCCCCTGTCCGCATGGATCTCCGCCGCATCGCGTCAGCCGCCTGAAGATGGCAGCACACCTCCCGGCCGACAGCCGGAGCAACTGAAGGCGCGCCACCGTATCAACCCACCCGTTTGCGCCCGCGCCAGCCAGGCTCGCGGCAGGATTCAACGACGGCGATCGCACCGTGCATCCGGCGGATCCCTCGCATCGCCATGGCGACGTGCGAAAATCCGGCCCACCATGATGCCTATCGCACTGGGGGGGGTAAGGACCGGTCCACCAGAATCCATGCGTTTTGTATGGACCCTCTCATGTGCCTGCCGGAGGGCGGGCTCAAGCGGCAGACTGCTGCCAGGATCGAGCCCATGCAGCGGATGCTCCACTGACCGTCATCGTTCTGCTTGAGGGTGTAGGCGATCATGCAGGCATCCATGCAGAGGAGAGCCCCGCCCGCCGGTTCCTTCGGACTCCCTGTCGGTTGGTCGCGACGCGCGGGGCCCAGCTAGATTGCACCAGCTATCGCGTGCGGGGT
>DATKVA010000132.1:0-12838 GCA_035530315.1 Rhodanobacter sp. | reverse complement strand
CCGAGGGCTGGACCAGTCAAGGGCGGTCGAAGACCGGCGCAGCGGACCCTTGACTGCGCCTAGTGCATTGATACTGAACGCTGGTCGAGGCCGACGAAGGAAGGCTTCGACCATGACGACTGCTTTGGAGGGCACTCCTGCCACCCCTGAAAGGCCATGCGTTTACGCAACGGGGCCACCACGACAACCACACCGATCGAGAGAGAACCCCAAAGTGGTCACAGGGGTTGACGGCAAACATAGAATCTACAAGAGTCGCCCACCAGGGCATTCGCGCACAGGGTGCGCTCCTACGACGTGCCGGGGTCCGGGTTGTTCGGGATTCCCGGGGGCTTGGAGCGAAGCGGGCGAGCGGAAGCTCAGGCGAACGGATCGTCCAGCACGATGGTGTCTTCGCGATCCGCGCCGGTGGCGACCAGGGCCAGGCGGCAGCCGGAGAGTTCCTCGACCGCGCGCAGGTAGGCGCGAGCGGCGGGCGGCAGCTTGTTCCAGTCGCGGATGCCGGCGGTGGATTCTTCCCAGCCGGGAAACTCCAGGTACACCGGCTTGCACTCGTCCCAGCCGTCGGCATCCAGCGGCGCCAGTTCGCGGCGCTTGCCGCGGTATTCGTAGGCGATGCAGACCTTGATGGTGGGCAGTCCGTCGAGCACGTCGAGCTTGGTGATCGCCAGCCCGTTGATGCCGTTGATCTGGGTGGCGCGCTTGAGCGCGACCAGGTCGATCCAGCCGCAGCGGCGCGGACGGCCGGTGCTGGCGCCGAACTCGTTGCCGACCTTGCGCAGGCGTTCGCCCATCTCGTCATTCAATTCGGTGGGGAACGGACCGCTGCCGACGCGGGTGGCGTAGGCCTTGCAGATGCCCAGCACGTAGTCGATGTCGCCCACGCCCACGCCGGTGCCGGCCAGCGCGCCGCCGATGGTGGTGTTGCTGGAGGTGACGTACGGGTAGGTGCCGTGGTCGATGTCCAGCAGCGCGCCTTGCGCGCCTTCGTAAAGGATGTTGCCGCCGTCGCGACGCACGTCGTGCAGGATGGTGGCCACATCGTCGACCATCGGGCGGATGTAGTCGCCCCAGGCCAGCGCGTCGTCCAGCACCTGCTGGTAGTCGACCGGTGAGCTTTTGAGCCACTGGGTGAGGATGAAGTTGTTGTAGTCGACGGCGATCCGGATCTTCTCGGGCAGCTCGTGCGGGTACATCAGGTCGGCCACGCGAATGCTGCGGCGGGCGACCTTGTCCTCGTAGGCCGGGCCGATGCCGCGGCCGGTGGTGCCGATCGCCTTGCCGCCGGCGGCGATCTCGCGCGCTTTGTCGACGGCGATGTGGTACGGCATGATCAGCGGCGTGGCCGGACTGATCTTGACGCGCGAACGCACCTCGACGCCGTTCGCTTCGAGCTCGGCGATCTCCTCCATCAGCGCGGCCGGCGACAGCACCACGCCGTTGCCGATCAGGCACAGCGCGTCGTCGCGCAGGATGCCCGAGGGAATCAGGTGCAGCACCGTCTTCTTGCCCTTGATCACCAGCGTGTGGCCGGCGTTGTGGCCGCCCTGGAAACGCGCCACCGCGCTGACCCGCTCGGTCAGCAGGTCGACGATCTTGCCCTTGCCCTCATCGCCCCACTGGGCACCGAGAATGACGACTGACTTGCCCATGATGTACTCGCTCACTGTGTATTGCCCCGCCGGCGGGGCATTGTCTGCGTTGGCATGGACTCCGCATGGGAGCCGGGGAAACATCCGTCACCGCGGCAAGGGTACGCCGGGTGCCCATGATGACGAAATCAACCGACGACCGCTCACGCTCGGCAGCCCCGCATGACCTGAGGCATGCGGGGCTGCGGGCGGATCATTTTTTGGGCGACGGCTCGTTGAAGTAGTTGAGGAACGGGTCGCTCGGCTTGAGCACCAGCACACTCTTGCCGTCCTCGAACGATTTGCGATAGGCGGCCAGGCTGCGGGTGAACGCGAAGAATTCGGGATCCTGGCTGTAGGCCTGCGCATAGATCATCGCCGCCTGTGCGTCACCCTCGCCACGCACCGTGGCGGCATCGCGATTCGCATCGGCACGCAGCACCTGGCCCTGGCGATCGGCGTCGGCCTGGATCTTGGCGGCGGCCTCCTGCCCGGTATAGCGCAACTGGTTGGCCAGCTGCAGCCGTTCGGCACGCATGCGCTTGTACACCGACTCGCTGACCGTATCGGGCAGGTCGATGCGCTTGATGCGCACGTCGACCACGGCGATGCCCAGGTTCTTGCGCGTGGACGCGTCGGTCTGCTGGCGCACCCGTTCGGTGATGTCCTTGCGACCGCCGGAGATCAACTCCTGCAACGTGCGCGCGTTGAACTCGAAGCGCAACGCATCCTTGATGATCGGCGTGAGCCGCTGCGTCGCCTGCAGTTCGTCGCCGCCGGTGGCCTGGTAGTACCTGGCGTTGTCGACGATGCGCCATTTCACGTAGAAATCGACGTTGACGCTCTTTTTCTCGGAGGTGAAATAGCGCTCCGGCGCCGCATCCAGCGACAGGATGCGATTGTCGAATTTCAGGTCCTGCTGCACCAGCGGAATCTTGAAATGCAGGCCCGGCTTGAAATCGGTACGGACGATGCGACCGAACTGCAGCAACAGCGCGTTCTGGCCCTCGTTCACCACGAACATGCTGTTGAGGCCGAGCAGGACCAGCAGCGTGACGATGACGGCGGTGACGATCCTGCTGCTCATGGCTGTGCCCCCTTGTTGCCGGCGGTACTGCCGCTGGCTGGCGACACGATCGCGTTGACGGTGCCGGCATCGGTGCCGTTGGCCGACGATTGGTCCGCACGACCAAACGGCAGGTTGATGATGTTGCGGCCGCCGGAGCCGTCGATCACCTTGGGGTTGTCGGCCATCACCTGTTCCATCGTCTCCAGCCACAGGCGCTTGCGGGTGACTTCCGGTGCCGCCTTGTACTGTTTCAGCAGCAGTTCGAAACGGGCTGTATCGCCCTGCGCACGGGCGATCCGCTCGGCCTTGTAGCCAGCGGCTTCGGCGGCAATGCGCGCGGCATCGCCACGCGCCACCGGCACCACCTTGTTGGCATACGCCAGGGCCGCGTTCTCGATGCTTTGCTTGTCCTCGCGGGCCTTGTTGACGTCGTCGAACGCATCCTTCACCTCTTTCGGCGGCGATACGTTCTGGAAACTGACCTCGGTCACCCGCAGGCCGGCGCCATAGCCGTCCATGGTCTTCTGCAGCACCCGCTGCGCTTCGTTGACGAGGTTGGCGCCGGCAGCGGAGAGGATCTGGTCCATATCGCTGCCGCCGATCACACCGCGCACCGCCGCCTCGGCGGCCGCCTGGATGGTGCCGTCCGGGTCGTTCAGCGAGAACAGGTACTTGCGCGAATCGTCCACCTGATACTGCACGGTGAAATCGACGGTGATGATGTTTTCGTCGCGGGTCAGCATGCTGACGGTGTCGTTGACCGAACGCACGCGCGTGGCCTCGACCTTCCTGACCGACTCGATCGGCTGCGGGAACTTGAGGTGAAAGCCCGGACCCAGGGTCCGCGAGTACTGGCCGAAGCGCAGCACCACGCCGACTTGCCGGGCATCGATGATGGTGTAACTGCTGAACAGCAGACCGACCACCAGCAGCACCAGCACGGCGGTGAGGATGCCACCGGCGCCTTGGCCGGGCTTGCCCATGCGGGTACGCAGCTTCCTGAGCAAGTCGTCCAGTGGCGATTTGCCGGACTGGCGATTCTTGCCCCAGGGATCGTTCGATCCCTTGCCGGGTTCATTCCAAGCCATAGTCAGTCTCCTTGAGGCGGCGGGGAGGCCGGCAACCGGCGCCGGAACACGCATTGAACGGGACAACGCATCGAGTGGGCCGCAGTGGCCCGAGCGGTGTGCCACACCCATCGAGGGCGAGCGCACAAACGCTGTGCATTCTAACAGAGCCGGATGGAATGTTCCCGCTGTTCAACAGGGCTGTTCCGCCGGGATCAGCATTTCGCGCAACAGCCGCGTCTCGGCGGCATCGCCACCGCTGAGCGGCGCGATCACGCTGCGCGGTGCGTCGATCCGCAATTGCCAGCCGTGTTCATCCACCGTCTCGCCGCAGATCGCACCGGCGGCCTTGAGCCGGGCATGCAGCCGGCCGGCGGAAAGCGGCAATTGCAGTGCGCACTGCAGCCGCTCGCCACCGAGCAGCTCGCCCAATGCCTGGCGCAGCAGGTCCAGGCCGGCCCCGGTGGCGGCCGACAACCAGACCCGCACGGGCTTGCCGTCGGCGTCGCGGTCGATGCGCGGCGCGGTGCGCGTGCGAGGGGCGCGCTCAGGGGTGGCCGCTGGATCGTCGCCGGCAGGGACATCGGTCCGGCTCGAATCGGCCTCGATCAAGTCGATCTTGTTCATCACGTGCAGTTGCGGCACGTCGCCGGCGTCGATCTCCTCCAGCACGTTGTCGACGATGCCGTGCAGGCGCTCGCGCTCGTCGTCGGCCGCATCGCTGACGTGCAGCAGCAGATCGGCATCGCGCGCTTCGGCCAGGGTGGCGCGGAACGCGGCCACCAGATCGTGCGGCAGCTCGCGGATGAAGCCCACGGTGTCGGCCAGCACGGCCGGACCGCAGCTGAGATCCTCGAGCTTGCGCACGGTCGGATCGAGCGTGGCGAACAGCTGGTCGGCGACATACACCCCGCCGCTGGTCAGTGCATTGAACAGGGTCGACTTGCCGGCGTTGGTGTAGCCGACCAGGGCCACCCGCGGCACCGTGTTGCGCAACCGCGAGCGGCGCTGCTGGCCGCGCTGGGTCTGCACTTTCTGCAGGCGCTTGGTGAGCATCTTGACGCGTTCGCCGAGCAGCCGGCGGTCGGTTTCCAGCTGGGTTTCGCCCGGGCCGCGGTTGCCGATGGCGCCGCCGCGCTGGGTGTCCAGATGGGTCCAGCCGCGCACCAGCCGGGTGGCCAGATGCTTGAGCTGGGCCAGCTCCACTTCCAGCTTGCCCTCGTGCGAGCGCGCGCGCTGGGCGAAGATATCCAGGATCAGGCCCGCCCTGTCGACCACGCGCACGTTCAGCAGCTTTTCGAGGTTGCGCTCCTGCACCGGGGTCAGCAGGTGGTCGACCAGCACCACGTCGGCGTCCAGCGCACGCACCGCCTCGGCAACTTCGTCGGCCTTGCCGCTGCCGATGTAGTAACGCGGATTGGGGCCCTCGACACGCGCCGCGACCGTGCCCAGCACTTCGGCACCGGCGGATTGGACCAGCTCGGCGAATTCCGCGGCGCGACGCTCGGCATCGCCCTCGCCACGGGAATGCGGCAGCACCAGCACGGCGCGGTCGCCTTTCTTCTGTCTGTCGAACACTGCTGGCTATGGCCTGTCGGGAGTAACGCCTACTTCATGCGGGCGCGCACCCTGTCATTCAAGTATTCGCTTCACTCAAGCATCGGCTTCACTGGGTACAGCTGCCGCGTCGGCATGACTGTCGTGTTCGTCATGATCTTCGTGGCCATTAGTGATGCGCACGTTGCGACTGGGCACCACGGTGGAGATGGCGTGCTTGTACACCATCTGGCTCACCTGATTGCGCAGCAGCACGACGAACTGGTCGAACGATTCGACCGTGCCCTGCAACTTGATGCCATTGACCAGATAGATGGCCACCGGCACGCGCTCACGCCGCAACGCGTTCAGAAACGGATCCTGCAACGATTGTCCCTTGGACATTTCTTGTTCTCCCCTCGCAACGGACAGGCCTGAGTAAAAAACGCCAACGGCGCCTCGGCCCAACATATTCAGGATGTTAACTGCTTTCAAATGCATGATGAAAGGAGATTTTTGCGCAGCGGCAGCATGGCGGCCGGGCTGGAGCGGCCGGCAGAGCGTACGAAGGCGCCGGCATGAGCCGATCAGCCCGCCTGGGAGCCAAGAAACAGCCCCAACGCATCGGCCGCCAGCGCGGCCGAGCGGGGGCGATCCGGATCGAGCCGGCGGGCGCTGAAGTCGCTGCGCAGCCAGGTAATCTGCCGCTTGGCCAGCTGGCGCGTGGCGAAGATGCCACGATCGCGGAACCCGGCAGGGTCGGTCAGTCCCTCCAGATGCTCCCACGCCTGCCGGTAGCCGACCGCCCGCATCGCCGGCAACTCGGCATGCAGATCGCCGCGACGGTGCAGCGCACGCACCTCGTCGAGAAACCCCGCCGCCAGCATCGCGTCGAAGCGCCGCGCGATGCGCGCGTGCAACTCGCCGCGATCGGCCGGCAGCAGCGCCAGCTTGAGTACGCGCCACGGAAAACGCGTGCGCGCGCCGCGCTGCTGTTCGGAGAGCGGCCGGCCGGTCAGTTCGATGACCTCCAGCGCGCGCTGCAGACGCTGCGCGTCATGGCAGCCGATCCGCGTGGCGGCCAACGGGTCCAGCCGCGCCAGCCGTGCATGCATGGCGGGCCAGCCGAGCTGCTCGGCCTCGCCGGCCAGCCGCGCACGCAGCGCCGGCACCGCCTCGGGCAAGTCGGAAAGCCCCTGCTGCAGGGCACGAAAATACAGCCCGGTACCGCCGACCAGCAGCGGCACCTTGCCCTGTGCGTCGATCCGCTGCATGGCCGCCAGCGCGTCGGCACGAAACTCCGCCGCGGAATAGGCATCCGCCGGATCGCGGATATCGACCAGCGCATGCGGATAACGTGCCAGCGTCGCCGCATCGGGCTTCGCCGTGCCGATATCCATGCCGCGGTAGACCAGCGCCGAATCGACACTGATCAGGCCCAGCGGAAACCGCTCGCTCAGCGCGCACGCCAGCGCGGTCTTGCCCGAGGCGGTGGGGCCCATCAGAAAGATGGCCAGCGGGCGTGAGTCGAGCGGCATCCGGAAATTGTAGGCGGCGCACCGTCCGCCGACCAGCAGCCAGTCGGCAATCACGCCGGCTTGTGGTTCGCGCGCTCTATAATTGGTTTCTATCCGCCCCAGTTGCGGGCCTACCGATGGACACCCCATGCCGCAGACGATGAAAGCCCTGGTCAAGCGCAAGCCCGAACAGGGCATCTGGATGGAACAGGTGCCGCTGCCGGTGGTCGGCCCGAACGAAGTGCTGATCAAGATGGAGAAGACCGCGATCTGCGGCACCGATCTGCACATCTACAAGTGGGACGAGTGGAGCCAGCGCACGATCGTGCCCGGCCTCACCATCGGCCACGAGTTCGTCGGCCGCATCGTCGAGATCGGTCCGGGCGTGACCGGCTACCAGCTCGGCGACCGCGTCTCGGCCGAAGGCCACATCGTCTGCGGCCATTGCCGCAACTGCCGCGCCGGCCGCCAGCACCTGTGCCCGAACACCGTGGGGATCGGCGTGAACCGCAACGGTGCGTTCGCCGAGTACATGAGCATGCCGTCCTCGAACCTGTGGCCGATCCCGGACCAGATCCCGTCCGAGCTGGCCGCGTTCTTCGACCCGTACGGCAATGCCGCGCACTGCGCGCTGGAGTTCGACCTGATCGGCGAGGACGTGCTGATCACCGGCGCGGGGCCGATCGGCATCATCGCCGCCGGCATCTGCAAACACGTGGGCGCGCGCAACGTGGTGGTCACCGACGTCAACGACTACCGCCTGAAGCTGGCCGCCGACATGGGCGCCACGCGGGTGGTCAACGTGGCCAACCAGTCGCTGCGCGACGTGGTCAAGGATCTGCATATCGAGGGCTTCGACGTGGGCCTGGAGATGAGCGGCAACCCGCGTGCGTTCAACGACATGCTCGATGTGATGTACCACGGCGGCAAGATCGCGATGCTCGGCATCATGCCGCGCGGTGCCGGCATCGATTGGGACAAGGTGATCTTCAAGGGCCTCACCCTGCAGGGCATCTACGGCCGCAAGATGTACGAGACCTGGTACAAGATGACGCAGATGGTGCTGACCGGCTTCCCGCTGCAGAAGGTGCTCACCCACCAGATCGCCATCGACGACTTCCAGAAAGGCTTCGACCTGATGGATGCAGGCACCTGCGGCAAGGTGGTCTGTTCCTGGCATTGAGCGGCCACCGGCGGCAAAAGGGGTATCCCGAATAACCCGATTCCCGGCAGTCGCCGGCAACCGCCACCGGTACCGCCCGATCACGACGTTCACGGAGCGCAATCTGCATGATCGATCGTCGTTTGCTGGATGACCCGCGCCTGGCCGTCGTGCGCCATCACGCCGAACGGCTTTATCGCTCCCATCGCCTGCGTCGCGGTGTGCTGGTGCTGGTCATCATCCTCGCCGTGTTCGGCCTGCTCGGTTTTTTCGCCGCGCCACCGCTGCTGAAATCGCAGCTGCAAAGCCGGCTGGGCGCCCTGCTGGGCCGACCGGTGACGATCAGCGCCGTGCATCTCAATCCCTACACGCTGCGACTGGATCTGGATCGGCTGCATATCGGCGCACGCGATGGCCATGCGGCGTTCGTCGATGTCGACCGGCTGACCATCAACGCTTCATGGACTTCGCTGTTTCGCCGCGCGCCCGTGCTGGATGAGCTGGCGCTGCAGCACCCTCAGTTGCATATCACCCGTCTGGCACCGCATCGCTTCAACTTCTCCGATCTGCTGGAACGCCTCAAGGGCAAGTCGGACCCGAATGCGCCACCGAGTCGTTTCGCCGTGGCCAACATCAGCGTGCACGACGGCGACATCGTTTTCGACGACAAGGTGCTGGCTATCAGCCACCATGTCGAGCGGATCGAACTGGGCATTCCGTTCCTGGCCAACCTGCCCGCCGACACCGATCTGTTCGTGCAACCGCTGCTGGCTGCGCGCATCGATGGCAGTCCATTGCGCATCGATGGCAAGACCAAACCCTTCGCCAGCAGCCGCGAATCGGAACTCGACTTCCAGCTCGACCATCTGGATCTGCCACGCTATCTCGGCTACGTACCGACCACGCTGCCGGTGGCGATTCCACGCGGCCAGCTGTCCGGCCAGCTGCAGCTGAAGTTCGCCACCGACGGCAAGAACATGCAGCTGCGGCTCGGCGGTCAACTGACGCTGGACGACTTCAAGCTGACCACTCCGGCCGGCGTTGCGCTGCTGGAGCTGGGGCACGGCACCGCCCAGCTGACCGACGTGCAACCGCTGATCTCGCGCTATCGCCTCGGGGCAGTCCAGCTCGACGGCGCCGTCGTGCATTACCAGCGCGGCGCTGGCGGGCACAGCAATTTCGACGCGCTGACCTCCACGGATGCCGGTGAGCCATCACCCCAGCCCGCTTCGCCGCCGAACGACGTGCGTATCGACTCGCTGATCCTGCAGCGGGGCCGTTTCGATTATGCCGATCCCGGTACCGGCGGCGACCAGCCGGCCACTCTCGCGCTGCAGAACGTGCGCGGCACGCTGCACGGCCTGTCCACCGTCCCGGCGCCCATCGGCAGCCTCGATCTGGCCGCGCAATTGAATGGCGGTGCGGTGCATGCCAGCGGCAAGCTCGACCTCGCCGGCGCACGCTTCGACGGCAAGCTGGCGCTGCAGGGCGTCACCGTGGCGCCCCTGCAGTCGCTGGCCCTGCCGTCGTTGCAGGCCACCATCGCCCATGGCCATCTCGATGCCGACGGTCGACTGCAGGCGGCCTGGGGCAAGACGCTGAACCTGCATCTGGAACCGGCGCAGTTCAGCATCGACGACCTGGTCCTGAAACGGCATGACGGCACGACGCCGGTGGCCTGGAAGTCGATGCAGGTGAAGCTGACCCGGTTCGACCTGGCCGGCAGCCAGGCGCAGATCGAAAGTCTGCTGGTGCATGGGCTCAAGCTCGACGTGAACCGGCTACGCGATGGCCGCTTCGATCTGGCCAGCCTGATCGCCGCAACACCCTCCGCCCATGCAGCATCAGCGAAGGCCGGCGCATCGACGACCACGCCGGTCTGGCACTGGAGCCTCGCCCATCTGGACATCGAGAACAGCGATGTCGCCTTCCGCGACCTGCGTGCCGACCGGCCTGCGCCGGTCGCTCTGCACATCGATCGCTACGGCTTCGACGGCTTATCCGACAACCTCCAGGAGCCGGTCAAGGTGACGCTGACCGGCCTGCTTGGCAAGCGCAGCTATGCGCTCACCGGCCAGGTGCGGCCCAAGCCGCTGGACGCCCAGCTGCAGGTCAAGGCGCGCGGCCTGGATATCGCACCGCTGCAGTCGCTGATCAGCGTGCCGCTGAACGTGCGCATCGGCAGTGCGCTGCTCAGCGCGAACGGTCGCCTGCGCTACCGCGATCGCGGCGATGCACCGGCGCGCATCGACTATCGCGGTCAGGCCACGTTGGGCCGGGTCCGGGTGCAGGACAAGCTGACCGGCGATGACTTCCTGCGCTGGCATTCGCTGTCCGCCAGCAACCTGGTGCTGCGCCTGGGTGAAGGTGCGCCGCACGCGGACATCGGCGGGCTCGCGCTCAGCGATTTCTACGCCCGCGTGATCGTCAACAGCAATGGCCGCCTCAACCTGCTGGACGTGGTGACGAACCAGGCCGAAGCCCCCGTGTCGGTGACGCGCGCCGAACAGTCGCCGGCACCGGCCGCGGCGCCGACGCCTGTCGTGGCGGCCACCCCATCGGGTCCGGCCCCGGAGATCCAGATCGGCCAGATCACACTGGCACGCGGCCAGCTCAACTACACCGACAACTTCATCAAGCCCAACTACAGCGCCAACGTTACCGATCTGGCAGGCAAGATCGGCGCGTTCGGCACCCGCGCAGGCCCACCGGCCGAATTGGTACTGCAGGGCAAGCTGGACGAAAGCTCGCCGGTGGACATCACCGGCAGCATCAACCCGCTGACCCCGATGGCCTTTCTCGACATCAAGGCAAAGGCCGATGCGGTCGAGCTCGACCATTTGTCGCCCTACTCCAGAAAATACGCCGGCTACCCGATCACCGGCGGCTTGCTCAAGGTCGACGTGCACTACGTGCTCGACCAGCGCAAGCTCACCGCAGACAACCATATCTTCATCGAACAGCTTACCTTCGGCGATCGCGTCGATGCGCCCGGCGTGAGCCATCTGCCGGTGAAGCTGGCGGTGGCGCTGCTGAGGAATTCGCAAGGCCAGATCGACGTGCATGTGCCGGTATCCGGCTCCCTGGACGACCCGCAGTTCAGCATGAGCGGCCTGATCTGGCGCGCCTTCGCGAACCTGATTGTCCGTGCCGCCACCTCGCCGTTCCGGCTGCTCGCCTCACTTGGTGGCGGCAAGCATCCCGACCTCGGCTATGTCGAATTCGCGCCGGGCTCCGCCGTGCTGGACGGCACCGCACAGTCGCGTCTTGCCCAGTTGGCGAAACTGCTGCACGACAAGCCCTCGCTGCAACTGGACATCACCGGCCGGATGGATCCCGCCATCGACGAAAAAGGTCTGCGCAAGGTGATGGTCGATGACCTGATCCGCAAGGCAAAGGCCGATCACGACGGCGACAAGGTCGATCCGGCCACGCTCACGCTCACCCCCGACGAATACGCGCATTACCTTACGCGCGTTTACAAGCACGCGAAATTCCCCAAGCCGAAGAACCTGCTCGGCTTCACCAAATCGCAGCCGCCGGAAGTGATGCACCAGTTGCTGGAAACCAACATGCCGGTCAACGCAGCCGCATTGCGCCAGTTGGCCGAACGCCGCGCCGAGGCGGTGCACCGGTGGCTGCGCGGCAAGATCGACGAAAAGCGCATCACGGTGCACGCGCCCAGGCTCGACGCCAAGGGCATCAAGGACAAGGGCAAGACGACACGGGTGGATTTCGGTTTGCATTAGGAGCGCACGTGTGTGGGCTCTTGTAGGAGCGCGCTTGCGCGCGATGCTCTTGCTCTGACCAAGCCAAGAGCATCGCGGCTGAAGCCGCTCCCACAACAGCCGCTCCCACACAAGAGTCGCCTACCGGGCGGGCGGGGCGAGCTGGGCGATGGCTTCGCGCAGGCCCTCGCGCCAATCGGGCAGCGAAAATCCGAAGTGCTGCTGGAACCCGGTGTTGTCCAGCACCGACCATGCGGGGCGCCGGGCCGGCGTGGGGAACTCGGCGCTGCCGATCGGGATCACCCGCGGTGCCCGCGCGATCACGCCCTGTGCCAGCGCCTGCTCGAAGATCGCCGTGGCAAAGCCATGCCAGGTGGTGGCGCCGCTGGCGACCAGGTGATGCGTGCCGATCAGTTGCCGATGTTGCGCGGCATTGGCCAGTAGCCAGCGATCGAGCGCCGCCAGGCTGGCGCGCACGACCAGCCGCGTGTCGGTCGGTGCACCGTGCTGGTCGGCCACGACCCGCAACTCATCGCGCTCGCTGCCCAGTCGCAGCATGGTGCGCAGAAAATTCTGGCCATGCGTGGCGGCATACACCCAGGCGATGCGCAGGATCAGATGGTCGGTACCGCTGTCCTGCAGCGCCTGCTCGCCGGCTAGTTTGCTGCGGCCGTAAGCGCCCAGCGGCGCGGTGGGTGCATCGACCGCATACGGTTGCGACTGCGCGCCATCGAACACGTAGTCGGTCGAGTAATGCAGCACCAGCGCGGGATAGGCCGACGCCCAGCTGCCGAGTTCGCCGACCGCCTCGCTGTTGATGCGGGTGGCCAGTGCTTCTTCCTGCTCGGCGCGATCCACCGCAGTATAGGCAGCGGCGTTGACGATCACGTCGGGCTGCACGCGATCGAGCAGCGCGGGCAGCTTGGCCGGTTCGGCAAGATCCACGATCTCACCGCGACCGCCACCGCTCAGCACGCCATCGCGGCTGGCAACCACCAGCTCGCCGCGTGCGGCCAGGCCGCCGTGATCGAGAAACGTGCGGCCAAGCTGGCCGTTGGCGCCGAGCAGCAGGATCCTCATGGCACGAACACCGGCAGCCGCTCGGGCGCGACATCTTTGAGTAGCGGC
>DATKVA010000131.1:0-39888 GCA_035530315.1 Rhodanobacter sp. | reverse complement strand
GTTCGAAATACCCGCATTCGGCAATGGCACCCGTCAGCATCGCTTTCCGGGTGCGCTGAGCGAGCGGCCCACGCAACCATGCCGACAACGGCACACTGAAACCCATCTTCGGCCTGTAGAGCACGTCGTGGGGCAAATCCGACTCAAGCGCTTTCTTGAAGATGTATTTGCCGATCCCTCCTCTCAGCTTCAACCCGGGTGGCAAGGATGACGCCCATTCGACCAGACGATGATCGAGTAGCGGGACGCGAACCTCGAGGCTGTGCGCCATGCTGGCGCGGTCGACCTTGGTCAGGATGTCGCCGGGAAGCCAGGTCTTGAGGTCCAGGTATTGGGCCAGCAGCAGCGGATGATCCGTAGGCGCGCGCCTGGCGTGTTCGCGAAACACCGTGAGTGCGCTGTAACCCTGAAGTTCGCGCTTGAAGCTCGCGCTGTAAAGTCGCTGGCGCAATGCCGTGGACGTCGTGCAGACGCTGTGGAAATAGGCTTCCACATCGTCGCAGGCAAGCGCCTGCAGCGTGGTCTTGGCGCGCAGCGGGCGCGGAGCCCAATCAGCCTTGGGATAGATGCTCCCCAGCATACCGAACAGCGGCTTGCGCAACGCCAACGGCAAGCGCGCGCGCAAGCCGCTTTCCCACGCATGCAGGCGGTAACGCCGGTAGCCGGCGAAATTCTCGTCGCCACCGTCGCCGGATAGCGCCACCGTCACCTGGGTGCGTGCCAACTCGCACACGCGGAACGTCGGCAGGGCCGAGCTGTCGGAAAACGGTTCGTCGTAAACCGCCGCCAGCGTGTCGAGCAGCGCGTAATCGTCAGCGCTGACCCGCTGCTCGAAATGCTGCGTATGCAGATGCTGGGCCACGCGCCTAGCATAAACTGTCTCGTCGAAACCGTCGTGGTCGAACCCGATGGAGCAGGTCCGCACCGGTTGACTGGATGTCCGGCTCATGCTGGCCACCACGGCGCTGGAATCCACACCGCCCGACAGGAACGCCCCGAGCGGCACGTCCGCGATCATCTGGCTTTGCACAGCCCGATCCAGCAAGCTGCGGAGCTGCGCTACGGCTTCGTCAGCAGTCATGTCGGCGGAGCACTTGAAAGGCACATCCCAGTATTGGCGCGGGACCGGCTCGGGTTCACCCGCGCGCCAACTCAAGGAATGACCAGGCGGCAGCTTGAAAACCCCTCGATAGATGGTTTTCGGATCCGGCACATAGCCGAGCGCCAGATAATCCTCCAACGACTGTGGATCGAGCCTACGTTCTACACCGGGATGCGCCAGCAGCCCCTTGAGTTCGGAAGCGAACACCAGATCGCCCGAACTTGTGAAGCCGTAATGGAGTGGCTTGATGCCGATGTGATCGCGCGCCAGAAAGATGCGCTGCGCACGCATGTCCCAGATGGCGAATGCAAACATTCCAACCAGGCGCGTGAGGCAGGCTTCACCCCACCGCTGCCAGGCACGCAGCAGCACTTCGGTGTCCGAGCGGCTGTGAAACACCACACCACATGCTTCCAGTTCGGTCCTGATCGACTGGAAGTTGTAAAGCTCACCGTTGTAGACCAGCACCAGACCAGCCGCTTCATCCACCATCGGCTGCTGTCCATGGCTCAGGTCAATGATGGACAGTCGACGATGTCCCAGACCCACGCCCATGCTCAGATGCAGCCCGGCCTCGTCAGGTCCGCGATGAAACTGCGCATCGCGCATCGCCAACAAGACCTTTTCATCGACCCCGCCGCCGCATGACAACACGATTCCCGCCAGACCGCACATGTCAATTCTCCTTGTGCCCGGTCAAACTGGGCATCACGCGTGGCTGTACGGCGTCGTGCTGCCGACCAATCAATTCATCGTACAAGGCGACATACGCCGATACCATGTCGTCCAGACTGAATCCGGTTTCCACGCGTTTGCGGCCGGCACGACCGTGACGCACCCGGAGTGCTTCGTCGGACACATAAGTCGCCAAGGCTTTGGCCAGGGTGAGAGGATTCCCGGCCGGAACCAACAGCCCCGTGATCCCGGACGCGACAACGTCACCCACGCCACCCACTTCTGTGGCCACTACGGGCAGACCGGCCGCCATGGCTTCCAGCAGGACACCCGGCATACCTTCGGCGATCGAGGAGAACGCAAAGATGTCGAATTCGACAAGGATCGCCGGCACGTCATCACGATTGCCCAGAAGACATACTTGTTCGAGAAGACCGAGATGGGCGATTTGTGCTTCAACTGCGGAACGCTGCGGTCCCTCGCCAACGATAGCCAAGCGGAGGCGCCCACGCATATCAGGCAACGATTCGCACAGGAAATTGAAAGCGGATACCAAGCCCGTCTGATCCTTCACCGGATCAAGGCGCGCGACGGTTCCAATCACGATGGTACCGGGAGGCGCGAACGACCCCAACAACGGTCGCACTTTTTTCTTTGTGGGAGCAACGGCAAAGTCTGCGGCATCAATACCGTTGGGAATGTAAACAACCCGCGACGGATCAATGCCCACCTTTTCTGTCAGCCAATCTCGCAGGTCCCTGGAAACCGCCAGATACCGATCGATGAACGGCGCCAACCAGCGCCGCAGATAGCGGTATTTGCGGCTCTCACCGCGCGGATCGTTTGCATTTCGGCCGCGCTCTGCATGAACTACGCGGCGAACCCCCGCAATCTTTGCCACCGGAGCCGCATCCAAGGCGCCGTAATTGTAGGTATGCACCAGATCCGGTTTGAATTTTCTCAGTGCCTTCCACAACCTGAAATAGCAGCGCCAGTCCTTGCCAGGTTTCTTGTTCAGTGCCACGCATGGCACGTTTGGATCCTCAATCTTTTCACGAAAGGCGCTGAATCCGTCAAGGCAGATCACCACATGGCGGTACTGCGACTGGGTGCGGTTTATCAAGGTGACCAGCACGCGTTCCATACCGCCGGTATCCAGCCGGTAGAGCACGTGCACGATCAGTGGTTTGTCGTTCACGGCTGATTCCCTGCAAGACCCGGTGGCTGCTGCACTTGCACATCCGGCGTGCCTGGCACGGGCAAGGCGTGCGCAAAGGCGTGCAAGTTAGTCCTTGCCTGATCCTCACTGCCGTTGGCGACCAACGACGATATTGCCCACACCGAAGATCGCGGAACATGCCCACGCAGTACATCCGACGCCTGCAGCAATTTGGTCAGCACTGGCGAACGGGTACAGCGGTGATCCACACAGTACCAGTACCACACGAGGCGAGGACCCGTTACACCGGTCAGTCGCAGCTCGCCGGCAGTCGTGCCCCGCCCGTTGGCGAAATGGACCTGTTGACTGCCACTACTGAGAATTTGCCAGTGCGCCGGATCGTAGAGGTCGTTTCCGTACGTAATCAGGGTATGTCCACGGCGCGGTTTGCCGGTATAGACGGCGTGATACAACTCGACGACGTCGCCGCGGGTAGCCGCTCGATAGGATGCTCGTACCTGTCCAGCCGCCCCCTTGAAGGTTGGGTGCCAGCCGTCTTCGGCTGTCTTCGGCCCCCTCCAGTCCGCGATCGTTGGCGCGGTCAAGTGCGTGGTTTCCGACGCTGCCGGTGATGCGAGTCCGGCGGCCAATACCGGACCCGCGATCAACAGCGCGATAGCTGCCGGCCAAACCATGCTGCGCGCGCTGGCGAATGTGTCGTCATGCGCAGAGGAATGCTCATGAACCAGAATGCTGTCCCGGAAAAACCAGCCGGCCAGCAACAGCAGTAACAGCACGGTACCGAAGAACTGCCAGCCGAAAATCAGGTGGTCCGTGCCGGTGGCGTATTTCAGTCCCCAGGTCTCGCCGATCAGCACGGTGAAATACACCCGCAAGCCGTTCGCGATAACAGGCACCGCTGCCGACAGCGCCACGAAAACCATCCGCTTCCACCAGCGGCGGTACATCAGGTAGGCATACAGGCAGCCGAGCGCGGTGCAGGCGATGAAGAATTTCACGCCGCTGCATGCATCTGCCACCATCCATACCGCCGAGGGCGTGATGATCTCGCGGCCGTTGAGCAACACCGGTGTGCCGGTCAACTCCAGCGCGCGCACGGCAAAATGGGCCGTGATGTCTTGCAGCGGGCCCACCAGCGCATCGCCCCAGGGAACCGCGAACACCACCAGATAGCCGAGCGGGAACGCCAACACCCACAGAGCGCGCCACCCCCAGCATGCCAGCACCAGCATCGGGAACAGGGCCACGAACGCGAAATGCTGCGCCAGATTGATATCCAGCAGGTGGCCGGCATACCAGACAAACACCAACAAAGCCATCGCTGCCAGGCCCCATACGCTCGGCACGGGCGGGCTCGCCCGGAGTCGATGCCGCAGGTTGAATGCCACCCACAGGCTCAACGGAAAGATCAGAAAGGCATACTGGTATGTTCCATCGTGATCCCAGACCCACACCAGCGATTGCACGGTCTGCCAGTAGCAGGCCAGCAACGCGATGACGGCAACGGCGAAGGCGGCCACAGCCAGTACCCAGCCGGGGCGGCGCACGGAAATACCTGTCATGGCTGCAAGCAGTCTGTTCAAAAGCGCGCCTCCAACCCGTCAGTGCACGCGGTATCCACAAAGGCCGCAGTGGGCTGAGCATTGCACAGCACGTTTCCATAGATGCCGAGATTGCGCACCCAGTCATAGCGGGATAGAACCTTGGCGCGGGCCGCCGGCACACGTACGGCTTGCGGCGCATCCAACCAACGCAAGGCTTCCGTCGCCAGGACCTCGGGCGATTCGTCGATGCAGCCTTGGCGACCCTCGAAATCTTCGATGCCCTCGTAGGCTTCAGGCGTTGCCAGCAAGACCTTCCCCATGGCCAGCGCCTCCAGTACCTTGTTCTGAATGCCACGGGCAATGCGCAACGGCGCCGCCACGACATGTGCATGTGCCAGGTATGGCCGCACATCCTCCACCCGCCCCGTGACCGTGATGCCCGCGAGCTGGCCCAGCGTGCGGACCGAGGCTACCGGCCTGCTACCCACGATGTAAAAGCGAGCGTCTTGACGCTGGGCGAAAATTAGCGGCCAGACTTCGCGCGCGAACCATTGCGCCGCATGCACGTTGGCGCGGTAATCCATGGCACCCACGAACACCACCACCCTTTCTCCCGGCTGGTAGGGACTGGAATAGGTACGTTGCGGATCCCAATACTCGGCGTCCACACCATTGGGGATACCGTGCACCTTGTCGGCCGATTCCGGCACTTGATTCCGAAAAAAAACCGCTTCGGCCTCCGAAACCAGCACGCTGGCATCAAATTGGGCGGCAATCGCGCGCTCGAACTCTGCCAGCCGCCGCGCTTCCCGCCGGTAAATCACGCGCTTCACGCCACCATGGTTCTGCGCATATTGGCGCCATTTGTCGGAGTCTACATCCACGAAATCCATGACACGGCGCAGTTGGACGTGCCGCATTACAAAGGGCGCAACGCCGGACGAATAGCACAAGGCCAGATCCAGCTTGTGCTCGGCAAGTAGCCGTTCGACCCAACTTCGCATGACGCGGTCGTGGTAAACCCCGACGGTGAGAGCTTCACCCCGCATCAGCGAGCCAAGCGCGCGCCAGCCCGAACGCCAAGGCCCCAAAGGGCGGACACAAACCTCGGCACACAAGGACTCGACCGGCGCAAGGTACTGCCAGTCGGCCGGATCGTCCACGAATGTGCCCAGATACACGTGATAACGCTCGGCGAGCCACCGCAATACATGGTACGAGCGAATCTTGTCGCCCTTGCTGGGTGGCCACGGCAACCGGTGGCAGAGGAACAAGACCGATTGCACGAGCTAACCCAGATCCCGCGCGAGCCATGGGCCCACCGCACAACTTATGGGCAGCGGCAACTGCTTCCAGGCCTTGATGAACAGATGGTATTTTCTATTGTCAGGGCTGATATTGGGGATCCCCTTGGCGCGTACCAGGTAATAGGCATAGGGCAATGGTTGCGGCTCGAAACCCCAGTGCTTCTTGAAGTGATAGGAACCGCTGTCCTGCTTGCTGCGGCCGTAGTCGAACAGCCGCGCGCCACGCTCCGCCGCACGTTGCATCACTGCCCAGTACATGAAATCGTTGGCCGCGAGATCACGGCCGCACGCGACGCTGCCGCCGTAATAGGGATGCACTTCATCGCGGAAGTAGAAGCTCATTACCGCAGCCACCGGCCGCCCTTGGTGAGTAACCACGGTGACCTCGCAATCCTCGCCAAACGTCTGCTGTAGTCTCATGTAATAGTTGCGGGACAACACGGGCGTGCCCAGATTGCGCACGCTCTCGGCGTACACCCGGTAAAAATCGGCAATGCCGCCGTCATGGTGCGCCTGCAGACCAGCGCTAATGCCCTTGCGAACCATGGCGCGCTGCTTGCGCGGGATCGCCTTCAGATTTTCGTCATGGTCCGGATGGATCTCTTTGCGGAAGCTGACGTACAGGTCCTTGACTGGCCAAGCGGGGGAACGCAGCTCGCGGTTACGCAGTTCGAGATAGGCGACTCGCAGTTGGTCGGCGAGGGCGGTCGCGGCCTGTATCAGCCGTACCTCGCTGTCCGCGTCGCAGGCCACCACGCCGCCATAAACGCAAAATGGCGTCGAAATCAGCGCGTGGCCGAACAGATGACTGCGTATCTCGGCGAGTGGCAGCACGCCCGTAATGACCCCACGCCGTTCCGCATACAAATAGTGGCAGCGGTGGCCGAGCACCTGCTCAAGGATGCCGCACCAGGCGGTGCGGTGGAAAAACGTGGCCTGCGGCGCATCTTTGACAAACGCGTCCCAGCGTCCTTCGTCACCACTTCCCATACGCTTTATGACGCAATGGTTGGCAAAACGACTGTCGTCCAGACGGTCGGACATATTGCACCCTCTCTCAATGCGCACTGGGTTCGGCGGCCCGAAGCGCCACCACGGGATAGTCGGCATGGGTGGGAGCGAGAAATACCCGATCCATGCGGTCGAAACGGAAATCGCGCATGAGTCGCTCAAGCCGGGGTGCCGTGCGCTCCAGATTCAGGTAGTGACGCACCCGGTTCTTGAGCGTCACGCCGGGTACCCGCGGCTGTTGCGGATCCACTTCCCATGGATGGAAATAGAACACGCCCGGGCAGCGCTCACCCAGGTTGACGCGTCGCAGGCCACGCCTGAACAGCGTGTATGGCAGCAAACGGAAATAACCGCCGCCACCGCATGGCCAGTTGCGCCCCCCTAGTCGCACCGTCGTCACCGGGATTTCGAGTAATCCGGAACGGTCGGCAAAAAACGGAAATCGCGGCGCTCCCGGCATGCCGTAAAGATCATGATGGATCGGTACGATGCTGGAACTGTAGCGATAACCCGCTTCGAGCAGCTCCTCGTGGGCCCACAGCGTGGCAGGTCCGATGGAATAACTGGGCGCACGGTAGCCGTAAACCGCGTTACCCGTAAGATCCTCCAGCAGACGTTTTGTGCGGGTAATCCCGTCACGGAATTCGGAGCGACCGAGATTGGTCAAGCGCTCGTGTCCGAACCCGTGGCTCGCGATCTCATGGCCGGCGGCGCTGATGTCACGCACCAGCGCGGGGAAGCGTTCCGCCACCCAGCCCAGCACAAAGAAGGTGGCGCGCACACCATGACGCTCGAAAAGCTCCAGCACTCGCCGGGTATTGCCTTCGACGCGCATGGGCCAGTGCGACCAGTCCTCGCGACGGATGCACTTTTCAAAGGCCGCAACCTGGAAATAGTCCTCCACATCCACCGTCATGGCGTTGGTGATGGGTTCGTGTTGCGGCGACGCCGTATTCATTTACGCTCACTCTCGGAACGAACGCGGACACCGCACGTCGGCGATCGCCGCGTCATCAGTGGCGGATGCCGGCGACGGTTCGGCCCGCAGCATTCTCTTGAGCCGGACCTCTTCGCGCATCAAGCGCAACAAGATGTTGTTGCTCTTGAGTTCCAGCGCGGCGAGCTTGGTTTCACGCTCGGCGGGCGCCATGGTCCGTGCGAGGTCGTGGTTGTGGGGCACGGCGGGCGCTTCCAGCGTCGGCGGCACACCGGCCATCTCCTCGTGCATTTCGTCGAGCACCGTGGCGAGCTCGGCCAGATTCAGGCTATGCAGCTCCTCCAGATAACCGTGCAACAGCAGTCGGTCCATGATGAGGTTGATCTTGCGAGGTATGCCGCGACTGTCTCGGTAAACCTCGTCAAAAATTTCTGGCGCCAGTTCCGGATCGTTGTTCCAGCCGACAGCACGCAGGCGGTGCAGGATATATGCCCGGCTCTCCTCCTCGCCCATGGGTTCGATTCGGTGTGAGGCAATGATGCGCTGGCGCAACTGCTCCATGTGGTTGCTTACGATGATCCGCCTCAGCTCGGCCTGGCCGACAAGAAATATTTGCATGAGGGCATGGCCCTTCAGCTCCAAATTCGACAGGATGCGGAGCATCTCGAGCGCGGCTGGAGTAAGCGTTTGCGCCTCGTCCACCACCAGCAATGCATGCGTGTCACTGGCATGAAGTGATATCAGATACTGTTTCACATCCTGCATCAGTGCCTCCTTGCTACGGTGCTCATATGGCAGGTCAAACGCCGAAGCCACGGCGGGCAATATATCCTCGCCATCAAGATTGGCCGAAGCGAGACTGGCAACCACAATGTTGCGAGGCGCGAGTTCTTCGAACAGCTTCTGGATAAGCAGCGTCTTGCCGGTACCGACCGCACCGGTGATCATCACGAAGCCTTCGCCCTGCTCGAAACCGTAGAGCAGGTAGGCCATGGCACGCTTGTGACCCTTGCTGGGAAACAGCATTCCCGGGTCAGGGGTCAACTGAAAAGGCTTGCCGCGCAGCTTGTAAAACGTCTGATACATATCGTTCTCAGAACAGATGGGTCCACTGCAGGAAAATCACGTTCACGTGGTACCCGTGGGCACCCGGCGATCCGGAAGACACATCGCTGGAGTCATGGCGCAGCTGCACGCTGCCGAAATTTTTTGGGTTGAGTTGATGCACGATCGCCAGTTGCTCGTAATACATGTGGCTGATCTGCCCGCCCCGAAATTGGTAACGCTGCCAGCGAAAACTGGGGGTGAGCGTGGTGAATGCTCCCACGTTGAACAACCAGGAAACATCGGCGTTCGCCACTCGCTCACCGCTGCTGTTCTGCGCGAAATAGCTGCGTAACTCGTCATACACCCTCACGCTCAGCGTGCTCCTTGGCATCGTGTAGACCGCCGAGACCGACATACGCTTGCTCAGATACGGCTGGCGCTCGGTCAGCGAGGGGATCGCCGACTGGATGTTGGCCGGAGGAGTCACCGCCGTTCCCGAATTCAGACCTAGCAACTGCTGGCTGTAGTTGGTCGGTTGCTCCACGTAGCTCAGGTCGGTCGTCAGCAGTGACGCCTGGTGCGTCCAGGAAAGCTGAAAACTGCGCCCGAAGAACCGGTGTCCGGCCATCAACCTGAATCTATTCCGGGTGATTGACCATTCAAACCCTGCGTCCCAGAACGGAGCCCCCAGTTGCTGCACCGTGCCGTCCGGCAGGAACTTGTTTTCCTTGCCCGCATCGGCCAGCAACCGGATGTTGTTGTTGACCTGTAACGAAGCTCCCAGTTTGGCCACGGCGAACTGCACGCTCTGCCCGAAGTCCGGATTCAGCTGCTGCCTGGAATACTCCAGGTTCCAACCCCACGTTTGATACTTGGGGCTCACCAAACTGAACTGCACCGCGTTGCTGGTGACATCGGGAATGCCGTTCAGCTGGGTATGGTTCTCCGACGGGATACCGTGGTGGTTGTATACCACCCGCCCACGGGTGTAGCGCAGGGTCATGCTGCCGACATTGCCGAGATCCTGCAGCCAGTAGGGACTGAGCATGCCGATAGCCACATTGGCGCGGTTATTGTCCAGGAAAAACGTGCCCGACCCGGTCGGCAATTTTTGGTTGACGACCTCGCGTCCATACAACGCGCTGCCGTCGAGAAAGAAATGTTGTGGAAGGATGACGAGCGTACCGTGAGTGTCGAGGTTTTGAGCCAACTGGTTATGGCGCGATTGGCCCTCGTACAGATATCCGGTGAGCGTGTAATCGAACAGTCCGGAAAACCGCGGACCACGGTAGGCCGACTTGATAAACGGCTGGATTTCAGTGATCCAGCTTGTTTGTTTCGGCTTGCCTCGAGCTGCTAGCGTCAGATTATCGACATACAGCTCACCGAGCGTGACACCCGCGACCACACCAGGAGAGTCGATGTTCGGTTGCGGAATGACACCCAACGGGACGTTCTCGCTCCCCCCTGCCAATCCGCCGGGGGCGGAGTTCAGTGAGGGCGGCGTCTCGGGATTCTGGCTCTGGGCTTCAACCCCGGTCACCCAGCTGCCAAAGACCATCGACGACAACACAACCGACGCCGACAGCGTGCATCGACGTTTGCCTTTCATGGCGCCTGGCATGCTCTAGCCATAGTAGCTGTCATAGTGGTTCTCGCTCGCCGGCAGGCAGCTCATATTGAGCATGAGGCCAACATATTGCGGGCCATTCAAGCTTTGCAGTGCCGAATTGACTACTTGCTGACGTGTGCGATCTGCGGCCACCACCATGACAACCTGGCCCATGTGAGAAACCAGCGTTTGCGATTCCGAGGTCGCCAACAACGGCGAAGAGTCAAACACCACCAGACGTCGCAGGTTCCGACCGCCAAATTCTTCAAGTACGTATTCCATGCGGAGGCTGCCGAACAACTCAGCGGTAAGCGATTGACGCATCCCTACCGGCACCACCATCAGATTCGGCACATCGGTTCGCACAATGACCTCGGCGGGCTGGCGCTGCTCGTCCGCCAGCACGTCCATCAGGCCGGGCCGCCCCTCAAGACCTAAAACGCGGGTGATGTCGAATTTCGGTATATCTCCATCCACCAGCAATACCTCGAAATCCCGCTCGCGCGCCAGGCTCAGGGCAAGATTCACCGCGGTGAAGCTCTTGCCTTCGCCCGGCACCGCGCTGGTTACCACGATGCGTTTCGCGTGAGCCAATACTCTGCCGCCTTTTCCGATCGCATTGTCCATCAACGGCCGCTTGATGCGGCGCAGCTCATCCGTGAGCCGAGCGTTCGCCTCGCTATCGGCGGAAAGCAAACCCATGCGCTCAAGCGCCATATGATCCACATGCCAAGGCGGCGCGGTTTCCGTGGTTTGATCCACCACCCGCGCACTATCCCGCAAACGCTCGATCGTCGGTGCCGGAGGATGCGGTGACCCAGCCTCGATGCGTGGCGATACCGGCGGCTCAGGCTGCAAGGTTTTGAGTTTTTCGACCGCTTTCTCAACGATGCTCATACGGCACCCATCACAAAGAAATGCTGCACCAGACGCGTAAGGTGTCCGTCAAAGGCGACCCCCAGCACCAGCACTGCTGTGAATAGACCAGCCCCCGCGCAGAACCCCACCACTTCGCGACGCTGCTCCTGGCGCCGCGAGCGCGACACAATCAAGCTGAGGGCACCAAGCACCGGGTAATCGCCGAACTCCCGCAAACTCTTGAGACTCACAAACACCGGTCTTATCTTATGCATGAAATACGCAAAACCGCTGCCGATAGCCACCGCCAGCGCGAACACCATCAATAACAACAATCCGCGCTTCGGGCTCACCGGTAGCAGTGGAACCACCGGTGGATTGATAACCCGAAATTTCAAATTGTTGCCGCTCTGCGTCGCATCCTGGGACAGTTGGGCCGTGTTCAAACGCATCACCAATTGATCGTACTGCTTCTTGGTGATGTCGTAATTGCGCGTCAGCCGTTGCAGGGTGGTTTGCACGTCGGAGACCTTGTCCACATTGCCCCTGAGTTCGCCGATCTGCCGCTTCTGCAAGGTGATTTGCGTAGCCAGTGTGTGGATGCTTACCTGGGTGGAATACAGGGACTTTTGCATTTCCTGGTACACCGGGTTGTCCGAGATCACGCCCATCACCGGGGCGCCGACGGCATTTTTCTGCAGCGCTTCTCGCCGCTTCTGAAGTTGCGCGATCATGCGCCGGATGGAAATCACGTCTGGGTATTCATTCGTATAACTCAGCAACAGCTTGTCCAGTTGCTGCCGGTAGGACGCAATCTGCTTGTCGATCTCCTGGGTGCTTGGATCGATACCCGAAGAGGTTGAGCCGCTCGCCATGGCGCGCATCTGCTGCTGGGTGGTTGCACGACTGGCGACGGCCGTATCGTACTGGTCTTGCAGGTTCTGCAATTGGGTCTCGGCCGCCTGCAGGCGTGCGAAGTAGCTACTGCCACCCTCACTGGGGATGTAACCGACGTTGGCCCTCTCGAAAGCCGCAAGTTTCTTCTCCTCCTCGTTCAACCGGTTGCTGTAACCATGAACCTGTTGTTGCAGGAAATTCTGTGCCGTTTCGGTGGATGCGGTATTCGCGCCCAGGGTGTTGTTCACGAGAATCTGCAGGAACGCCTGTACCACTTTCTGCGCCATATGCCGGTCGGGATCGGTATAGCTGAGGTTATAGAGACCCTTGGTGCCAGCGTCGCTGACAGTGACAGCGGCGCCGAGGTTGGCCAACAACGCGTCCTTATCCGCCGGCGTGGTGGCGCGTAGAGACAGCCCGGTCCTGTCTGCTACCGCCTCGAGATTGGGGCGCGAAAGCAACGTATGGGTAATGATCTGGAGGAGCTCACGCACATCCGGTCGCACCGCAACTCCTCTAAGCAGCGGGTTCGTCAACGCCTCGGTATCGGCATACAGTTGGGCATTGGCCACATACTTGTTGGGGAGGCTGAATACGAGCAGCGCGCCGACAATCATCACGCACCACGCGACGATCAGCGCATGCCAGCGATAGCGCCAAGTGGCGCGTACCTCCAGCAATAGATGCTGAAACAGTTCATGGAAATCGATCGATTGCCTCTGCATCGCATTCCATATTTCGATATCTCTGACTGTTGCCATGTACGCATGTCCGTCGTGTCAAAATATTGACTGAGGAATGATCAGGATGTCGCCGGGGTGCATGGCCACGTTGTACTTGACCCTGCCGTTCATCAAGTCGCCAAGGCGCACCGGTATGGTCTGTTCTTTGCCGTCGGGCAGCCGACGGACGATCTTGGCGCCGTTGCCGGCAGCAAATTTTGTAAGACCGCCAACATCGATCATCACATCGAGCAACGTCATGCCGCTACGATACGGTACGGCCTCGGGCTTCGTCGCCTGCCCGACCACACGCACCTGCTGGCTATAGGCACCCACGAAACTCTCGACGATCACGGTCACCAGCGGAGATCGGATGTAGCGGCTCAGCGCCTTCTCCAAGTCGCCTGCCAATTCGTCCGGAGTTTTTCCGGCTGCCGTCATTGATTGCACCAACGGGATTGAGATACGTCCATCGGGACGCACTGGCACGGTGGTGGTCAGATTGGGATTATCGCGCACAAAAACTTGCAGCGAATCGCCCGGACCAATGATGTAATGCTCCACGGGCGGGGTTGCCACTGACAAACCACCGATATCAGGCGTAGTGCTGCACCCGCCAAACAGTAGCAAACCAGCTGCCATCACCAGCCAGATAACGCATTTTCGCGATAGCGGTTTCACTTGCATGTTCTCCTCGATTTCAGCGCGCACCGCGTCCAAACAACACCACTTCCAAGGTCTGGATCAAGATGGCCAGATCAAACACTAAGTTGTGGTTTTTCACGTAGAAGAGGTCGAACTTCAGCTTTTCCTCGGCATCCTCCAGGGAGGAACCGTAGGGATAGCGCAATTGGGCCCACCCGGTCAGCCCCGGCTTCAGGCAATGTCGCAACGAATAAAGGCGAATGCGGGTGTTGAAATCAGCCACAAACTGTGGCCGCTCCGGCCGCGGGCCGATGATGCTCATGTCGCCGCGCAGTACGTTCCAGAGCTGCGGCAACTCGTCCAGGCGGGCCTTGCGAATGAAGCGCCCGACCCGGGTCACCCGGCCGTCGTTCTTGGTGGCCCAGCGTGCCACACCGTCGCTCTCGGCGTCGGTGCCCATACTGCGGAACTTGATTACCCGGAACAGCTTGCCATTTTCACCGACCCGTTCCTGGTAGTACAGGATCGGCGCGCCACGGCCCGACTCCAGCCGAATCGCCAAGGCCGTCAGCAGCATGAGCGGCCATGCCAACAGCAACACCAGCAAGGCGACGATGACATCGAAGGCGCGCTTGATCGTGCGCGTCATGGGGGAGACGTTGAAGCCATCCGAAAATACCAGCCACGACGGGTTGGTAGGGTCCATCTTGATTTTGCCGGCTTCGCGCTCCAAAAACTCGGGGAGCTCGGTCACTGCTATGCCGCGCTGCTTGCATTCCAACAACGCATCCACCGGCAAGGTACCGCGGCGGTCGTCCGGCCCCACCACGATTTCCTTCACGCCGAGCCGGGTCGCCCATTCGCACAAGGCCTCGTCGGGATGCAGCAGCAGAGGCGCGGAGATGGACACAGGATCGGTACCGACGGGCACGTAACCCATGATCTTGAACCCGCGTTGATCGCTCTTGCGGCGCATCATGCGGGTCAACTCAGCGGCATGCTCGCCGGCACCGAGCATCATCACGCGGCGCTTGAACAGGTCGGCGTCCACAAGACTCAGGAACAACACTCGCCATAACGCCACG
Organism: Rhodanobacter sp.; assembly: GCA_035530315.1. Classification (GTDB taxonomy): domain Bacteria; phylum Pseudomonadota; class Gammaproteobacteria; order Xanthomonadales; family Rhodanobacteraceae; genus Rhodanobacter. The sequence goes on along the minus strand of DATKVA010000131.1, from coordinate 25,266 downwards.
ACGAGGTAGCCGAGCAGCAACGCAATGCCCAGAACCCCGCGGCCCAGATACGTGGGAGGAACCGCGTAATAAAACACGGTAAGTGTTATGCCGCCCAGCACGAAGGCTACGCCTTGCCGGCTGCACCGCCCCAGCCAGCTCGCCCGCAGGTGAACCTGGTACAACCCGAGCGACGCCATCGAGGCAATCAGCACCATTGCCACCAACGACGCGCGCCAATGCAACACTTGATCGAACGCGGTTTGGGTGCCGGCATCCCCCCAAAAACGCAGCCCCACCGCGGCATAAACACTCGCCATCAGCAGTAAAAACTCCACCACCACCAGCAGCAACTGCCAGCGTTGTGCACTGTGTCGGAACAACCGGTACATGTTTGCGCCTCCGTACTGACGAATCCCTCCATCAGTCCACCTGCTCACAAACTGAACAGCGTGTATACCATATTCTGTGACGCAGTTCACATTTTTTTGTCCCCAGCATCCTGTCGGACTTTCTTAACTTCTGGCACCCTTTCCAGCCGCAAGATTGAGCAGGTCGCTGGCGTTTCGGCTCGTCGCCTGCGATCAGCACCTTGACCACGACTCGCTGCCCCATTTTCGTCGCCGTTTCGGCAAACACCTTGCTGTGACCTTCGTGCAGGTAGCGTGAAGCCAGGCAAAAGGCCGTCGGCAAGAAGCCCGGCGGCACACGCCCAGCCGCCCTCGCAAGCGGGCTCCTGCGCCTACGATCAGTTCAATCCGACTGACGAAGAGTCGCGCACCATGAAGGTGCCGATGGTGGCTTCGCGCAGTGGCAACCCCCGCGCGCTCGTCGATAGCGAATCGATGATGATTCTGCTGCCCCATCTCACCAGGCTGGCAGCGGATGGACGCTGGCCTATTTGGCGTGGAACCTCAAGCGTACGGCCGGATTGCGCCCGGGCTCCGTCCAGATGGGCTGGGAAAAGCAGGAAAGCGCTCGATCGGGCAAAGATACGCGCCAGCCCAGGCCTTGGTGGCGTTTGTCACGGCAACTCCCCTGTTGGGACACCCCCCGCACTGTACGGGTTTGGGGCGCTACCCGCGCAACGTTGACTTCAGCCAAAGCTTATCGACAGATGGTCGGTCCCGGGGTCACGCGGGAGCGGACTCCGCCTTCCGGCTACCGTTCGGCATGTGCAATTTGCACGATGGTCTTTGCAATATCCTCGGGAGAGAGTACGAAATCAACGAAGCCACTAGCGATAGCGCTTTCAGGCATGTCGGGCTGCTGTGCCGTGTCGAGGCGCTGCGCGATCGTTGTGCCCCCGACTTCCTTGATGGCGCGAAGCGCCTCGGCGCCGTCTCCGTCGTAGCCAGAGACGATCACGGCAATAAGCTTGCCGTCCCAGTGTTCTGCCAGGGAGCGCAAGAACACGGTGATGACATCCTATGGCTGGTACATACCTCTGCTCCCTGTCCTTGTCGGAAACATCCTCATGCGCCCTGGCCTGACATTCGCCCTGCTCGCCACCCTCGCCAGTTTCGGCCTGCCCGTCGAAGAGGTGCCGCAAAACAACATGTGCGGGGAGACAGTTGAGCTTACGCAAAGCAACGGACAACCGTGGCGGCCTGATTCAGGTCAACGCTGATGACCGGACCAAAGCGTAATCTCGGCCCCGTCACGCAATAATTCCGGAGACGCTGATGTCGTTAGATGTCGTTGTGGTCGGTGCCGGTTCAGTCGGATTTTGTTTCGTGCGCTCGCTGGCGGGAAGCGGCCGGCGTATCGCTTTGGTCGGGCGCCAGGACGAGAAGCTGCTGGCCGCACCCGAGGAGGATGGCCGGGACATCGCGATCACCCATCATTCACGAAGACTCCTGCGTGAGCTTGGCCTGTGGACTCGATTTTGCGAGGAAGAGATAGGTACACTGTATGACGCCATGGTCCTCAGCGGAAATTCGCGCCCGGGCCTGATGTTCCGGCACGACGAGGCGGGCAAGCAGCCGTTGGGGTGGCTTCTCCCCAACCATGCCATTCGACGCGCCACCTACGCCGAGCTGACCGAGGTGACCGGAATTCGGCTTATCACCGGCGTGGGCGTAACTGTGGTGCGAAACGACAGTAACTGCGCGCATTATGCGTATCCTGGCGCTCGCTGTCGGCGCACGCCTGAGACCTTGCCTGCGCATGGTCATGGTCATGGCGGAGCTTACCCGCGTCGACGACGGACCCGGTCGATCAGTCGCCCAGGCTATGCGCGCGCTGCGGTAGTCACTGATAGCCGGAGGCTGAGCCATGCTCCTGCATGATGCCGACAGCCCTGCTCCACGTTGCCTGCGCATGTTCCTGCTGGAAAAAGGATTATCGCTGCCCGCCGTGAGCGTGGACGTATTCGCCGGAGCGAACCGCCAGCCTGCGTTTCTTGCGATCAACCCGGCCGGACAGACGCCCGCACTTCAACTCGACAATGGCACGACCCTTGCCGAAGCGAGCGCCATCGCGGAATACCTCGAGGAGCTCCACCCGGCACCTGCGCTGATCGGAAGCAACCTGTACGAGCGCGCGCAGACGAGGCAATGGTGGCGGCGTGTCGAGTTCAACGTCACCGAATTCATTCACAACGCCTATCATTATGCTGAGGGTTTACCGCGCTTTTCCGGACGAATCCCGGTTGCACCAGAGGCTGCCGCAGGCCTCAAACAGGTCGCACAGAACCGGATCGCCTGGTTGGATGGCATGCTCGGCGATGCACCCTATCTTTGCGGCGACCGCTTCACTGCCGCAGATATCTGGCTGTACGTTTGGCTGGACTTCGGCCTCTCCGTGCAACAACCATTTAACCGCAGTCTGCCACGCATCACCCGTTGGTTCGACACGGTAGCTGACCGTTCGAGCGCTGAGGCCAGTCGATCTCTTTTCCTGACCTGACCGGCTCCGACTCTAGTGCTCCGGATCGGAACGAACTGCAGGATCGCGACATCGAATTCCCGCAGGCAAGGCAGCCGCTTCCGTGCCGGGAATCCCCCTTGCCTTGCTATAAAAGGACACTCAACTTCACGGACTGATACACCTGTGCGATCCCATGGGAATCGCCTTCGCGTGCGGCCGGCGCGGAAATCGACCGCAAGTCCAGCTCGACTGACACGGCTGCCACGCTGTCGCAACGGCGGAAGCCAATCGCGCTGACATCGCCGTCTCGTTCGGCAGCACTCCAGCCAAGCCTCCGCAGCTTCAAACTTGCGACCTGTACTGGTTGAGCGGGCTAGACGATCGTTATATATCTTTGTATATTGCGCCTATGAATGCGCGCCGCTACAAGGTGGGGGATCGGCCGTGGCCGACACCGTTCGAATAACGCCACCGGCCACGGGCGCATCGATCTGCTGGAACACATCCATGTCAGCGGTTCGGTCAGACAGGCCACCCGGGATATGGGGATTAAGCTATTAGACGGCCCGGGAAGCGGACGAGACAATGAACAATCTCGCAGACTCTGCGCGGTGCACGACAGATCAAGGTGTATCACGCGGTGGACGCACAGTTCCAAGGGCTCCTTTTCGCGGATGGACAAGCGCGTCACCGCCACGGTCACCGGCGACAGCGTCCAGTCGATGAATCAGCAGACTGCTTACCTACCTGCGCTTTGATCAAGGCCGCCCACGTCGTGATCGCGGTAAGCGTCTGAGTACACGTCGCTGCGTCGGCACATCCTGCCCAGCACGAGCCACTCACTCCAACCACATTTTCCAGACAACATACATGTTCAAGCGCCCGTCGAAACCCGCTTACCTATCGCTATTATTTTTAACTATAGCGCTCTTCATGAAAGTGGCTGCTGCGGCCATGCCGGTCACCGTGGCTTACGCTGGCTCGATGGGCGCGGTGATGGACAAAGGCTTGGGGCCAGCCTTCGACAGCATCCACGGCACCACGTTTCAGGGCATCGGTCAGGGCGCCTATGGACTGGCGCGGCAGTTGGCGGCGAAGCAGCAGCGGGCCGATGTGTTTGTCTCGATCACCGCCGGCCCGATCAGGATTCTCCAGCAGGCCGGCTTGCTGGGACAGGCCTTGCCGGTAGCGAGCACGCAGATGGTGATTGCCTACAGCCCCCGAAGCCGGTTCGCCGCCAAACTGGCAGCCGCCTCGCGTGGAGGCACGCCGTGGTACGAAGTGCTGCAGATGCCGGGACTACGCTTCGGCCGTACCGACCCGGCCACAGATCCGCAGGGACGCAATATCGTCTTCACGATGTTGCTGGCGCAGCACTACTACGGTCGGCCAGGGCTGGCAGAAGCAATTCTCGGGCCGGTGCGGAACCCGACGCAGATCTTCGCCGAATCATCGCTGCTGTCGCGGCTGGAGTCGGGCCAGATAGATGCATCCTCAGGCTACCTCAGCGCGGCCGTGTCGCATCATCTGCCCTACATCCGGCTACCCGCGCAGATCAACCTGTCCAACCCGGCGATGATCGCCGACTGGTACGGAAAGGCCCACTTCGACATAACCCTTCCCAACGGCAAGACCGACACACTGGCCACCCAGCCACTGGTGTTCTATGCGGGAGTTCTGAAAAATGCCGCACATTCGCGGCAGGCTGTGCAATTCATCGCCTTCCTGCGCAGTGCGCAGGGGCAAAAGCTGCTGGCCGATTACGGCTACAGCCAACCCTTGGGCAACGCACTCGAGCCATCACCGTAAGCACCGCCGGCGCGCATCCGTCAACTGACGGCGACGCTGCCGCACACGAAGAGTTGTGACGCCGGATCGATCACTCCACCATTCAACACCCTAAGGAACGGATCCGTGTACCAAAGGTACCCTCTCGCCATCCTCATCGCCGCATTGGCTGCGCTCAGTCTGTCCGCGCACGCCAATGTGCTCAGTGACATCTTCACCCAGGGACATGTCGATGGCGAACTACGCGGCTACGACTTCAATCGCCTCTATAATGCTCCGGGCACCACCGATGCCAGTGCGCTCAGCGTGGCCGCCCTCGTCAATCTGCACAGCGGCAGTTTCGGCAACGGCTTCAGCCTGACTGGCAGCTTCCTCAGCGCCAATTCGCTGGGTACGCAGCCGAGCAACCAGGCCGCCATCGATACCACCTTGATGGGCCCGACCAATGCGGTTAACGCGCTGGGCCAAGGCTACCTGCAGTACTGGCACGATGGCTTCCAGGCGCGTGCCGGCTACCAGTATCTCGATACACCGTGGATGGGCAGCAGCGATTCACGCGTGCTGCCGGCTTCCTACAACGCCGTGTCCGCGTCTTTCGAGTTGACCAAAGAGTGGCGAATGCTGGCATTACGCAGCTTCACGTGGAAAAGCCGTACCGCCAGCGGCTACTACCAGGACAACCAGTACTACCCGTCGACGTTTCACGGCGACTCGTCCTACGGCAACTTCGGCGGCCTGCCGGCGACCGCCAGTCCGGCGCAGGGCACTTGGGCGCTCGGTAGCAGCTACGCCCACGAAGGCCTCAAGGCGCAGGCTTGGTACTACAACTTCTTGCGCTTTGCGCACATGGGCTACGTCGATGGTAGCTACACTTTCGAGACCGGCCGCGGTCCCAACCTGTTCATCAGTGCGCAGTACATCAGAGAGCGCAGCAGCGCAGACAACATTCTGGTTGAGAATCAGGTGGCGTTATTCGGCGTCACCGGCAACCGCATCAGCAACCGCACCTGGGGCATGGATGCCGGCCTCGACATCCCCGGCGGCAAGATCGAGCTCGGCTATAACGAGATGATGCGCACCACCGGCGCAATCGGCGATGGCGCACTGATATCCCCGTATACCGCCGGCTATGCCACTGACCCGCTCTATACCAGCTCTATGATCCGTGGCCTCGTCGAGACCGGTCCCGGGCATGCGTGGAAAGCGAAGCTGACCTACCACTTCCTCAATCGGCATCTCCTGCTGATCACCTCTTATGCGCGTTACACCACAGCCTTGCGGGGCAACAGCCACAACCTCTACGTTGATCTCGCCTACCGTTTCGACGGCTATCTGAAGGGACTCTCGCTACGTAATCGCTGGGAGCGCTCGGTCGGCGGCCGCGGCCTCAATCCCGGTAATGGCTCGTTCTCTTACAATCGTCTGATGCTTGCCTATGCCTTCTGAGCAGCGCGCTGCCGGCAGCCACAATGGGCGCGAGCAAAGGCAATATCGCAACAGTAGCCGCAGGAATCGCGTATCTCGTGAGCAGACTCGCTCCATCCACCATGCACCGGCCGACCGGATGGATCGTCCTGACCGGAACCCTGGCGCTGGCGGTGCTGATGCTGCCATTCGCCGGCTTGCTGTTTGCCACGCCTTGGCTGCACCTGCATCTGCAGGCCGGCGACGGTGCTGCCATCGGTATCTCTGTCGGCTACACCCTGGTCGCGCTGCTGATCGTGGTGATATTCGGCACCCCGCTGGCCTGGTGGCTGGCGCGCCACTCGTTTCGCGGCAAGCTGCTGGTAGATGCCTTGGTTCTGCTGCCACTGCTGGCGCCACCGCTGACCATGGGCCTGATGTTGAGCATGGTGTTCGGCCCCTACGGTTGGGCTGGTGAACCGCTGCGCCGGCTGGGTTTGGAGCTGACCAACACGCCGCAAGCCTTCGTGCTGGCGCAGGTGTACGGGGCAGTGCCGTATTTCGTGGTCACAGCGCGCGCGGCTTTCGAAGGCGTGCCGCAGGAACTGGAACACATGGCGCTGACCCTGGGGCGTGGTCCGTGGTCGATATTCTGGCGGATCACCTTGCCGCTGTCCTCGCTGGGCCTGGCTTCTGGCCTAGCCCTGGCGTGGGTACGTGCGATGGGGGAATTCGGCATCGTGCTGATCGTGGCGTACTTTCCGCAGGGCATCCCGGTGAAGTTGTGGGCCAACCTGCAAGACAGCGGACTGGATGCTACCTATCCGCTGCTGTGGCTGTTCTTCGTGGTGGCGCTGCCTCTGCCTCTGGCGCTCGGGTTGCTGTCGCGGCGCCAGCCGGTTTACTGAGCATGCGCCTGCACTACCGCCTGCAGCACCCAGTACGGCTCGATGTCAGCCTCAGGCTGGACGGTTTCACCGTGCTGTACGGCCAATCCGGCAGCGGCAAGACCAGTCTGCTCAAGGCCATTGCCGGCCTGCTGCCGGCCGTGGGTACCCCGTGGAATGAATTGCCCGCGCAGCGGCGTCCGATCGGCTACCTGCCGCAGGGCTGCGCCCTATTTCCGCACCTGCGGGTATGGCAGAACGTCGCTTTCGCCCTGGATGGCACGCGCGTATGGCGACGCGCGCGAGCGCTGCAGTTACTCGATAACCTTGACATGGCGACTCTGGCCGAGCGCTGGCCCAGCGAAATCTCCGGCGGCCAGCAGCAACGTGTGGCATTGGCCCGGGCACTGGCACGTCAGCCGCAGTTGCTGCTGCTCGACGAACCCACTTCGGCACTGGACATGATGGCCCGCGAGGACGTGATGGGCGAGCTGATCGACGGCATCCGTCGCAGCGGCGTGCCTGCGCTTGCCGCTAGCCACGACTTGCACTTGGCGTCGATGGCCGACAGCATCGCCTTGCTGCATGCAGGCCAGGTGATTCAACAAGGCAGCCCGGCTCAGGTGATCCACCGCCCGGTCAGCGCGGCGGCAGCCAGTCTGCTGGGCATGCGCAATATCCTCAAAGCTACCGTGCTTGTCAGCGAGAACGGACAATCCGAACTAGATTGCCACGGGTGGCGCCTGCACGCGGCAGCCACGCTGCCTGCAGGCACCCGCACCGGCGTGGCCATCCCGGCAGAGGCAGTGACGCTGGCGGGTAACGGGCCCGATCGGCCCATGACCGTTACCCGGCTGCGCCAGGAGGGTTTTTTCACCAGGATATGGCTGCAGGGCGAGTCCTTGCCGAGCTTGGAAGCGCTGTTGCCACAGACCTCGGTAGGCAAAGTCGGCGATCAGTGCTGGCCGCAGGTCGCACCGGCGCACGTTCACCTGTTCACACTCGACGCAAGCCTCATACCGGCCTGAACCTGCCCGCCACAGCGAGCGACCGCCTGCATCACCGGGGCCGACTGCATCATGGCGCATTGACCTGCCGTAACCGCAAACCGGTGCGGACCAAATGTTCAACGCGTCACCTCAACGAAATCGGCGCGTCGCAAATACCGCGATGGATACGTGCGTGTCGCTGAAAGCGACGCCATGCTTTTGCCGTGTAGAACCGATGGTGGATTGGCCATCCAGCCGGTCGATGTACAGCTATACCTTATTAGGCGGAGGCCGATCAGACGAGACGGGGCGCTGCTCAGGATGGCGCACACAGTGAACGTGCCACAGCGTATGACGCGGGATTCTTCCTCGACGAAGTCAGTCGTGCGCCGCACGGGCAGACCCTGCAGATGCGTGCGCTCGACGGCGAAGCGGCAGCGCTGCGCCGGTTGCGGCGCATCACGACCTCGCGCACGAAGCTCTCGTCGGCCGCTCGGTGGTCGAAGTCGCGGTGCCCACGCAGTAACAGCGCCTGTTCGATGGCTTCCTTCAGATAGTGGTGCGCAGGACGCGACGCTGCCGTTCTCGTGGCTCATGCTGCGGTTGTTGTGTGTGCCGGCCATGTGGTACTTACCGCACAGCGCCATGCAGCACATGGTGAAATTTTCTCCCTCGGCCAGTTTCTTGCAGGCTGCCGACAGGCTGTCGGCGCGGTGTTCATGCGGCACAAAGCACTTGGCGACTGCGACACATCAAATTTTCGGATGTCATGTGGCACCAAGACGTGCCCCTGAAACTCAGCAGCTGCGTTTGTGGTGAAGCTCCGCAGGCCACCACGCCTGACTCGCATCAGCTCCTCCAATGCTGTACTTCAGAAATGGACTCGCTCGATGGCGTCTACCATCTGGCCGTTCAACCGGCCCCGCCCATTGCCCGGTACAAGGCTGCGCTATCGATAAGGCGTTGCGCTTGCGCCGCGATCAGACTGATTCGATTATGCTGTACCTGCTGCTCCGCAGTGAGCAGTTGGATATAACTGACGGCGCCCAACCTGTACTGCCTTTGCATGGATTCCAGAGATGCCTGAGATGCGGCATCGGCCTTGGCCAGTGCTGCCAGTGCCTGAGCATCGCTTTCCAGTGCGCGCAATACGTCGGCCACGTTGCGCAAGGATTCGAGAACAACGCTTTGGTAATTTGCAGCCGCCGCGTCGAATGCAGCCAATGCTGCTCTTTTTTCAGCAGGCAATCCAGGGTTGAACAACGGTTGGGTCAGTTGGCCGATAACGCTCCATGCCGCCGAACCGCTGCCGAACAACGCTCCTGCGCTCAATGCCTGCGAACCGAGGCTGGCACTGAGGTTGAGTTGCGGGTACAGCTTGGCGATGGCAACGCCATATTCCGCATTGGCGACATGCAGCAAGGCCTCTGCCGCCTGAATGTCGGGGCGGCGACGCACCAATTCGGATGGCAGTATCAGCGGAAGGTCCGTCGGAAGGGTGAAATCCTTCAGCGAGAAGCGTGGCACGTCGTCGGCCGCTGGCGCCCTGCCGACGAGCACGGCCTGCAGGTGCCTGCCCTGCTCGAGTTGCTTGACCAGTGATGGGAGACCTGCTCGCGTCTGCTCCAGCTGGGTTTGCAGCGCCAGCTCATCATCCTGTGCAGCTTGACCAAGGCGTATGCGCTCACGCGCCAGATGCAACTGTTCTTCCTGGGCATGCAGGATTGCCTTGGTGGCCTGGATTTGCGCGGCGAGCCTGGCCTCGGTGACGGCGGTGGTGACGATGTTGCCCGCCAACGTCAGCCGGGCACCCTCCCATTGGTAGCGTCGATATTCGGCACGGGCCGCCAGGGCTTCCAGGGCACGTCGGTTGCCTCCGGCCAGATCGAGTTGGTAGTGCACGCCGACGTTGGCGTTGTACAGGTTGAATTCGCGCGAGCTGCCCTGCTGCCCCTGGGCAGCAGGGTTCAAGCGCTGGCGCTGTGCGCCAAGGCCGGCGTCAACCTGAGGGTAAAGCGTTGAGCCTGCCTGCGAAGCATACGTTTCCTGCGCCTGACGCAAGGTAGCCTGTGCGGAGGACAGGGTGGGGCTGGCCAGGAAAGCCTGTTCGATCAGCGCGTCAAGCTTGGGCGAGCCGAGCTTGCGCCACCATTGTTCCCCCGCGCTCGCGCCTCTGATGAAGTGCTGCTCTCCCCCAAGGTCGGTGGCGGACGATGCTGTCTGTGCCGGCAACGGTGCTGCCGTGTACGCCGACACCGCGGGAGCTGCCGGCCGCTTGAAATCGGGTCCGGCCGCGCAGCCTGCCAGCAGCGCGACAAGCATGGCGCCGCACAGGTAACGCGGCCTCGGGGTGGTTGCTGCGGGTTGCTGGTGGGTACGCACGACGAGACTCCGGAATTCAAGCGGGGACGACGGACTGCTCAAGGCTGACCGTGGAAGTGCTGCTGGAACCGCTGGCGGAAGTTCTGGTGACAGGCCATGCAAGCGCCTTGAACCTTGGCGAATGCGGCAATCGCCGCAGTGCCGTCGCGTTGCTGTGCAGCCTGTGCCAGCCACCGCGCCGCTTGATGGGCTTGCTGGTCGTAGCTGCGAAAGCGGCTCGCATCCTTGCCCGCGAAAGCGAGGATGCGCAGTTTTTCCGCCAGCGGTGGTTGCGGGTGGTCGGCGATGCGTGCCGCCAGCTTCGCCACCGCCGGCCAATCCTCGCGCGCGATAGCATCGGTGACGCCCTGCATGTCCGTGCTGAGGTCTTGCATGATTCCGGTCAACGCCATCGGCGCCGGTTTCCCGTCGGGCTCGGTCGCGTCCGCGCCCACCAGCGTGCCGGCCGTCAGAAGCACGGCCATGGCAATCACGCGGTAACTCTTCAAGTTGCGCAGAAGATCAGACATGGATAGCACTCCTGGTCACGACTGGTTGCAGACGGAAAGGCCGAGGCGAAACTCTGCGAATGCCTCGATCGGGGCAAGAAAACGGCTGCGCTGGAACAGATCGCCACGCAAGATCGATGGCGCAATGCGTTCCTGCGCTCGACGTGAGGACGTGACGCAACCTGGTCGGCACCAGGTGGGGTCGGCAACCCAAACGGGCCTCATCGTGGAAAGTATGGGCAGTGATAGGTTTCATGGGCTGTCGTATTCACCGGGGTTGGTTTGCATGGCTGCTCTGTGCGGATCGGCTTGTTGCTCGTTGGCTCCGATTCGGACGTCAGCGCCGGGCAGCCAGCCGGGATGAAAAAAATAATGGGGATAGAGGTCGAGTACATCGACGATTTGCGGCAAATTTTCGGCCTCCAGCAGGCGCCCGAGCAGAATGTGCAGGTTGGCGTCGGCCTTGGCTTGAAGACGACAGTGACTGACGATGAAGACCACGTTCTGCTGGATCGCGACTGTCAGCGCCCGCGACTGTTTGCCGGTCAAGCGCCCATCGGTTCGCGCCCCCGCCCGCTCCACGGCGACCCGAATGCGCTCCATGCCTTCACGCAGTGACGCATCGGTGGGCCACGGTCGACCGTGATCGAGTTCGATTCGCTGGGCGGCAAAAGGCAGCCGTGCGTGGCCCTCGCCGATAGCGGATTCTTCCGCGAAGACCGGGGCACAGATGCAGATCGCCAGCAGGAGAACCAGGCTAAATCGCCACACTCGCCAATTCCGCAACTGATTTGTCGCGGTATCACGTTGGCTGTCGATGCCGCGGCCGCTCTCGAAGGCCCAAGTTCCGAATCGGGGCCAGCGTGTCGTGCCGGGAAGCGCCGTCATACTCATGCCGGCGGCATCCCATCGTAGAAGTTGCGTAACACGACGACAGCCTGTTCGGCGCTGTCCACCACTTTCACCAGGGCCGCGTCGGCCGCGCTGATCATGCCGGTCTCAACCAGAAAATCAAAATTCACGGCACGACGCCAGAAGGTTTCTCCAAACAATATGATCGGAATGCGCGGCACCTTGTCGGTCTGCACGAGGGCGAGTACGTCGAACAGTTCATCAAGCGTGCCAAATCCACCGGGGAAGGCGACCAGCGCTTTCGCACGCAGCAGGAAGTGCATCTTGCGCATGGCAAAATAGTGGAAGCGGAAACACAGTTCGGGGCTGACGTAGGGGTTGGGAGATTGCTCACGTGGCAGGGTGATGTTCAGGCCGATGCTGCGCGCTCCGACTTCGAACGCGCCGCGATTGGCTGCTTCCATGATGCCGGGGCCACCACCGGTGGCCACCACAAAATCGCGCCGTCGTTCCCGCTGAAAGCGTTGCGACACGATGGCGGCGAAACGCCGTGCCTCGTCGTAATAGCGGGCGTAGCAGAGTCGCTGGTGCGCCTGGGCCAGCTCCTGTGCCAAGTCGGCGTCAGCCGGCTGCATTCGTGCACGCTTCCGGGCGGATTCGAACATCGCCTGCGCCTGCTCCGGCGGCAGCAGCCGTGCGCTGCCGAAGACCACAACAGTGGACTGCACATGATGCTGCTGCAGATGCCATTCCGGCTTCAGCAGCTCGAGTTGCAAGCGCAGCGGCTGATTGTTTGCGCCGTCGACGAAGTCCAGTCCCTCGAATGCCTGGCGATATGACGGACTGTCTTCGATCGCCTGCCGCATCGCCTCGAATTCGGCCGGAGTCAGCGCTGGAATGGTCGTCACGGGGTCACCTCGAAAGACTGCCTGGCTGTCGGCACCTTGACCTTCCAGCCGCGTTGCTCACGCAACTGTTGAGCGGCCGTCAGCGCGGCGGTTTCCTCGCCATGCACCACGAAGGTTCGCTGCGGCGGCTGTTTGAAGCCCGCCGTCCACGCGAGCAGGGCAGACTGGTCGGCATGGGCTGAGAAGCGTCCCAACGTGTGGACGGCCGCGCGTACTGGAATGTCCTGACCGAAGATCGTCACTCGTTTGGCACCGTCCGCCAGCCGGCGTCCCAGCGTGCCCTTGGCCTGGAAGCCAGCGAACATCACAGCGCATTCGCTGCGCCCGAGGTTGTGCTGCAGGTGGTGCCTGATTCGCCCCGCGTTGCACATGCTGCTGGCAGAAATGATAATCGCACCGGCACGCATCTGGGTCAGCGCGATGGATTCGTCGACGCCCCCGATGAAACACCGTGCAGGCCGCCCGCTGCCTTGCTGGTACCACTCGGCCAGTCCTTGCGTGGACTCGTCGAACATGGCCAGATGTCGCATCGTGATACGTGTCGCGGCAGTGGCCATCGGCGAGTCGACAAAGATGCTCAGATTGTGCAGCCGGCCCTGGCGACTCAGCAGGTGCCGGTGGTAGATGATCTCCCGGGTGCGTCCGACGGCGAACGCCGGCACGATGCCATTGCCGCTGCGCAAGGTGTGTTCGATCACGCCGACCAGCTCATTCAGCGTCGCCGGCATGTCCTTGTGCGCGCGGTCGCCATAGGTCGATTCGATCAACAGCACGTCGGCATGCTCGATCAGGGTCGGGTCGCGCAGGCTCGGCCGGCCCGGCTGGCCGAGATCGCCCGAGCACACCACGGTGGTGGTCTTGCCGTGCTCGGTCAGCTCGATCTCGATGATCGCCGAGCCGAGGATATGGCCCGCATCGCGGAACCGGCAATGCACCCCGGCGTGTGGAGTCAGCCAGTTGTCATAGGCAATCGGGCTGACCTGCTGCAGACAGTCCTCGGCATCCTGCACGGTGTAGATCGGTTCGCGCACGGCGCCATCGCGCGTCGACTTGTGCTGACGGCGCGCACGCTCGGCCTCGAATCCCTGGATATGGCCGCTGTCCGGCAGTATCACGCCAAGCAGGTCGGCAGTGGCGGTGGTGGTGGTGTGGATCGGGCCCTTGAAACCGTCACGCACCAGTTTCGGCAACAGCCCGCTGTGATCGATGTGGGCGTGCGTCAGCAAGACGAAGTCGATGCTGCCCGAATCAAAGCGGAAAGGCGTGCGGTTGCGCTCCGGCGCGTCGCGCCCACCCTGCACCATGCCGCAGTCCACCAGAAAACGTGAAGACCCGGTTTCGATCAGATAACACGAACCAGTGACTTCGCGTGCGGCGCCACGAAAGGTGATTTTCATTGCCGAATCTCCACAGCCGCTCAATCGTGCTTGCGCATCGGGCAGGTACTCAGGCCCAGCAACCCATAGCCGGGGCAGCGCCCGGACAGACCGGTGAACAGCGGCATCAGGCCGATCAATCCCAGCCAGCGCCAGGGACTGTCGAGCCAGAACGGAAGGCTGAGCAGCACAAGGCCGAGGAGGATGCGGATGAGACGGTCGATCTGGCCGACATTGATTTTCATGATGGATCTCCTTCGTGGGTGCAGCCTGGGTTCAAGAGTTCAGTACCACTCCACCACCGAAATCCCCAGTCCGACATAGAGAGCGCGGTGGTTGTAGTCGATGAGGCTCTGACCATAGCCATCGAACACTTGCAGGTGACCATGAAGATTGCCGCTGATGGGAAAGGCCCATTCGAATTGGGCGGCGCCATGTGACGCGCTGCCGAAGCGCAGCGAATGGCGAATCAGCAGGCTGAGCTCCTGATGGCCGAGATTCCGCACCAGCAGTACCTCGCCGCGCCCCATGTAGTTCTGGATGTCGGGGTTATCGTCGCTGCTCGGCGAATCAGGAATGCGCCACCACGGGCGCAGCAGCAGGACCCACCCCTGGCGCTCGAAGCCGGCGGTCAGAATCACGCGGTTCCAACTGCGCGAAAGAGGTACATTCCTGCCGTTGGACTGATGGGTCAGGCTGGCGCTGAGCAGCCGCCCATCCCAGCCCAACGCGTGGTAGTTGCTGCGAAAGGAGAGGATTGCCTCGGGTTCGTAGTCGGTCTCGCGGAAGGGTTCGGACAATCGACTGTTGTAGATCTGCCAGTGCGAGGCCTGGGTGTAGCCGATCCACAGGTCGCCATTGTTGCCGAAGATGTTCTGCCAGACCTTGCTCTTCAGACTGATTTGATACAGCGCCTCAGTGCCTTGAATGCCCAGGGACTGTTTGACATGGTGGTCCGGTACGGGTGATGCAGGTGTTTGATTGGGGCTGTCCGTCCAGAACACGGGCAGCACAAAGACTGGTTTGTAGGCACGCAGCACGAAGGTGCCGCGCTTGGACTGCGGATCAAGTTCCCAGCGCTGATCCAGTGGCGAACGCGTCAGTGAGCGCGTGTCATCGGCGGCCACGATGTCGTCGTCGCGTTGCGGCAGCGGTGCGTTGATCTGCACCGGCGGTACCGGACCGGAAGCCAGTGAATTGGCTGAAGGCCGCACCGGCATGGTCGAGAAGGGGGCCGGGTTAGGCATCTCGCTCGCAGCCGTTGTCGCGGATCCAGTGACTGGACGAGGCAAACCGAACCAGCGATCGTAGCATGCAAGCCGCGTAGCGTCGTTGGTTACGGTGGCACAATCGGCTGGGCGTGCAGGCGCGGCTTGTGCACGGCTGGGCAGGTGCCAAAGCAGACTGGGGGCGAGCACCAGGATGGCAATGCGAAAGTGCGACATGACGGTTGTCTTCAAACCAGGCGGGCGGCTTATGCGCCGGAACGGCATGCTCGCCAACAGGCATGACGTGAAAACTGACGCAGCAACAAATGGATATGGGGTGGCAGCACCTGCGGCGCCGCCTGTTCCTTGCGAAGGTGGAGCGCAGTCAGCGCCGCATCGGGAAAAGCCATGTTCATGGTGCGGGCTTCGTCTTGGTACGGTTCGCGGTCAGGCGCCAGGAAATCGCCGCGATGGTTGTCCATACCAGGGTGCGCAGACTCATGGCGACGAACGTACGCAGCTCGTAGGCGCCACCCGAATAGACGCTCGCGCCAAAGGCGACGAACGCGCATGCCGTCGCCACCGCGATGGAGATGGCCAGCCACGCAGCCCAACGCTGCTGCAGCCACAGTCCGGTACCGGCAATGACGTAGGCGAAACCTGCTGCAAAGTTGAACCAGAGCACGAACGGCACATAGTTGCCGGCAGCGCGACGCACCAACTCGTCACCGAACAGAACCGCTCCCCCTTCCTTGATGGTCAGCAGGCCGAAACCCACAGCGACCAGGGAAGTCATCCATACCCGGATTCCGCGCTGCTTGTGTGTGGTCATGGTGATTCCTCTCGGATTGTCCAGGGATTGGCGGGCATGTCGTGGCGTGGGCAGGAAAGGGCCGTCACTCGAACCCCCGCCCTTCACCCGCTTCCTCGTGCGTGACACCGTCGCGGATGTGGTAGATGCGTTTGAAGGTAGGGATGATCTTTTCGTCGTGAGTGACAACGATGATCGCGGTCTCGAATTGGCGTGCCATCTCGTTGAGGATGCGGATCACCGCCAGCGCGCGTTCGCTGTCCAGCGGTGCGGTGGGCTCGTCAGCCAGAATCACCGGCGGGCGGTTGACCAGGCCGCGGGCGATCGCTACTCGCTGCTGTTCGCCGCCGGACAGCTGCGACGGCATCGCCTTGGCGCGATGGGCGACATCCAGCGCCTTGAGCAGTTTCAGTGCGCGCCGGCGCGCCTCAGGATTGGCTACACCGGCCAGCATCGGCAGCAGGGCGACGTTGTCGGTGACGTCGAGAAACGGAATCAGGTAGGGCGCCTGGAACACAAAGCCGATCTTGTCGCGACGCAGGGCGCGCAGGTCGGGAATTTTCCAGCCGTTGTCGTAGATCACCTCGTCGCCCAGCGTCATGCGCCCGGCGCTGGGATCGATCACCGCGCCCAGGCACTTGAGCAGGGTGCTCTTGCCCGAGCCGGAGGGACCGATCAGGCCGATCACCTCACCGGGCGCCACCTGCATGTTCACGTCCTTCAGCGCGTCGACGGCGGTGTCGCCCTTGCCGTAGCGCTTGCTCAGGCCTTCGATGAGGATGCCTTTGCCAGCCATCTCAGCCTCCGATTGCTTCGGCCGGGTCGACCTTGAGTGCTGCTCGGATGGCCACGAGGCTGGCCAGCACGCAGATCACCATCACCCCGAGCAAGCCCATGCCCGCGTCGCGCGGAATCAGCAGGACGTACTTGGGAAACAATGGGGCGGCGTACGTGGCAGTGATCTTGCCCACCACAAAGCCGATCAAGCCGAGCACGAGCGCCTGCTGCATGATCATCGCGGCGATCGTGCGGTTCTTCGTACCGATGAGTTTCAGCACGGCGATTTCGCGGATCTTGTCCATGGTCAGCGTGTAGATGATGAACGCGACGATGGCCGCACTGACGACCGCCAGAATCACCAGAAACATGCCGATCTGCTTGGCTGACGTGGCGATCAGCTTGCCGATCAGGATCCCTTCCATCTGCGTGCGGTCGTAGACCTGCAAACGTTTCCAGCGCCGGATCGGCGCAGCGACTTCCTCCGGAGCGTAGCCAGGCTTGATGCGCACCAGGACGGCGTTCACGTAGTTGTTGCTGCTCTGCGAGGCGATGACGTCGTCGAGCAGTCCCGGTACGCCGGGCCGGTTGAAGGCCGGGTTGGCTGCGGTGCGGCGGCGCTGCATCCGGATGGCGTCGTTGTCCTTGAGGAACTGCGCCTCCTGCGCATCCTTGAGCGGGATGAACACCATCGGGTCGCCGTTGGACGAGACCATGCGTCGGGTCAGCCCGACCACGGTGTAGCGGTTGCGGCGAATCTTCAGCACGTCACCAAGCTTGAAGCCGCTAGCGATGTCGGCCACTGCCTCGTAGTGACCGCGAGTGATCTGGCGCCCGGCAACCAGGTAAGGCGGCCAGCCCGGCGTGCCCGGCGTACCGGCCGCGATACCGACCACCATCGCGCGCACGTCTTGTTCGCCGTGGCCCACCTGCATGGTGAGGTAGGTGACGTTGGCGGCTTCGGCCACGCCCGGCATGGCCCGGATGCTGCGCCACAGGTCGTCGTATATGCTGGATGACTCGGCATATGGGCCGAGCGTGTCTTTCTGCACCACCCACAGGTCGGCACCGCTGTTGTCGAGCAGCGCCTTGCCGTCGTCGACCATGCCGCGATAGACGCCAGCCATGGTCAGCGTCACCCCGATCAGCAGACCAAGGCCGATGCCGGTGAACACGAACTTGCCCCAGGCATGCAGGATGTCGCGCCCGGCCAGGCTGATCATGGCGAGACCCCGGGGATATGCTCGACGACGTGGATACGGCTGTGTGCGCTCAGCGCACTCTCGCTGTAGACCACCACCCGGTCACCGGGCTTGACGCCCTTGCGGACCTGCACGTTGCCGTCCAAGTCGGCTGCACCCAGCTCGACCGCGACGAAGTGCAAGTCGCCATCGACGAGCCGCCAAACGCCGCGCACACCGTTCACTTGCCGGATCGCGGCATTCGGCACGACCGGCAGCGCCGTCGTGGCCGGCAGCGTCACTGTCACCTGCGCCAGTTCGCCCAGTGGTGGCAGCGGTTGCGGCAAGGTGTCGAACACAACCTTGGCCAGCGTCTCCTCGGTCACCGCGTCGGCCAGGGGCTCGACCCACAGCACCCGCGCGTCCCATGTCCGGTCGCTGCGCGAGCGTAGCGTTACTTGAGCCGGCAACCCGGCGGCCAATCCTTGTGCGCCGAGCTGATCGAAGCGCGTATTGATCCACAGGCTGTGCGGATCGATCACTTCGACCACCGCCTGGCCGGCCACCACGGTGGTGCCAGGATCGGCGTCGCGGCGGATCACCAGGCCGTCGACCGGCGCCAGCAACTGCAAGTTTGCGCGCTGCGCGAGCAGAGCGGCGCGATCGGCGCGCATCTGCGCCAGTTCTTCGCTCGCGGCACTGCGAGTGGCCGTTGCCACCTGCAGCTCCTGGCGCTTGCTGTCCATCATCTCAACGCTGACTGCGTGCACCGCCAGCAACTTCTCGTATCGATGCGATTGGGTTTGCGCATAGCGCTGGCGTGCCTCAGCATCGCGCAGTTGTGCGGCGGCACGGCGGATGGCGGCGTCCTGCGCATCAATCCGCTCGTCCAAGTCGACCGGGTCCATCAAACCCAGCAACTGCCCAGCCTTGACACGGTCGCCCACCTGGACGTCGACCTGCTGCACACGACCGGCGACGGTCGGGCCAATCCGGTAGGTATAGCGCGCCTCGACCGTGCCAATGCCGAACAACGCCGGGGTGATCGCCCGGGTGCTGACTGTGGTGGTGGTCACTGCCACCGGCGCCAGCGGGCCCGAGCGCAGGATCACGTAGATGAACAGCAAGGCGATCGGCAGCAGCACCGCCAGCAGGGTCAACGTGCGTGGTTGCAGGTGCGGGCGTTTCATCAGCGTGTGCTCGTGATGCCGCGACGGTAGATCGCAAACGCGCCCGGGGCCTCCTGGCGCATGCGCCGGGTATCACCGGCCAGCAATGCCTGCATCACCAGACCCTGGATGCTGCCGATGAAAAGCGTGGCCGCCGCCGCCGGATCCAGCTGGGGATCCAGCTCGCCGGCGAGCTTGCCGTCCGCGACCAATCCGCGCAGGTGCTCGCCATAGCGGCGGATCATGGTCTGAACCATGCGCTTGGCGGCGGTGTCCTCGGCCCGCTGGAGCTCGCCGAATAGCATGCGCGGTACGCCCGGATGCTCAACGACGAAGGCTATGTGCGCAAGGTACATCGCCTCGAGTGCGGCCAACGGGCTGGCGGCACCACGCGCGGCACGTTCGATCCGTGCCATCAGATGCTCAGCCACCCATTCCATCACGGCCTGCCAGATCGCCTCCTTATTCGGGAAGTGGCGGAACAGGGCGCCCTGGGTCACTTTCATCGACGTGGCGATCGCCGCGGTGGTGATCTCGCTAGGGTTTTGCTCGGCCGCCAGCTTGATCACCGCCTCGACCGTGACCGCGCGGCGTTCTTCGGCAGGCAGGTGTTTGCGCTGGATATTCATTGTGACCATCGACCATAAGTGAGTAAGCGATTACTATCATACCCAGACAAATTGGACCCCACAAGCTCCGGTCCAGATTTGGAAAAGCCCCGTAAGAGCTGTGGCTCCCATGTGCTTGCAATGTTTGCTCGCCATGGTGTGACGCAGCGCAGACATTTGTGTTCAAAGGGACATGCACACGGCTATCAGGTCCACCAGCGGACACAACGCAATCGCGCCACACCGGCTGGGGCCGGACTTCGAAGGATCACCTGCGCGGGATATCACAGGGGGTTACCGAGCCAACGACGGAACCTTGATGTATGTCAGTGCATCAACGCGGGTGACGCAGCATTGTGTGTGCACGTCACAAGTTCATGCACTCCATGTCGAACAACGAATCCGGCGCCCCGCTCCCCGATGGCAGCAAGTTTGTCAGCCCGCAGGGAACTAGCGCGATCAAGGGCGGGATCCGGCAGAACCCAGCCAGCAGCGTGCCGGATAGCGGGCGCAAGCCACCATGGCTTAGGGTCAAGCTACCCAGCGGCGGACGCTATGAGGACATTCGTCAGATCATCGGCCGGCACAAGTTGACCACGGTACGCGCGGAGTCGAAATGCCCGAACATCGCCGAGTGCTGGGGCCGGGGTACTGCAACCCTGATGCTGATGGGTTCGGTATGCACGCGCGCGGCAGGTTCTGTTCGGTCAGCACGGGCAATCCCCAAGGCGGGCTTGATCCACTCGAACCCATGCAGGCGGCCAATGCCGTGGCGCTCATGAAGCTGCAGTATGCCATGCTGACCTCGATAGATCGCGATGATCTTGCCGACGGCGGAGCCGCACATTATGCGGCGTGCATCAAGGCGATTCGCCGACGTTCGCCGCAGACGGCGCTGGAGGCACTGACGCCCGATTTCGCCGGCAAGCTGGACGCCGTCGCGACAGTGCTCAATGCCGGTCTTGCCACCTATGCACAGAACCTGGAAACGGTGGAGCGGCTCACCCACCCCGCACGCGACCCGCGTGCGGGCTATGCACAGACATTGTCGGTACTGGCTTTTGCCAAGCGCCACGCACCCGACACACTGACCAAGAGCAGTCTGATGCTGGGCCTGGGCGAATCGGACGCAGAAATTGCTCGCACCCTGGACGATCTCCGCTCCGCGAATGTCGACGTGGTCACGCTGGGGCAATACATGCGACCGAGCCCCGAGCCCACATCACCTGCCGGTACTGCGATTCGTCGCGCCCGAACAGCACGACCCTGGACCCTTTTCGGGAGCCTCGCCATGGACCATCCGATGTATCCGCATGCCACACCTGAGCTGGCGCGCAAGCGTCGGGAACTGGCGCCTGAACCACTTCAAGGCGTTCAAGGCATTCAGTGCGGTCGTGTTCGCCGAAAGTCCACTGCGCGGCGTCACCAAGCAGCTGATTGCAGTGGCGGTGGCGCATGTCACGCAATGCCCCTATTGCATCAAGGGACAGACCAGCGCGGCGCTGAAGCACGGTACCAGCGAGGAACAGATCATGGAGGCGATCTGGGTGGCCGCAGAGATGCGTGCCGGCGGCGCCTACGGGCACTCTACGTTGGCGCTGGACACCATGCAGCACGAACACGACGCTGAATGAATCGCCAGGCAATTCCAGAGGGCGCTGTGGACCGCAGCCGGTTGACGGCGAATCCGGGCTGCCTCTCCACGATCCCTGACATGGCCAGACGACCTGATGGGCCGCCCATGAGGCTGGTCGGGCTGCTCTGTGCCGTCCTGTCCCGGAGACTCCCGGTCAACGTGCGAGCGGGATTGACGGGTGGGTTTGGTTTGGCTGCATCTTCCGGATTACTGCTAGTCTTTCATTGGAAAATTTGACGGGGAATGACGATGACAACGCGCGTGATGGCTTGGGCGGAGCGCGCCCCACTGTGGCGGGTCTTCTGGCTGTACGGCGTGATCCCCAGCAACCTGCTGTGGGCAGCCGCGCTGGGGATGATGTTTGCCGGATTGCACATCAATCTCGTCCGCAGCCTGCTGGTTTTCCTGCTGGTCTTTACTGCCTGGATCGTCCGCGCGGTGTGGCTTGCGGCACCAAACGTCGGGGATCGGCGTTACGGCCTGGTCTCAAGGGCGCTGACGGTCGCCTGGGGCATCAACACGGTGCTGCTGGTGTTTTTCCTTGAATTGCAACTGCTGCACTGAGTCAGCTGAACTGCAACACGTTGCCAAGGCGATCGAACGCAGCAAATTCGGCCACGCGACCATTGTTGATCGCGTTTACCATGAACCTCAGTGGCTGGGCGGCCTCGTCTGGGCCCGGCGCTACGCCTGCGCGACCGGACAGGCTCGCCACGAAGACAACATCCCAGTCCATGCCGGTGCGTACCGACTCTTCCACCAGCGCCTCAAAATTGGCAATGTCGACTGGAGCCTTGTCCACGCACAGGACCGGCGAGAGCGTGCCGCCTTCGCGTGCATCGAAGCGCTCGCGCTGAGCGGCGGTGGCGGCATCGGGCAACTCGGCCTTGGCGAACGCCAGCAATAACCGTTGCGGCTCCGTTTGCCGGTGCGCAGCGACGAGAAGATCCTGGAAGCTGGTCAGCATGATGATGCATACGGGTATGGATGAATGCACAAGCTACCATGACGTACGAGCCCGAAACATCGGTTCCATGAGTATCAATTGTCACAGGGAACAATTTCGTTGCCATTGTCTTGCCGAGGGATGCCGGGCTGATGGCAATCCGCAATTTTTGCACTGGAAGTGAAGCCGCCATGGCGGGAGCCTGCAGGCGCGACGGGAAAGGGACGTCAAGCCCGTCAACCGACCGCGTTCCAGCAAAATTTATCTCGTGTAACGCAACACACGACGAAACAGGCCGGTGAACGCCATCGCCCACGCCGCGAGCGCGATGCACAGGAAGATCGGTGCAAGCCAGTCGAGGAAGCCCAGGCCCAGTGCCTGTGACATCGCATGCGTGCTGACGGCATACATGCCCAGCGGAAACACGGCACCCCAGTACTGCGGGTCGTAGGTCAGCGGCAGGCGCTTGTAGACGTAGCGCCACACCGCCAGCACCGCCAGCATCGGTATCCACCAGGTGCCGGTCGCCCAGTAGAACACCGTGAATCCCTTCAGGAACGGCAACAGCGAATGAAGGAACGGCGCGTCTGGCGTGTTCTCCACGAGCCGCGAACCGGCCAGGGTGGAAATGGCCATCGCCCCCATATTGATCCAGTACGGTGGCGCCAGGTCATCGGGTGAGAAATGGAAGAATGTGTAGCGGTAGAAGATCAGCGACATCATCCAGATGTACAACATGCCACCCCACAACCACATCGACAGGGCGAGGAAATTCAGTTCCAGCTTCCATGGCTGGTCGATGTGTGCGGCGATCAGGGCGCTCAGCACGGCCAGCGACTGCGTGGCCACCACCGCCAGCAGCCAGCCACCGGTAATCCCGCGATCCAGCGCTGGCTTGTCCTCCTTGATCGTGAAAGCGGTGAAGATCGTGTAGGTCAGGCCGATCCACAGCACGGCCGCCATCGCCAGCAGCAGCATGGCGTAGCGGAATCCGGCTTCCAGCAACACCACCTGACTCCCGAGTACGGCGGTGCCAGCGACCATGGTGAAGAAGCCGGGACCGCGCAGGTGATCGATCAGGTCCGCGCCGCAGCGTCGTCTGTAATACAGCAGGCGCAACACGGTCAGCGTCCACAACACCACCCAGGCGAGCAGGTTCAGCCAGAACAGAATTTGCGCAGGCAGCTCCCAGCCGTTCAGATGCAAGCCGATGGAAATGATGCCCGTCGCCATCACCATGGCAAAGTTGGCCGGCGACAGCTCGGCCAGATCCGCGATGGCGTGAGCCATCCGTTGTCTCACGGCACTCATGGTTGATGCCCCTCGCAGCCGGCGGGATGCCCCTGTGCACGGCTCCCGCGCCGCCTGTACGCAGGCCTGGTGGCGTATCGCAGGTGGACCGAAACGGTCATGTGCTGTTCCCCTTGCATCGATCGCCAAACTTTTCGTGACCACCCGTACCCGACCAGGACCAAATGGCTAACGTTCCTGCCCACCACGATCCGGCGAAATCAGGGCCCGCGCCGATGCGACGATCGCTGAGGCTGGTGCGCCACCTTGTCGGGCGGATGAATCAAGATGGCCGGTGTCGACGCGATCACGATCGCTCCTGCACCGCCATGATCTCCGGCAAGTCAGTGGCGTGTTCGACGTGCGGGAACTCCCGGCGCTCCATCCGCCGTATCGCAAAATGCATCCACACCAGCGCACAGGTGACCAGTGCGAACAACAGCATGAAGCAGCTGGTCCACACCCCGATCAAATCATTCAATGCGCCGAAGGCGATTGGCAGAATGAAACCGCCCAACCCGCCGATCATGCCCACCATGCCGCCCACGGCGCCAACATGGGTCGGGTAGTAGACCGGGATATGCTTGTACACGGCGGCCTTGCCCAGCGACATGAAGAAGCCCAGCACGAACACCAGCACGGTGAACGGAACCACGCCAAGCGCCAGGCGGAAGCTGATGTCGCTGTGGACGCCCTTCACCACGTACTGGGTGTCCGGGTAAGACAGCAGCAAGGTGCACAGCGCGGCCACCGAGAACGTCCAGTACATCACGCGGCGTGCGCCAATCCGGTCGGACAGCCAGCCGCCGCCGGCCCGGAACAGACTGGCCGGAAGCGTATAGAAGGCGGCGACCATGCCGGCCGTCTTGATATCGAGTCCGTAGGCGCCGATAAGGAAGCGAGGCAACCACAATGCCAGCGCCACGAAGCCACCGAACACGAAGAAGTAGTACAGCGAAAATCGCCATACCTGCAGGTTCTTCAGGGGTTCGATCTGCTTGAGGAACGGCATCGATGCGGTACCCGACTTGCGTCGCGCCGCCAGCAAGGGGTCTTCCCTGCTGAACACGTAGAAGATCACGGCGGCGACCGCCAGGCCAACGGACCAGGTGCGCGCGACCGCCAGCCAGCCGTACGCCACCATCACCGTCGGCGCGAGCAGGCTGGTCACCGCCGAACCCACGTTGCCGGCGCCGAAGATGCCCAAGGCAGTCCCCTGGCGGCGGGCCGGAAACCAGCTGGCGACATAGGCAATACCTACCGGGAACGAGCCGCCGGCCAGACCCATGAACAGGGCCGCCAGCAGAAACATCGGGTAGCTGGCTGCCCAAGTCAGCAGCCATGTCGCCGCGGCGCTGCTCAACATCACCAGGGCAAGGATTTTCCGACCACCAAATTGATCCGCCCAGATGCCCAGCAGCATGCGTGACAGCGAGCCGGTGAGCACCGGGGTGGCAATCAGCAGTCCGAACTCGGTGTCGTTCAGTGTCAGCTGCTGCTTGATCTGGATGCCGATGATGGAAAACAGCGTCCAGACTGCGAAGCACACGGTGAACGCAAAGGTACCCAACCACAGCGCGCGCTGCTGCTCGCTGTTTGATACGTTGCCCTGATGTGACATGTTGCGGTTTCCGTACTGGGTGGGCAGCGATTTCCTCGGCCCTGCGGGAACCGCAGCGGCTACAACAGCACCGCAAAGACGTCGGTCAGCCGTCC
>DATKVA010000130.1:0-17801 GCA_035530315.1 Rhodanobacter sp. | reverse complement strand
CGCGAGGGCGGCGGGTTCTTGCGGGGTCGCGACGTACTGCGAGAACCGGCCGATGGGCAGGGTGATGAACTGCCCGTTGGCGGTGCCGATGGCGCCCAGCACGTTGCCGTTGATGTCGTTGACTTGCACGTATTCGACGCCACCGAGCATGAAGACATACGCATGGAAGTCCGGACTCGCGCTCACGTCGGTGGTGCTGGGCCAGGCTTGCCCGAGACCCATGGACGGCGGGGTGGTTGCCAGTGCGGACATGGACAGGCCGAACATCAGAAGTCCGGCAAGGGCAGTGCGGAAAGACAGGTTCTTGAACATGGTGCTTCCCCTTCAGTGGTTGGGTTGGGTGTTGCCGGACGAATGTAGCACCCCCCCCGCGGTGCGAAGAGTGCTGCAACAGGCGATTGGCGATGATGGCGTGATGCTCTCGATCAGCGCCTCATCGGATCCATCGGGCGGGGTAGTCAACGATGCGATGGATGGGGCCGACGCGATCGCGGCAATCGTGCAGGATCCTGCCGCAGGATCGCGGGCCCGACTGCTGCCTGTCGCACGCAACGGCTGGGTGTCGGCGCTCAGCCTGCTCGATGTTCCAGCGTCAGGTAGTCCTCGCTCTGCATCTCGATCAGGCGCGACTCGGTGCGACCGAATTCGGCGCGCAGGCGCTCGCCGTCGTACAGCTCGGTGATCGGTGCTGCGGCGGACAGCACCAGCTTCACGTGGCGGTCGTAGAACTCGTCGACCAATTGCACGAAGCGTCGGGCGGCATCGTCGTGGTAGATGGTGAACTGCGGCACGTTGGAGATGATCACGGCCGGACCAGACTTGGCCAGCGCGATGTAGTCGGCCACCGCGCGCGGGCCTTCGCACAGCGCCGCGAACTCGAACCACGCGATGCCTTCGGCGCGCTTGTGCACGGGGATCTCGCGGCCGTTGATGTGCAGCGTGCCGCCGTGCTGCACCGTGGTTCCGGCGCGGCTGGCGAAGATGCGTTCCAGCGCGCGGTGCGCTTCGGCGCCGGGTGGCGTCAGGTAGATCGGCGCCTGCGTCAGCGCGCGCAGGCGCCAATCGTGCGTGGAAGCCATCTCGACCACGCGGCAGCGCTGTTCGATCAGCGCGATCGCGGGCCGGAAGCGGGCGCGCTGCAGACCGTCGCGATACAGATCCCCTGGTGCGCTGTTGGAGGTGGTGACCAGGGTTACGCCGCGTGCGAACAAGGCATCGAGCAGGCCGGCGAGGATCATCGCGTCGCCGATGTCGTTGACCTGGAACTCGTCCAGGCACAGCACCCGGCAACGGTTGGCAATACCGGCGGCGACGTCGGGCAAAGGATCCTGACGGTGGCCCAGCGCGCGCAGGCTGGCGTGGATGTCGCCCATGAAACGGTGGAAATGGCGGCGCAGCGCAAGGCCATGCGGCAGGCTGGCGGCAAACAGATCCATCAGAAAGGTCTTGCCGCGGCCGACGCTGCCCCACAGGTACAGCCCCGGCACGGGAGCGGGTGGCTCGTTGCCCAGCAACGACTTCAGCCGTCCGAGCAGGCCGTTGTCGGCCGCATCGGTTTTGGCGCACAGCGCGGCGTGCATGCGGTCGAACTCGGACAGCAGGATCAACTGCGCCGGATCGGATTCCCAGCGGTGCGCGGCGATACCTTCGTGGTAGCGCGCGCTGGGCGCGAGCGGCGGGGTTTCACTCATGGATGGAACGGATCCTCGATGGGAGCGGGCGTCAGATGCGGCCGCTCATGGCCGGCGCGGAGGCAACCAGTCGCGCACCGCATGCTTGATCGCGCCGCGCAGATCCATCAGCCGACGGTGGAAGAAATGGCTGGTCTCGGGCATGCGCACCAGTTCGGGTTTCTGCTCCAGCGTGTCGACCCAGTCGAACACTGCCTGCGGCTCGACCACTTCGTCGTCTTCGCCCTGCACGATCAGCCACGGGCAGCTGGAAGGCAGATCGAGGGTCTCGAATGCCCAGCGCCCGACCGGCGGCGCGATGCTGATCAGCGCATCGGCGTGCAGCCGCACGGCATTGGCGATGCTCACGTAGCTGCCGAACGAAAAGCCGGCCAGCCACAACGCGTCGCCGGGACGCACCCGACGAACCCATGCAGCGACGGCGGCCAGGTCGTCGCCTTCGCCCCGGCCATCGTCATACGCGCCGTCCGACTTGCCGGTGCCGCGAAAGTTGAAGCGAATCGTGTCCAGCCCGGATTCGCGCAGCGCGCGCTCGATCATCGTCACCACCTTGTTGTGCATGGTGCCGCCTTGCAGCGGATGCGGATGGCAGATCACGGCCACGCCGCGGCGCGCGGTGACCGGAGCGGCGACTTCGCTGATGGTTTCGAGCTTGCCGGCCGGGCCATCGAGCATGAAACTGGCGGTCTGGCCGGGAAAGCTGGCGGGGTCGGTGGGAAGTGCGCTGGGATTCATGCAGACGATGATAACCGCCGCCAAGGTGCGTTGTCCGCAGCCGCCCGGCGGGTGCGCCCGGTGAACCACCTGGCACATGCGTTGCTGGCCGGTGACGACGAGTGGCTGCAGCTGGGCAGCGCGATGGGCGACTTCGTGCGGGGCCAGCCCGGCCGGCTCGGGCAGGCCTTGCAGGGGATCGGCCGGCGACTGCGCCGGGACAACCCGCTGGCGACTGCGCTGCCGCTGCTGGCGGTGCGGGACGCGGCGCTGCAAACGGACTTCGAGGCATTCTTTCCGCAGCTGCAGGCGCATGCGCGAGAAGGGATCGAGGCGCACGCGGGTTGAGCGACGCCTGTTTTCGCGCGCCTTCAGCTCTTACCAATGCAAACGGTGATGCAGTGTTTTTGTGGGAGCCCTCGCGAGCACGGGCTCCCTCACCCCAACCCTCTCCCGGAGGGAGAGGGGGTGAACGAGAACGCCGCCCGGAGGCGGTGTTGATTTTACTTTTGGGGGAGTCCTCGCGAGCACGGGCTCCCTCACCCCAACCCTCTCCCGGAGGGAGAGGGGGCGAACGAGAACGCCGCCCGGGGGGCGGCGTTGATTTTGCTTTATTGAAGCGGGGTTACTTGGATTGGCCGACGATCCAGGTGACCGCGGCCTTGATCTGCGCATCGGTCAGCGCCGGGTTGCCGCCCTTGGGTGGCATGAAATTGCCGTCCGGGCCATGGTAACCCTCGGTGGCGTGCTTGATCAGGGTGTCGATTCCCTGGGCGATGCGTGGCGCCCACATGGCCTTGTTGCCCAGCTTGGGTGCGCCGGCGACGCCGGCGGTATGGCAGCTGGTGCACAGGTGACCGTAGATGGTCTTGCCGTCGGTGGTGCCGCCGTAGGCGACCTGCGAAGCGGCCGCCTTGGCCGCCGCCTCGGCTGCCGCCTGCATCGCGGCACGACCGGTGTTGCCGGCGTACACGCCGGCAGCCGGAGCAATCCGTTCGGCGACCTGTGCCGACTGGTTCGGATCGGTTTCTTTCGGTGCGTGCCAGTAGATCGCCAAGGCCATGCTGATCAATACCACCGTCAGCCCAGCGAGGCCACCGATCATGAGGGACAATTGGCGCACTGTTGCCCGGTCGGACTTGGTCATGGAACCGCTCACGCACGTACTCCTGTCAGTGGACAAACCGGAAAACCGCCGTGGCTGTCCGCTATGCCTGATGTAAACATTAGCTGTTGCACCGGTCTGGCATCGTCATGCCGGTGCGGTTTGCCGCACCGTGGGTAGACGGCAACGAGCCCCCTGTTGCTGCCGACGCCTGACGCAAGGCCGGGCAGGCAGCCAGTCCCGGATTATAGACGAAGCATGTGCCAAGTTTCAGGCCTGCATGACCTATTCTGTGCCGGGCCGGGCCGCGTCTTGCCGGTCGGACAACACCCGAAGCCGTCCGGGCGGGCGGCACACCCTGCCATCGGTCATGCCTGACCCGTGTCAACTGGCATTGTCCAAGTTCGTTCCAATGCCCCTATGCTTTCGTTCAGAAGCCTGTCTGGGCAAGCCTGTCAGGCTCAAGACACATCCGGCATGCATGCTGCGTTGTCGTGATCAGGCTGGCAGCGTCGTTCAGTTCAGGAGTTCCACATGTCGCGTTTTTGGAAGGTCGCGTTGATCGTGATTGCCGTGCTGGTGCTGGCAGTCGTCGGTTTCCGCCTGCTGCACAAGTCGGCGGGCCCGAACGGCGCCAACGGCAAGAATGGCGCGGATTCGACACCGGTGCCGGTTACCGTGGTGCCGGTGGTCAGGCAGAACGTGCCGGTCTATCTGAGCGCGCTGGGCACGGTGCAGGCACTCAACACGGTCACCGTGAATCCGCAGGTGGGCGGTCAGTTGCTGAGCATCAACTTCACCGAAGGCCAGCCGGTGAAGAAGGGCCAGGTGCTGGCGCAGATCGATCCGCGTACGTACCAGGCCAACTACGATCAGGCGCTGGCGAAGCGGCAGCAGGATGAGGCCCTGCTGGCCACGGCACGCAGCAATCTGGCGCGTAGCGAAGATCTGGTGACCAAGGGTTTTATTTCCAAGCAGGACATCGACACCCTGCGCAACACCACCAACCAGTACCGGGCAGCGGTGGCGGCCGATGCGGCCAGTATCCGCGACAGCCAGGTGCAACTGGCCTATACCAAGGTGATATCGCCGATCGACGGGCTGGCCGGCATCCGTGGGGTGGATCCGGGCAACGTGGTCACCACCGCGAGCACGATCGTTACCCTGACCCAGCTGCACCCGATCAACGTGATGTTCACCCTGCCCGAGCAGAATCTCGACCTGGTGCGCCGTGCCGCCCAGGGCGCCACGCCGCTGCAGGTCACCGCGCTCGATCGCGTCGATGCGCACCCGATCGCCAGCGGCGGCGTGCTGAAGGTGATCGACAACCAGATCGACACCAGCACCGGCACGTTCCGTCTGAAATCCGAGTTCAGCAATGCCGGCAACGAGCTGTGGCCGGGCCAGTTCGTCAACGTGCAACTGCTGGTCAATACCGTCGATGGCGGCCTGGTGATCCCGGCGCAGGCGGTGCAGCGCGGACCGGACGGCGATTACGTCTATCAGGTGCAGGCCGGCGACACGGTCAAGATGCAGCCGGTGGCGGTTGCCGGCGAAGTGGGCGACAGCCACGTGATGATCGGCAGCGGACTCAAGGCGGGCGACAGGGTGGTGACCGAAGGCCAGTTCCGGCTCAAGCCGGGCAGCAAGGTCAAGCCGCTCAAGCCCGGCGAAGTGCCGGCGGCACCCACTGCGGCGCAGCTGGAAAAGGCCAGGAAAGACGGCAAGAGTGGCGGTGGTCGCCATGGTCACTGAGTGCCGGCACGCATCGCGCGATGGCGTCGTGTGGCCCTGACCGCGGCTGAAGCCGCTCCATCAGTTTACGGATAGCCATGGGATTCTCGACCCTCTTCATTCGCCGGCCGATCGCCACCTCGCTGTTGATGGTGGCGGTGCTGCTGCTTGGCATCCTGGGCTTCCGCCAGCTGCCGGTGTCGGCATTGCCGGAGATCGAGGCGCCCAGCCTGGTGGTGACGACCCAGTATCCGGGCGCCAGCGCCACCACCATGGCGACCCTGATCACCACGCCGCTGGAGCGCAACCTCGGGCAGATCTCGGGTCTGAGCATGATGAGTTCGGACTCCTCCGCCGGGCTGTCCACGATCGTGCTGCAGTTCGCGATGGACCGCGACATCGACATCGCCGCGCAGGACGTGCAGGCGGCGATCAACCAGGCCAGGGGCACGTTGCCGGGCAACCTGCCGTACCCGCCGGTGTACAACCGGGTCAACCCGGCCGACGCGCCGATCCTCACCCTGGCGCTGCAATCGGACAGCCGGCCGCTGCGCGAAGTGAACGACCTGGCCGACTCGATCCTGGCGCAGAAGCTGTCGCAGGTGCAGGGCGTGGGCCTGGTGTCGATCGCCGGCAATGTGCGTCCGGCCGTGCGCATCCAGGTGAATCCGGCGCAGCTGTCCAATCTGGGGCTCACCCTCGAGGACGTGCGCAGCGCGCTGACCCAGGCCAACGTGAACGCGCCCAAGGGCACGCTCAACGGCAAGACGCAGAGCTACAGCATCGGCACCAACGACCAGCTGTCGGATGCGGCCCAGTACAAGAACACCATCATCAGCTACAAGAACAACTCGCCGGTACGGCTGTCGGACGTGGCGAAGGTGGTCGACGGCGTCGAGAACGACCAGCTCGCCGCCTGGGCCAACGGCAAGCCGGCGGTGCTGCTGGACATCCGCCGGCAGCCCGGTGCCAACATCGTGCAGACGGTGGAACAGATCCGCCGCGTGCTGCCGGAACTGCGCAGCGTGCTGCCGGCCGACGTGCACCTGGACGTGTTCGCCGACCGCACGGTGACCATCCGCGCCTCGGTGCACGACGTCGAGTTCACCCTGATCCTCACCGTGTTCCTGGTGGTCGGCGTGATCTTCGTGTTCCTGCGCCGGCTGTGGGCGACGGTGATTCCGTCGGTGGCGGTGCCGCTGTCGCTGCTGGGCACATTCGGGGTGATGTCGTTCACCGGCATGTCGCTGGACAACCTGTCGCTGATGGCGCTCACCGTGGCCACCGGTTTCGTGGTCGACGATGCGATCGTGATGATCGAGAACATCGTGCGCTACATCGAGCAGGGCAAGGGCGGCAAGGAGGCGGCCGAGATCGGCGCGAAGGAAATCGGCTTCACCGTGGTGTCGCTGACCGTGTCGCTGGTGGCGGTGTTCCTGCCGCTGCTGCTGATGCCCGGCGTCACCGGTCGGCTGTTCCACGAATTCGCCTGGGTGCTGACGATCGCGGTGAGCATTTCGATGCTGGTCTCGCTGACCCTGACCCCGATGATGTGTGCCTACCTGCTGAAACCGGATCAGTTGCCGCAGGATGCCGCCGCGCACGAGCGCACGCTGGCGGCCGGCAAGAGCAACCTGTGGTCGCGCACGGTGGATCTGTACGCCCGCACGCTGGACTGGGTGCTCGATCACCGACGCCTCACCGTGCTGGTCGCGGCTGGCGCGATGGTGCTGACGGTGTTCCTGTACATCGAAATTCCCAAGGGCCTGCTGCCGGAGCAGGACACCGGCCTGATCACCGGCGTGGTGCAGGCCGACGACAACATCGCGTTCCCGCAAATGGAGCAGCGCACCCGTGCGGTCGCCGAAGCGCTGCGCGCCGATCCCGCGGTGGCCGGGGTGGCCGCCTTCATCGGCGCGGGCACGATCAACCCCACACTCAACCAGGGCCAGCTCAGCATCGTGCTGAAGGATCGCGGCAAGCGCGACGGGCTGGACAAGCTGCTGCCGCGGCTGCAGCACGAGGTCGCCAACATCCCGGGCGTGGCCCTGTACCTGAAGCCGGTGCAGGACGTGACGCTGGACACCCGCGTCGCCGCCACCGAATACCAGTACACCTTGTCCGAGGTGAATTCGGCCGAGCTGGCGAAGTACGCCGACCGGATGACCCAGGCGATGCGCCAGCGGCCGGAGCTGGCCGATGTCGACAACAACCTGGCCGACAACGGCAATGCGCTCAAGCTCACTATCGACCGCGAAAAGGCCAGCCGTTTCGGCGTGCCGGTGCAGAGCATCGACGATACCTTGTACGACGCCTTCGGCCAGCGCCAGATCTCGACCATCTTCACCCAGATGAACCAGTACCGCGTGGTGCTGGAGGTGGCGCCGGAGTTCCGCAACAGCAGCGATCTGCTGAACAAGCTGACCGTGCGCGGCAACGGATCAGGCGCGCTCACCGGCAGCAATGCGACCACCTTCGGCCAGCTCCAGTCGAGCAATTCGGCCACCCCCACCGGCATCGGCAACACCGGCAACATCGGCTTCCAGATCGGCGGCGGCGGCACCATTCCGCTGTCCTCGCTGGTCAGCGCACAGGTGACCAGCGCGCCGCTGGTGGTCAGCCATCAACAGCAACTGCCGGCGGTGACGCTGTCGTTCAACGTCGCGCCGGGCTATTCGCTCTCGGATGCGGTTTCGGCGATCCATCAACTCGAGCAGCAGCTGAAGTTCCCGCCGCAGGTGCGCGGCGAGTTCGTCGGCAAGGCGGCCGAGTTCACCTCCTCGCTGGGCGACGAGGTGTTGCTGCTGCTGGCGTCGATCGTGGTGATCTACATCGTGCTGGGGGTGTTGTACGAGAGCTACATCCATCCGCTGACGATCATCTCCACGCTGCCGCCGGCCGGCGTCGGTGCGCTGCTGGCGCTGATCATGTTCGGCATGAGCCTGTCGGTGGACGGCATCGTGGGCATCGTGCTGCTGATCGGCATCGTCAAGAAGAACGCGATCATGATGATCGATTTCGCGATCGAGGCGCGGCGCACCGGCATGAATGCGCGCGACGCGATCCGGCGTGCCTGCCTGCTGCGCTTCCGCCCGATCATGATGACCACTGCCGCGGCGATGCTCGGCGCGCTGCCGCTGGCGCTGGGCAATGGCATCGGCGCCGAACTGCGCCGGCCGCTGGGCGTGTCGATCGTCGGCGGCCTGCTGCTGTCGCAACTGGTGACGCTGTACACCACGCCGGTGATCTACCTGTACATGGAACGTTTTTCCGAATGGCTGCACGCGCGCCGCGAACGGCGCGCATTGAGCCGCGCCCAAGCCGACGGCACGACCTGACCACCTTGCCGCCCCTACAGGTTGTGGTCGCAGCGTCGGTACAGGTTGTGGTCGCAGCGCCGGATCAACCTTTTTGCCGCTCGCGCGTTGACGGTGGGATGATTCGCTCGCGCCTGGTTTGGCGTGTCGCCGCCCGTGCCCCGGTCAAGTCCGATCCATGAATATCTCCGGTCCCTTCATCCGTCGCCCGATCGGCACTTCGCTGCTGGCTATCGGGTTGTTCGTGGCCGGCGCGATCAGTTACTTCCTGCTCGGCGTGGCAGCGCTGCCGGACATGCAGTTTCCGGCGATCTTCGTGCAGGCCAGCGAAGCCGGTGCCGACGCCAACACGATGGCCTCGACCGTGGCCGCGCCGCTGGAGCGGCATCTGGGCCAGGTGCCCGGCATCGACACCATGCGTTCGTCCAGCTCCGAGGGCAGCACCTTCGTCTTCATGCTGTTCCAGAACGGTACCGATCTGAATGCCGCCGCGCGCGACGTGCAGGCGGCGATCAACGCCGCCGCGCCGGATTTGCCGAGCGGGCTCAACGGTGCGCCGAGCTACCGGAAGGCGAATCCAAACGACGATCCGATCATCGCGTTCGCGCTGACCTCGGACACGCAGTCGGCGGCCGATCTGTACAACGCGGCCGACAGCCTGCTGGCACAGCGGTTGCGGCAGTTGCCGGGGGTATCATCGGTGGAGATTGCCGGCGCCGCCACGCCGGCGATCCGGGTCGACGTGAACCTGCGCGCGCTCAATGCGCTCGGGTTGTCGCCGGATCAGCTGCGCAATGCGCTCAGCGCGGCCAACGTGACTTCGCCGGAGGGATTTCTGTCCAACGGCAGCACCACCATGGCAGTCAGCGCCACCACGTCGCTGCACAACGCGGCGGAATTCGCCCAGCTGGTGATCGCCAGCCGCAACGGCACGCCGGTACGGCTGTCAGACGTGGCGCATGTCTATGCCGGTCAGCAGGACGCCTACCAGGTGGCCTGGTTCCACGGCAAGCCGGCCGTGCTGATGTACGTCTACAAGAAGGCCGACGCGAACGTCATCGCCACGGTGGATCTGGTCAGGGCGCAGTTGCCGGAGCTGCGCGGCTATCTGCAACCGGGGACCACGGTCACCCCGTTCTTCGACGACACCCCGACCATCCGCGCCTCGTTGCACGAGGTGCAGGCGACGCTGCTGATCAGCCTGGCGATGGTGGTGCTGACGATGGCGCTGTTCCTGCGCCGGTTGGCGCCCACGCTGATTGCGGCGGTGGCGGTGCCGTTGTCGCTGGCCGGGGCGTTCGTGGTGATGTACATCCTCGGCTACACGCTGAACAACCTTACCCTGCTGGCGCTGGTGATCGCGATCGGGTTCGTGGTGGACGATGCGATTGTGGTGATCGAGAACATCATCCGGCACATCGACGGCGGCATGACGCGTATGCAGGCAACCCTGGCAGGCGCGCAGGAAATCGGCTTCACTGTCGTCTCGATCACCGCCTCGCTGGTCGCGGTGTTCATCCCGTTGCTGTTCGCCGGCGGCATCACCGGCATGTTCATGCACGAGTTCGCCGTCACCCTGGTAGCGGCCATCGTGGTGTCGGCGAGCGTGTCGCTGACGCTCACGCCGGCGCTGTGCGGGCGCTTTCTGAGCGGGCATCGCGCACGCGGTCCGGCGCAGCCAAGGCCGCCTTCCAGGCTGGGGCGCTGGCTGGATGCGTTCCATACCGGCATGCTTCGCATCTACACCAGGGCGCTCGATTTTTCGCTGCGCCATGCCCTGCTGTTCGCGCTGACGCCGTTGCTGCTGATCGTCGCCACGTTCTTCCTGCTCGGCGTGGTCAAGACGGGCCTGTTCCCGGCACAGGACACCGGCCTGATCTGGGGCCGCGCCAGCTCCAGCGCCACCGTGTCGTTTGCCGGAAGCAAGCAGCGCCTGGAGCGGCTCACCGCGATGCTGCTGGCGGATCCGGACGTGGCCACCGTCGGATCGCGCCTGGGCAGCAGCCGGCAAGGCACCAGTGGTTCCTTCAACATCGACCTGAAGACGCATGCCCAAGGCCGCACCGACGACACCTTCGCGGTATTGGCGCGGTTGAGCGCGAAGGCTGCGCAGTACCCCGATCTCAACCTGCGGTTGCGGGCGGTGCAGGATCTGCCCAGCGGCGGCGGCGGTACCAGCCAGGGCGCGCAATACCAGGTCTCGCTGCAGGGCAACGACTCGACCGAACTGCAGCACTGGCTGCCGAAGCTGCAGGCCGAGCTGAGCAAGAATCCCCGGCTGCGGGATGTCGGCACCGATGTCGACGAGGCCGGCCTGCGCCAGAACATCGTGATCGACCGCGACAAGGCCGCCCGGCTGGGCGTGACGGTCGCCGCCGTCGACAGCGCGCTGTACGACGCGTTCGGCCAGCGCCAGGTATCGACCATCTACTCCGACATCAACCAGTACAAGGTGGTGGTCAATGCCATGCCCGCACAGACCGCCACGCCCGATGCGCTCAACCGTATCTACGTGCGATCCAGCAACGGCAGGATGATCCCGATCACCGCCTTCGCCCGCCAGGAACCGGGGTTGGCACCCTCGCAGGTCAGGCACGAAAACCAGTACACCTCGATGGACCTGAGCTTCAACCTGGCGCCGGGGGTGAGCATGGGCGAGGCCATGCAGATCATCCAGGCGACGGTCGCCAACATGCGCATGCCCGGTGACATCAAGCTCAAGATGGGCAGCGACTTCCGCCGCTTCCGGCAGTCGCAGAGCGGCATGCTGTGGCTGGTGCTGGCGGCGGTGCTCACCGTCTACATCGTGCTGGGCATGCTGTACGAGAACCTGATCCACCCGGTCACGATCCTCTCCACGCTGCCGGCCGCCGGTGCCGGTGCATTGCTGGCGCTGTGGCTGACCGGCACCGAGCTGTCGGTGGTGGCGCAGATCGCGCTGGTGCTGCTGATCGGCATCGTCAAGAAGAACGCGATCATGATGATCGACTTCGCCCTGGTGGCCGAACGCGAGCACGGCAAGAACGCGCTCGAGGCCGCTCGCGAAGCCTGCATCGTGCGCTTCCGCCCGATCATGATGACCACCATGGTCGCCATCCTCGCCGCATTGCCGATCGCGATCGGCCTGGGTGCCGGCTCCGAACTGCGCCGCCCGCTCGGCATCGCGCTGATCGGCGGCCTGCTGATCTCGCAAAGCCTGACCCTGCTCAGCACCCCCGCGCTGTACGTGGTCTTCTCGTGCCTGGCGGCGCGGCGGAAGGCGTGGAGCGCAAGGCGGCGCGAGCGCAAGGCCAGACTGCGTCGGCAGCTGATCCAGTCAACCTGATGGGCATCTGGTGAAAAGAAACTGTTCGTCGCCAATCACTGAAGGATCGGGCCTCACTTCCCACGCGCGAGACGGGCGGGTCGCGATATCGGGGATGCGTCCCCGATGGCAGGGGTCGATGACGAAATGCCTCGGTTATTCGCTGCGGATCACTTTGACGGGGCCGTGCCCGATGTTTTCGTGCGCGTAGCTTCAATGAGGCCGCAGCGAATCGCTGCGCATTACTTCCTGGCGGCGGCACGCGAGCATGTCTAGGGGGTGTCGGTCATGATCGCGCCCTGGTCTTTATCGGGCGATCGCGATCATAACGGCGCAAAGAGGATGCCGCTCACTCGTGGAAATATCGAATAACTGGCACCGGCACTCGTAGGAGTCCGCTTGCGGGCGATGCTTTATTTCGGGACTCGGGACTCGCAAGAGCATCGCCCGCAAGCGGGCTCCTACGGGATCTCCCACGAAGGCATTCGCGCGCAGGGTGCGCTCCTACAGATCGGGGCTATTCGAGCAAGTCGAGGTTGTTCGAGGCGCCCTCTTGCGCGAGCGGATGCGGAGCGCTACTTGCTCGGATAACCTGGCCTTGCCCATGCGCTGATTCTCGATAAGCCGTCGCCGGGCGGTCAGCATTTTCGCAGCGCCGGCATGATCACGCCGCCAGGGCCTGCCGCGCGAACCAGGTTTCGAACTGGTCGATCGGTATCGGGCGGGAGAACAGGTAGCCTTGGTGGGCATGGCAGTCGTGCCGTGTCAGGAAATCGCGCTGCCCTTCGGTTTCCACGCCTTCGGCCAGCACGGTCAGGCCCAGGCTCTGGCCGAGCGCCACGATGCTGCGCACGATCACCGCATCGTTGGTGTCGGTCAGCACGTCATTGACGAAGGAGCGGTCGATCTTCAGTTCGTCCAACGGCAGGCGTTTGAGGTAGGACAGCGACGAATAGCCGGTGCCGAAGTCGTCCAGCGAAAAACCGACACCGCTGGCCTTGAGCGTGGTCATCTTGTCGATGACCTCGTCGACATCGGTCAGCAGCAGGCTTTCGGTGAGCTCCAGCTTGAGCCGCGCCGGATTCGCGCCGCTGCGCTGCAGGGTGTCGATCACCTGCTGCACGAAGCCGCGATGATGGAACTGGCGGGCGCTGACATTGACCGATATGTCGAGGCTGGCGCAGGCCGGCACGCTCGACCACATCGCCAGCTGCTTGCAGGCGGTTTCCAGCACCCACTGGCCCAGGGGAAGGATCAGCCGGGTTTCCTCGGCCAGCGCGATGAAGGCGTCCGGGTAGATCAGGCCGCGGCGCGGGTGGTTCCAGCGCAGCAGCGCCTCGACGCCGGTGGTGCGGCCGGAGCGGTCCACCTGGGGTTGATAGAACAGCTGGAAATGCTGGAGTTGCAGGCCTTCGCGCAGGTCCGCTTCCAGCGCCACGCGGGCGTTGACGGTAGCCTGCATCTTCGGGTCGAAGAAACACACGGTGTTGCGGCCGGCGGCTTTGGCCTGGTACATCGCCATGTCGGCGCGCTTGAGCAGTTCGTGGGTGCTTTCGCCGGTATCGTGGAACAGCGTGACGCCGATGCTGGCCGAACCGTGATGGCTGAAATTGTCCAGTTGATAGGACAGGCCGAGCGCGGCAAGCAGGGTCTCGGCGATCGACTTGGCCTGGATCGCGGCCTTGGCGAGGCTGCCGTCCAGACCTTCCAGCATCACCACGAATTCGTCGCCGCCCAGCCGCGCCACGGTGTCGTTGTTGCGGATCAGGCTGCTCAGCCGGCGCGCCACTTCGATCAGCTGCTGGTCGCCCTTGGCGTGGCCGAGCGTGTCGTTGAGCGCCTTGAAGTTGTCCATGTCGATGAACAGCAGGGCGCCGCATTTTCCGCTGCGTGCGTGCGAGGTCAGCGCCTGCTGCAACCGGTCGAGCAGCAGCTGGCGATTGGGCAGGCCGGTGAGCGGGTCGTAGAACGCGAGGTGCTGGATCTTCTGCTCGTCGACCTTGCGCGAGGTGATGTCCTGCAGCACGCCCTGCACCCGCACCACGGCGCCGCTTTCGTCGCGCACCGCCTGGCCGATGCTGCGCACCCACACCCGGCGTCCGTGCGCGGCGACGATCTGCAGCTCCACGTCGAACGATGTGCCGTCGCGTACGCAGGCGTCGAACAGCGCATGGGCGCGCTCGCGGTATTCCGGTGCGTAGCGGCGCAGGCCGTCGCCCTTGCGCGGCAGGGTTCCGGGCGGCAGTTCGAAGATGGCGCAGACCTCGTCCGACCAACTCACCCGATCGCCCTGCACGCCGATCTCCCAGCCACCCAGGCGCGCCATCTGGCTGGCCATCTGCATGCGTTCGCGGGTTGCCCGCAGATGTTCCTCGGCGTGCTTGCGCTCGGTGATGTCCTTGGCAATGCCATAGACGCCCACGATCCGCCCATCCACCACGATCGGCACGTTGGTGACCATCGCATGGAACCGGCGACCGTCCTTGGCGATGCATTCCGCTTCATAGGTGACCGCCTGGCCCCGGGTCGCCAGGATGAATTGGGCGTCGGTCAGCGGGGTCGATGTCGCGGATATCAGCGGTCGTGCCCCGAGTTCGCGGATCTCCTGCTCGCTGTAGCCGGTGAGCTGGGCAAAGGCCGGGTTGACGCTCAGGAAATTGCCGTCGAGATCGAGCGAACAGACCGCGTCCGGATTCTGCGAAAACAGCGACTGGTAGCGCTGCTCGCTTTCGCTCAGGGCGGAGGCGGTGCGCCGCGCCACGGTGACGTCCATCACCACCCCGGCCACGCGCAGCGTGGTGCCGTCGTCGGCACGCACCACGTCGCAGCGCGAGAACATCACGCGCTCGACGCCGTCGGGCCGGCAGATGCGGTATTCGGTCTCGACCGGCTGCCGGCCAACGATCGCCCGGGAAGTGGCTTGCCGCACGCGGTCGCGATCCTCCGGATGAACACTGGCGAGAAAGGCCTCGTTACTGCCGTCGAAGGCCTGCGCGGCAACGCCGAACAGGCGGCAGGCATCCGCCGACCACGCCATGTGGCCGGTCTGCAGGTCGCAGCTCCAGTAGCCCAGATCGATGATGGTCCGGGCCGTGTGCAGCAGGCTGGCGCCGGCGCGCCGGCCGTCTTCCACCCGCTGTCGCGCGATGGCGATGCCGGCGATGTGCGCGCACGCCTCGAGCAGATCCATGGCCCGGGTGGCCGGCTGGCCCGGCGTGCGCGAATACAGCGCCAGCGTGCCCAGTATCCGGCCATCGTCATCGAACATCGGCAGCGACGTGCAGGCGCGCAGGCCGTGCCCCAGCGCCAGTTGCCGACCCTCCCGCCAGCGCGGATCGCTGGCGATGTCGGCCGCCACCACGGTGCGCCGCTCGTGCGCCGCGGTGCCGCAGGAGCCGGCGTCCGGGCCGATCGGCGTGCCGTCGACCGCCCGCGCGAATGACGGCGGCAGGCTGGGTGCGGCACCCATGCGCAGTTGTGCGCCGTCATGGTCTGTCTGCAGAATCGCGCAGAGTGTCCCGGGGCATTGCCGTTCGACTACACGTGCCAGCTCGGCGAGCACGTCGGTCAGCGGCGCGCCAAGCGCGATCCGTTCCAGGATGATCGCGTGTTCCGCTTCCAGCTGTGGCGGATGCTGTCGCGCGATCAGTTCCTGCAGCGTGGCCGCCGTGCGGCGAAGTTGCAGCCAACTGGCGACAAGATCGTCGAGGCCGACCTGGCAGTTGAACGCATGGACGCAGGCATCGGCCTGCAACGAATGCGCGGTGTGGCCGGTAGCGCCAGGCGAGCGCTGCAGGACCACGAACGCGCCGGTCAGTCGCGGATCGGCCTTGAAATGCTGCAGCAGTGCAACGCCGTCGGCACCGGCCAGCTGTTGATCCAGCAGCACCAGTGCAGGCGGGTTCGCCCGCGCCAGTGCGAGCGCGTCGGAAGCGTCGCGGGCGCGCGCCACCGGGTAACCGGCCGCGGCAAGCTGCCCGGCGACCGTTTCAGCGGCGGCGACATCGGCAAGTGCCAGGAGAATCCGTTCGGCTTTCATGTTGCGTCGTCGTGCATTGCTGAAGGAACACCATGTGAAGGGAGTCCGGGAATGACATCGCGTCAGTTATCGGTATCGGTCGCGCGGCAATTTTCTTGAGCCGGTGCGGCATGTTGTCTCACCGCCGGCACGCCGGTGCCGTCGAACATGCCGCGGTGCGTGGCGCAGAGAGGGTTCGAGGCGCCCTGGTCGGACATTCCGCGGGCCGCACGTTGTCCCGCGCGGCCGCGGCGAGGCGGGCGGATCGACGCGACGGCAGGTGCGATCGCTTAAGCTGTCCGGGATGAAAATGCGCGTTTGTGTTTTATGCTGACCGGCGCCATAAGTGCCCTGCCTTTCCCAGGAGATACCCATGACTGACCACAAGCCTACCGTGCCGGCCGACGGCGCCAGGATCACCCTTGCCGACGGCAAGCTCACCGTGCCGGACAACCCGATCGTGCCGTTCATCGAAGGCGATGGCATCGGCCCGGACATCTGGCGTGCCTCGGTACGCGTGCTGGATGCGGCGGTGGCCAAGGCGTACGGCGGCAAGCGCAGGATCCACTGGATGGAAGTGCTCGCCGGCGAGAAGGCCTTCAACGAAACCGGCAGCTGGTTGCCGGACGAAACCGTGCAGGCCTGCCGCGACTATCTGGTTTCGATCAAGGGCCCGCTGACCACGCCGATCGGAGGCGGCATCCGCTCGCTCAACGTGGCGCTGCGTCAGCAACTGGACCTGTACACCTGCCTGCGCCCGGTGCGCTGGTTCAAGGGCGTGCCCTCGCCGGTGAAGAAACCCGAGGCGGTGGACATGGTGATCTTCCGCGAGAATACCGAAGACATCTACGCCGGCATCGAATTCGCCGAAGGCACGCCCGAGGTGGCCAAGTTCATGGCGCTGCTGCAGGAGCATTTCCCGGATCGCTTCAAGAAGATCCGCTTCCCCGAGTGCTCCGGCATCGGCATCAAACCGGTCTCCAGGGACGGCACCGAGCGGCTGATGCGTGCGGCGCTGAAGTACGCGGTCGACAATGATCGCCGTTCGGTGACGCTGGTGCACAAGGGCAACATCATGAAGTTCACCGAGGGTGCGTTCCGCGACTGGGGCTATGCGCTGGCGAAGAACGAGTTCGGCGCGGTGGAAGTCGACGGCGGCCCGTGGATGAGCTTCAAGAATCCGCGTACCGGCCGCGAAATCGTGGTCAAGGACGTGATCGCCGATGCGTTCCTGCAGCAGATCATGACCCGCGCCGCCGAGTACGACGTGGTCGCCACGCTCAACTTGAACGGCGACTACATCTCCGACGCGCTGGCGGCGGAAGTGGGCGGCATCGGCATCGCACCGGGCGGCAACATCAACTATGTCACCGGCCATGCGGTGTTCGAGGCAACCCACGGCACCGCGCCGAAGTACGCCGGCCAGGATAAGGTCAACCCCGGTTCGTTGATCCTCTCCGGCGAGCTGCTGCTGCGCCATCTGGGCTGGAACGAGGCGGCCGATGCGGTCATCAGCGCGATGGACAAGGTGATCGCGGCCAAGACCGTCACTTACGACTTCGCCCGCATGATGGAAGGCGCCAGGGAAGTGAAGTGCTCGGAGTTCGGCGATGCGCTGATCGCCGCGATGTAAACCGGACACGTTCGGATGGCAAAAAAAACGGGGCGCTTCGGCGCCCCGTTTTTTTCTGTTCTTCCTGCTTTTGTGGGAGCGCACTTGTGTGCGACTGAAGCCGCCCATGGGGTGCGTTCCTTGGTGCCAGGAGCCGCGTCATTCGGGACTTCCCGGCAGCCTGCCGCGTCACTGCACGGTCACGGCATGCCGGTTGTCGCTGGAGACCTTGTCGATCAGCTCGTTGTAGGGATCGATGCCGGCCTCGGCGGGCAGGCCATCGACGGTCACGGTGATCGTGCTGTC
>DATKVA010000129.1:0-14769 GCA_035530315.1 Rhodanobacter sp. | reverse complement strand
CCAGATTCCCGAGAGCTACCCGCGCGGCAAGTACCTGCTGGTATTCGACCCGCTGGATGGTTCCGGCAACATCGACGTGAACGTCTCGGTCGGCAGCATCTTCTCGATCCTGCGCGCGCCGCAGGACGTGATCGATTCGGGTCGCGATGTGGTCGAGGCCGATTTCCTGCAGCCGGGCTCGACTCAGGTGGCCGCCGGCTATGCGCTCTACGGGCCGACCACGATGCTGGTGCTGACTGTGGGCAATGGCGTGGCCGGCTTCACCCTCGATCCCAATCTGGGCGAGTTCAAGCTGACCCACGCGGATATCCGGGTGCCCGAGGACACCCAGGAGTTCGCCATCAACAGCTCCAACAGCCGCTTCTGGGAACAGCCGGTCACGCGCTACGTGGACGAATGCCTGGCCGGCAGGACCGGTACGCGCGGCAAGGATTTCAACATGCGCTGGATCGCCAGCATGGTGGCCGAGGCGCATCGCATCCTGATGCGCGGCGGCGTGTTCCTGTATCCGCGCGACAACAAGGATCCGGCCATGGCCGGGCGCCTGCGGCTGCTGTACGAAGCCAATCCGATCGGTTTCGTGATGGAGCAGGCCGGCGGCCGCGCCAGCACGGGGCGCCAGCCGGTGCTCGGGGTGACACCCGGTTCGCTGCATCAGCGCATCGGCCTGGTGTTCGGCTCCCGGCACGAAGTCGAACGCATCGAGCGTTACCACCACGATACCGCCCGGCGCGAGGCGCCCAACCCGTTGTTCGTCGAGCGCGGTCTGTTCCGCGACTGAGGAAAAAAAACATGTCCGAACGCCACCCGATCATCGCCATCACGGGCTCGTCCGGCGCCGGCACCACGTCGGTGACGCGCACGTTCCAGAACATCTTCCGGCGCGAGCAGGTCAGCGCCGCCATCGTCGAGGGCGACAGTTTTCATCGTTTCGACCGCAAGGAGATGCGGCAACGACTGGCCGAGGCCGAGCAAGCCGGTGACAAGCACTTCAGCCATTTCGGACCCGACAACAACCTGTTCGTCGAACTCGAGCAGATGTTTCGCAGCTACGCGGAAACCGGCAACGGTCGCTGCCGGAAATACCTGCATGATGTCGATGAGGCCGCGCCCTACCGGCAGGACCCCGGCACCTTCACGCCGTGGGAAGATCTGCCGGCGGATACCGACCTGCTGTTCTATGAAGGTCTGCATGGCGCGGTAGCGACGCCGGAGGTCAACGTCGCCCAGCATCCCGACCTGCTGATCGGCGTGGTGCCGGTGATCAACCTGGAATGGATCCAGAAGCTCTGGCGCGACAAGAACATGCGTGGCTATACCGCCGATGCGGTGACCGACACCATCCTGCGCCGCATGCCCGATTACGTGAACTACATCTGCCCGCAATTCTCGCGCACCGATGTCAATTTCCAGCGCGTGCCCGTGGTCGATACCTCCAACCCGTTCATCGCACGCGACATACCGAGCGCCGACGAGAGCATCTGCGTGATCCGCTTTCGCAACCCGAAGGGTATCGATTTCCCCTACCTGCTGAACATGATCCACAACTCGTCGATGTCCCGCGCCAACACCATCGTGGTGCCTGGCGGAAAAATGGAGCTGGCCATGCAGATGATCTTCACGCCGTTCATCTGGCGCATGATGGAGCGCCGCAAGCGCGCCATCGGGGCGCTGTGATGGCGGCGCACTCGAGTGTTCGCGTGCTGCGCGGCGAGGCGTCGCGGGATCGGCGCGCCA
The DNA here is from genome assembly GCA_035530315.1 of Rhodanobacter sp. Taxonomy (GTDB): domain Bacteria; phylum Pseudomonadota; class Gammaproteobacteria; order Xanthomonadales; family Rhodanobacteraceae; genus Rhodanobacter. The sequence goes on along the minus strand of DATKVA010000129.1, from coordinate 13,032 downwards.
GTGCCTTGCGCGCGCTGGCGATGGATGCCGTGCAACAGGCCAGGTCGGGACACCCCGGTGCGCCGATGGGCATGGCCGAGATGGCCGTGGCCTTGTGGGGCCGGCACCTGCGGCACAATCCGGGCAACCCGCAGTGGATAAACCGTGACCGCTTCGTGCTCAGCAACGGTCACGCCTCGATGCTGCTGTATGCGCTGCTGCACCTGACCGGCTACGACCTGCCGCTCGACGAACTGAAGAACTTTCGCCAGCTGCACAGCCGTACGCCGGGCCACCCGGAGCGCGGCATCACGCCCGGGGTGGAGACTACCACCGGGCCGCTGGGGCAGGGGTTGACCAATGCGGTGGGCATGGCGCTGGCGGAAAAACTCCTGGCGCGCGAGTTCAATCGTCCCGGACACGACATCGTGGATCACCACACCTATGTGTTCCTGGGCGACGGCTGCCTGATGGAAGGGATCAGCCACGAGGCGATCTCGCTGGCCGGCGTGTGGCAGCTCGACAAGTTGATTGCGCTGTACGACGACAACGGCATCAGCATCGACGGACCCGTCGAAGGCTGGTTCCGCGACGATACAGCGGCACGATTCCGCGCCTGTGGCTGGAACGTGATCGGCCCGCTTGACGGCCATGACCCCAACACCGTGACGGCAGCCATCGAGGACGCCAGGATCGGCGCCGGGCGACCCACCCTGATCGTCTGCCGGACCACCATCGGTGCCGGTTCGCCAGGTCGTGCCGGCACGGCCAAGGCGCACGGCGAGCCGCTGGGAGAGAGTGAAGTGATTGCCGCCCGCGAGGCCATCGGCTGGCCGCATGCGGCGTTCGAGATTCCGCACGAGATCGCTGCCCTGTGGGATGCGCGCGCCGAGGGCGCGCGGTTCGAGGCCGCCTGGCAGGAGCGCTTCGATGCCTATCGAGACGCCTTTCCGGAGCTCGCTGCCGAGTTCACCCGGCGCATGACCGGCGACCTTCCGGTCGATTGGAACGCGATAGCCGCCGCCACGCTGGCCGCCTTTGAGCAGGACGGCGACAGCATCGCCACGCGCAAGGCATCGCAACAGGTACTGGCGCTGCTGGCGCCATGCGTACCCGAGTTGCTGGGTGGCAGCGCGGACCTGACCGGCTCCAACCTCACCGACTTTCCCGATGCCGGGCCGCGCCACCTGAGCTACGGCGTGCGTGAATTCGGCATGGCAGCGGTCATGAACGGGATCGCCTTGCACGGCGGACTGATTCCCTACGGCGGCACCTTCCTGACCTTCAGCGACTACAGCCGCAATGCGATCCGCATGGCGGCGCTGATGAAGCTGCGGGTCGTGCATGTGTTCACCCACGACTCGATCGGTCTGGGCGAGGACGGGCCCACCCACCAGTCGGTCGAGCATGCCGCCAGCCTGCGGCTGATTCCCAACCTCGAGGTCTGGCGTCCGTGTGATGCCGCCGAAACGGCGGTCGCCTGGATCGAGGCGTTGGCTGCGAAGGATCGTCCCAGCGCCTTGCTGCTCTCGCGGCAGAACCTGCCGGTGCAGCGGCGCGACGCGGCGCAGCGTGCGGCCATCTCGTGCGGCGGCTACGTGCTGAGTGAACCTGAGGGTGCGCGTGCTACGTTGCTTGCTACCGGCTCCGAAGTCGGGCTGGCGATGCAGGCGCAACAGATCCTCGATGACGAGGGCGTTCCGGTCCGCGTGGTCTCGATCCCCAGCTCGACGCGCTTCGACCGGCAGCCGCGTGCTTGTCGCGAGGCCGTGCTGGGCACATTGCCGCGCATTGGCGTCGAGGCTGGCGTCACCTGCTGGTGGGGCCAATATGGTTGTGCAGCCGCGCTGGGCGTCGACAGCTTCGGCGAGTCGGCGCCCGCGGCGGCGGTGTTCGAGCACTTCGGACTGACCGCGGTGCGCCTGGCCGAGCTGGTAAGGGAGACGCTCGCATGATGATCGATATGCTCAGTTTCGACCTCGATGGCACGCTGGTCGATACCGCTGGGGAGATCACCTTGGCGGTCAACCGTACGCTGGCGGACTTCGATCGTGCGGCGCGTTCGCAGCTCGAGATCGAAAAGTTGATCGGCAACGGCGCGCATGCGCTGATGCGTCGATTGCTGCGCCGGCTCGACGCCGACGGCGAACTTGATGTCGCGCGGGTGTTGGCACGGTTTGATCGGCATTATGCGGACACCGCCGGCACCCTTGGCCAACCCTATGCGGACTGCCGCGACACCCTGCAATCGTTGCGCGATGCCGGGGTGAAACTGGCGTGCGTGACCAATAAAGAGTGGCGTCATGCCCGTCGCGTGCTTGAGGCCAATGGGCTCGCGGAATATTTCGAGCTGGTGATCGGTGGCGACACGTTGCCGCGCAAGAAACCCGACGCCAGCGTGCTTCGGCATGTGCTGTCGGCGTTCGGCAGCAGCCCGGCGCATGCCGCGCACGTAGGTGATTCGGAGACCGACCTTGCTGCCGCACGCAATGCGGGAATCGCTGCCTGGGCGGTGCCTTGGGGCTACAACGCCGGTCGCCCGATTGCTGCCGCGGTGCCGGAACGCATTTTCCACAGCCTTCCCGAGATTGCCCAGCTGGTGCGCGCGCTGCACGCGGCATCTGCATTTTCATCCTGACCCGGAGAACCGCATGGCCCTCGTCTCGCTGCGCCAGGTGCTGGACCACGCCGCCGAACATGATTACGGCGTGCCTGCATTCAACGTCAACAACCTCGAGCAGATCCAGGCGATCATGCAGGCGGCCGAGGAAACCCGGTCGCCGGTGATCCTGCAGGCTTCGGCCGGGGCCCGCAAATATGCGGGCGAGGCCTATCTTCGGCACATGGTGCTGGCAGCGGTCGAGTCGCACCCGCAGATTCCGATCGTGTTGCATCAGGATCACGGCGCAACGCCGGCGGTGTGCCAGCAGTCGATCCGCTCGGGCTTCAGCAGCGTGATGATGGATGGCTCGCTGCTGGAAGATGCCAAGACCCCAGCGTCCTACGACTACAACCTCGAAGTCACCCGCAAGGTCTGCGACATGGCGCACTGGGTCGGGGTGTCGGTCGAGGGAGAGCTGGGCTGCCTCGGCTCGCTGGAAACCGGTGAGGCCGGCGAGGAGGACGGAGTCGGCGCGGTCGGCAAGCTCAGCCACGACATGATGCTGACCGATCCCGGGCAGGCGCGTGACTTCGTCGCCCGAACGGGTGTCGACGCACTGGCGATCGCGATCGGCACCAGCCACGGCGCCTACAAGTTCACCCGCCAGCCCACCGGCGACATCCTGGCGATCGAACGCATCGCCGCGATCCACGCCGCGGTGCCGGACACGCACCTGGTGATGCACGGCTCGTCGAGCGTGCCGCAGGAGTGGCTGGCGATCATTCGCCAGTACGGCGGCGAGATCAAGGAAACCTATGGCGTGCCGGTCGAGGAGATCGTGCGCGGCATTCGCAGCGGCGTGCGCAAGGTCAACATCGATACCGACATCCGGCTGGCGATGACCGGGGCGATGCGCAAGCTGCTGGCCGAGCAGCCCGGCGAGTTCGATCCGCGCAAGGTGCTGATCGCGGCCAGGCAGGCCGCGCGCGGCATCTGCAAGGCGCGCTTCGAGGCTTTCGGATCTGCCGGCAAGGCGCCCCGGATCAAGCCGGTGGCGATCGAGGCGATGGCCCGGCGCTACTCCTGAGCGATGCTCGAAGCGCTGATCTGGGATGTCGACGGCACGCTCGCCGAAACCGAACGCGACGGGCACCGGGTCGCGTTCAACCGGGCATTTGCCGAGCACGGATTGCCGTGGCACTGGGAGGTGCCGGAGTACGGCCGCCTGCTGCGCGTCGCCGGCGGCTTCGAACGCCTGCTGGCGTACATCGGCGAACGGCAGGATGCTCCGCCGGAGCCGGTTGTGTGCGAGCGTCTCGCCCGTTCCATCCACGTCCGCAAGAACCGTCATTACGCGATGCTGGTCGAACGCGGCGGCATCGAACCGCGGCCAGGCGTGTGTCGGCTGATCGGGCAATGCCTGAGTCAGGGCATCGCGCTGGCCGTGGCCACGACCACCAGCCGTGGCAATGTCGAGGCATTGTTCCCCCGTCTGTTCGGGGCGCAGTGGCGTGAACTGTTTCGCGCTGTGGTCTGTGCCGAGGATGCACCGCGCAAGAAGCCCGATCCGCTGGTTTACAACCTGGCGCTTGAGCGTCTTGGGTGCGCCCCTGGCGAGGCGCTTGCGGTGGAGGATTCCCCCGCCGGGCTGGCCGCGGCACAGGCCGCGGGCGTGGCGTGCCTGATCACCCGCAGCAGCTATTTCGCCACGGCCGATTTCATCGGTGCGGCCTGGGTCTGCGGCAACCTGGATGCGCCCATCGAACTGTCCGGCACGCACGGACAACACATGGATGTTCCTGCGCTGCGCGCGATCCATGCGCATGCCATGGCGGCTCGCTGAAAGCGCTGCCGACCCTGCAGCAACCGGCGAACACCGGACCGCCGGCACGGCAAACACCGTCACGCTCCGCGTACCGCGCCGGTGCGGCATTTGACACGCTGTGTAACGGCCGCGCTGCGTCAGAAAAGCAACAGTGAACTGGATGCTTGGCCCATCCGTCCCGTCCTGCGGGAGGCCGGCTGCCCAGCGGCAGTTGGCGCATGTATTGCTTGCAGCCTGGCAGCCTGCCGGGCTTTGGTTGGCCGGGCTGCGAATCCGTCTGTGCGGTTCACTATCCGCCGTTCGATGCCGATAGCACCCCTATGGGCCGGCGAAGCATCGAAAATTTGTCCTCGCGCAGTCGTATTTTCGCCTCGACCACCAAAACCCGACAGGTAGGCGAGGCTGTGCGCGGTCGACCCGGAAGGTGGACATGACGAACATCCAGGTTACTCAGCGGCTCCCCCACTCCGCCGATGTGGTATGGGCATTGATCGGCGACTTCGGCGGACTGCATCGCTGGCACCCGCAGATACGTCGGCTGGATCTGTCGTGGCAGGGGCGAATCCGCACCCTGCATTACGTCGATGGCGGTCGCGCGGTGGAACGTCTGGAGGCGCGCAACGATACGATCTACCGATATACGTACGTGCTGGTCGATAGTTCGCTGCCGGTGCAGGCCTGTCGATCGACGCTTGAAGTGCAGGCTGCCGGAGCGGAGTGCATGGTTACCTGGTCCTCCAATTTCGAGGCCCTCGGTGATGGCGAAGGCGAGGTCGAGGAGGCCTTGCGAACCGTCTACACTGATGGTCTTGGCGCCTTGGCGACTGCCCTGGGCGGTCTCTGACGGATCGCACAACGATGGCGGCCTCAGGCGGTCCCGGCCCCGCAGTACAATGCCGGCATGGATATCTTCAAGGTTTTCACGCTCGAGGCGGCGCATCGTCTGCCGAATGTGCCGACGGGGCACAAATGCGCCCGTCTGCATGGGCATTCCTTCCGGGTGGAAATCCACCTCCGCGGCGAGCCGGGAACGGACACCGGCTGGGTGATGGATTTTTCCGACGTCAAGACGGCCTTTCAGCCACTGTACGATCAACTGGATCACCACTACCTCAATGAAATCGAGGGGCTGGACAACCCGACCAGCGAACGGCTGTCGATCTGGATCTGGGACCGTCTGAAGCCGGTGCTTCCGCTGCTGTCGGAGGTTGTCGTGCACGAGACCTGCACCTCGGGATGCCGTTATCGCGGGCGGTAGGTTTCGCGAGGTTCGTGTGCCGGGAACTGTCGGCACTGCGCACCGATGAACCTTTTGTGTCGATTCCGTCCTCATTGTTAAATGAGAGATTCTCGCCAGAGACGGCAATCAGCCATGAACACACTGTCATGAAGCGCCCGGCCGGATCGCACGAATCGACGGACACGGCGAACGCGCGGCGATCCGGCCAAACCGCGGATCAACCTCGGGGCGGCTGCACGAACCGCCTGCTGCGCTGGATCGGCAAGTGGCTGGCGGCTTATCTCAATCACCCAGCGCGCGGCGCCTACCCGCATCCGCCGACCGACCTTGCCACGTTCCGGCGGCTGCTCAAGCCGGGCGACGTGGTGCTGGTGGAAGGCAACCGGCGGATCAGCACGGCCATCAAGTACCTGACGCAATCGACCTGGTCGCATGCGGCGATCTACATCGGCTGCCGGCGTCTGGTACCGGACAAGGGCGAACAGCCAGCCTTCGTCGAAGCCGACACTCAGGACGGTGTCCGCGTAGTGGGCATCGATGTGTTCGAGGGCTTTCACCTGCGCATATGTCGCCCAATCGGACTGAGCGAGGCCGATACGGCGAAGGTGGTCGATTACGTCTGTACGCGCATCGGCGATCGCTACGATCTGAAAAATGTCTTCGATCTGGCGCGCTACCTGCTGCCGACGCCGCCGGTGCCGTCGCCGATGCGGCGTCGCATGCTGGCGCTGGGCAGTGGCGACCCGACGCGCGCGATCTGTTCGTCGCTGATCGCCGGAGCGTTCCAGTCGGTGCATTTCCCGATCCTGCCGGAGATCACCATCGTTCCCGATGCTACGAAGGCCTGCAAACAGTGTATCCGTGAACAACTGCACATCCGCCACCACAGCTTGTTCGTGCCGCGCGACTTCGACGTCTCCCCCTATTTCGCGATCATCAAGCCGAATACGCTCAACGGTTTCGACTACCGCAAACTGGACTGGACGCCGGAGCCGATCGGATCCGCCGAAGGCGCGTAGGCGCGCACCTTGTAGGAGCGACTTCAGTCGCGATGCTCTTGCTCTGGCCAAGCCAACAGTATCGCGACTGAAGTCGCTGCGCCTGCTGCGCAACGAGCTGCATCTGCTGCTGAATCTGTGCGCCGGCCGCGAAGACGGTTGCCCGATTCTGGAGTCACTGGACGGTGTCGGTGTACCCGATGCCTCACCCGACGCCTCCGGTGATCCGGCGAATGCGGGCGCTGCAACCTCCCGATGAAAGCCGGGCTGTCGCCGAGCACAAGGCGCCCGGCCGGCAGGGCAGGGCCGGATCAGAGCCGGCCGTCGGCGCGAAGCCGGTCGATCTCCTCGTCGGTGAACAGGCGCGAGCGTGTGAGGAAGCGGACGCCCTGGCCGTTCTCCAGCGAGAACATGCCGCCGCTGCCCTTGACCACGTCGATGATCAGTTGCGTGTGTTTCCAGTATTCGTATTGCGAGGGGCTCATGTAGAACGGCGCACCGGCGATCTCGCCGAGCCATACGTCGCGGTCGCCCACGATGAAGTCGTCCTGCGGGTAGCACATCGGCGACGAACCGTCGCAGCAGCCGCCGGACTGGTGGAAAAGCACCGGCCCGTGCTTTTCCCGCAAGCGCTCGATGAGTGCCTCGGCGGCGGCGGTTGCGGTGACCTTGGCGATGGTTGTGGGTGCGGACATGGCGGTTTCCCTGAGTGGACAGGCTCCTAGAATGCGAGCCGCGCGCCCAGCATGTAGGTGCGATCGGGACCGGGCTCGAAGTAGCGGCCGTTGCCATCATTGACGATGACCGAACCGATGTAGCGGCGGTTGGCGACATTGTCCACGCGTGCGCTGAGCTGCAGCCGGGTACCGCTCCCCAGCATGAACGCGTAGCCCACATCGAGGTCGACCAGGCCATAGCCAGGCGCGCGTTGCGTGTTGGTGTCGTTGACGACAACGGCATCCACGGTGCTGGCGGTCACGCCTTCGCGCCAGCCCAGCTCGTCGCCATGCTCGATCCGCAGTGAAGCATAGTTGTCGGGCACGCCGGGAATGCGCGAGCCGGCGGGTACTGCTGTGGTGGCTGTGGAACACGGGGTGCCGGTACAGGTGAGAAAGCCGCTGCGGAAGCGCGCCTGCAGATGGGTGAGGCCCGCCTTGATCCGCCACGAATGGCCCAGTTCACCGGCCAGCGACAACTCCACACCCTGCCGGCGCGCGTCGCCGACATTGCTGTAGGTGGCGCGGCCATTCTGATTGGTGGCCACCGCCAGCTCGTTGCTGGTGTCGGCGCGGAAAGCCGCCGCATCGAATTCCAGCCCGTGGCCCAGCCGCCACTTGGTGCCCAGTTCCAGGTTCCGGCTGCGTGCCGGCCGCAGGTTGAAGGCCAGGCCGGCCTGGCCGTCGCTGCGATAGCCCAGCTCGTTGTAGCTTGGGGTTTCGAATCCCTTGCCGTAGCTCACATAGAGCCGCAGGTTGTCGCTCGGGCGGAACTGCAGCCCGAGCACCGGCGTGGTGGCGCTGTAGGTGACGTGGCCGCTGTCGTCCGGGTTGCTTGCGGTGATGTAGAAATCGTGTTCGGCGAAGCGCACCCGGTCGTGCCGCAGGCCCAGCAGCAACGACCAGCGCCGGGCCATGTACCAATACCACTGCGCGTATTGAGCCACGTCGTTGACGTTGTCGTGTTCGTTCCGGCGCAGCCTGCCGCGGACACCCAGCGTGGTACCGATGAAGTTCTCGTAGCCGGTACGATGCTGGCGCTGGTAGTCGCCGCTGGCACCGACGACGAGCTCATAGCTTCGGCCGGCGAGCAGGCCGCGATGGGTCCAGCGCAGGTCGGCGCCGCCATAGCCGGTGTCGGGCCAGACCACGCCGCCCGACTGCAGCGGGTTTTTTTGTGCCCCCGGAGGAATCGACAGGTACTGCACGATGCTGCGCCGGCCGTAATAGCCCATCAGCCGCCATTGATCGCCGTTGTCCGTCTGTTGCTCGTAGATCGCACCGAGCTGGTTCTGGCGAATGCTCTTGCGCGTGTCGTACAGGCTGGCAACCGGCGTCGCCTGGCGCGGGTCGGCATCGACCTGCGCACGGGTGAGCCCGAGCGGATCCTGCGTATGCGGCTGATACAGCCGGTTCAGTACCAGGGTCAGTTTGCGATGCCGTCCAAGGTCGATGCCGAATTTGGCATTGTCCGATTCGCGGCGAACGCGACTGTGCTGCCGATAGCCGCCGGAAAGGAATTCCGACCCGGCGATGTTGTAGTCGACCGCTCCCACCGTGCCGCGCGTATCGGCGGAATACCGGAACGTGTCGTGACTGCCGGCATCCATGCCCAGCGTGGTCTGCGGTGTGGGCGTGCCGTCGGCACTCCATAGCTGCACCACGCCGCCGGCGGCATTGCCGTAGAGCACCGAGAACGGACCGCGCAGCACCTCCACGCGCGCGGCCGTATCCAGATTGAACTGCGAGACCTGTCCCTGGCCGTCCGGCAGGGTGGCTGGTATGCCGTCCATGAACACGCGGATGCTGCGCACGCCGAAGGTGGCGCGCGCGCCAAAACCGCGTATCGAGACCTGTTCGTCCTGCGCATAGTTCTGGCGATCGCGGACAAGGATGCCGGGTATGCCGACCAGCGTTTCGGAGAGATTCACGCCGGGTGTCCCGGCATCGGCCGGCGCGACCGTTGCCACGCTCAGCGCGGCCGGAATATCGAAGGGCGGTATATCCAGCAGGCTGGCATTGACCTGCACCATCGGCAACAGCGCAGGCGTGCTGTGCGGGTCCGTGGTCGAGGTGACGTCCCGTGTCACGGTCGCATGCACCGAGGTTGCCCCACAGAGGGCCAGGACGGCGGCTGCCTGACCCACCAGCAGCCCCGCTCTCGTGCTGCGTGCGCGGCACCCGATTTTTGCTGTCACATCTACCTCCGGTGAATTCTGGTGAACGCAACGGTGCGAACAGATTCGCACCGTTGGTTGGATCGTGGTGCGGCAGTCAGGCCAAGGAGCTTGTCGGGCTTTGGTGGTCGAGGCGAGAATTCGACTGTGTGAGGACAGATTTTCGACGCTTCTTGGCCCATAGTGGTTCTATGGGCCAAGAAGCGGCGGGAATATGGACCGCACAGACGGATTCGCAGCCCGGCCGACCAAAGTCCGACAGGCTCCTTGGCAGCGCCCTGTGCAACCGCGTGTCTAATGTTCACGGTAGACCAGCGGCACTTTCGATCGCATCGCCTCGTCGTACGACAGCGCTTTCTTGCCCGCCGGGTACCCGTTCTGCTGCAGCAGGAACGCCATGATGTCCACATAGTCCAGCTGCGACAGGCTGGCCGGATCGCTGGCCGGCATGTTGTGGGTGAGAATGGTGAAGATATCGCTCACGTGGAAATCGGCCTTGGGCGAGGCGAAGTTGGGGCCTTTCAACGCCGGTCCGGCCCGCCCCTCCAGGGCGGGACCGTGGCAGCGTGCGCAATCTTCGCTGAACTTCTGCTTGCCGCTGTCGGCCTGCACCGAAGTGAACAGCGCCGGCAAGCTCTCATGCCTTTCGTGGTGCTCGCGGTGCCGTGCTTCCCCTGCACATCGATGCACGTTTCGGTGGCTTCCATGCGAAAGCTGCAGCATGGCCGATGGATTCTGTCGGCGCGGCCTGGACTCTCCCGTCTGGGCGTACGGTGCCAGCAACCGTTCCAGTTCACCGGAAATGGACATCGCTGCGATGGTCTGCTGGAAGCTCTTGGCCGATGCGGCATGGTCGCTGTCGTAGAGCGCGACCAGGTCGAAGCTTGCATGAGGCTCCGCGAGCGCGTGATAGCTGAAACGGCCCGCCTCGTGATGTTCGGCCAGATAGCGCGTCACGGTCGGTTGCCACAGCATCGCCGCACTCGCGCGATGCTTCTCCAGTGCCTTGAATACCTCCCTGTTGGTCAGGTGGACATCAGCCTGCAGGTTGGGATGGTCGGCGAAGTAGAGGTTGGGCGTCGTCTGGTAGGTGACAGCCACGACACTGCCTTTGGGCAACTGATCCAGCGTGGTCGCCGTGCTGCCCCTGGCCGTGACCAACACGAAACCTGTATGCCCGTAAGGCCTGGTGGCCTGCAGGCCGGGCGGGACAGCGTACTCGTCGGTGTCGATGGGAAAACCGAGCACCAGCGAGCAGCTGTCCTTTGCCAGCTTGTTGAAGTCCTTCAGGCCGAAACCTTCATCGCCGCCACTGCCGTCAAACTCGTGCACGTGCAATGCACTGCCCTGGTGAGCCGCCACGGCCCGGGCGAGGTTGGTATCCATCGCGGCAGTCGGACTGCTTTTGTCGATGCAGACGGAAAGTTCCGATGCCGCGGCGGTGCCGCCGTACAAGAGTACGGCGGCCATCGCACTGAGCCAGATACTTCGGCAAGCGGGTAGAAATGAAAGTCTCTTCATGGTCGAAGCTCCCGTTACAACGCAAACACGTACAGATGACCACCCACCGGGATGTTGGCCACACGCGGGTCGTTGGCCATGTCGCCGCCCCAGATCGGTGTGGCGCCGCCCCAGCCCGCATACACACCCACGTACTGCTTGCCATTGACTTTCCAGGTACTGGGAACACCCTCCACGCCGGAGCTCAGCTGCGCACTCTTCCACAGCACCTTGCCCGTCTTGGCATCGAATGCGTAGAGGTGACCATCTGCGCTACCCGAGAACACCAGGCCACCGGCCGTGCTCAGCATGCCACCGTTCCACGGCAGTGCCGACGGGAAGCGCCATGCCTGCTTTCCGGTGTTGACATCGATCGCCTGCACCTCGGCCCACAGATTCTTGAACGCGGGATCGGCGACGACCTTGAACTTTTCGCCCAGGAACGGAAGGCCTGCCTTGTAACCGACGGTCGTACCCTTGATCGTCATGCAGGTATGCATGGTCGGCACATAGGCCATGTGCGTCTGCGGATCCACCGAGATCGGCCACCAGTTCTTGCCGCCGAGGAAGCTCGGACAGGTGAACACCTGCTTGTCGACGGTCGGCCGCATGGCCGGATCGGTCACCGGCTTGCCGTCCTTGAACCCGCTGACCGAAGTGGCCGAGGCAAATTTCTTGGCATAGATCAGCTTGCCGTTGATACGGTCGATCGCATAGAACCAACCGTTGCGGCTGGCGCTGACGATCGCCTTGTAGGTCTTGCCCTGGTAATCGATGTCGGTCAGTACCGTTTCATTGACGCCGTCGTAATCCCAGGTGTCGTTGGGCGTGTACTGGTAGCTCCACTTGATCTTGCCGGTGGCCGGATTCATCGCGATCACCGAGTCGGTATAGAGGTTGTTGCCGGGACGCAGCGTGGCCAGCCAGGGACCGGGATTGCCGACGCCCCAGAACAGCGTATCCGTAGCGGCGTCATAGCTGCCCGTCAGCCAGGCACCGCCGCCGCCCGTCTTGTACGCGCCCTTGGGCCAGGTCTTGCCGCCGGGCTGGTTCGGGGCCGGCACGGTGTATTGCTTCCATACCTGCTTGCCAGTCATGGCGTCGAGCGCCACGATGAAACCGCGGGCACCGTACTCGCCGCCGGATTCGCCGACGATCACCTTGCCCTTGACCACCAGCGGGGCCAGCGTCATGGCATAGCCGATGTCAGCCGGAATCAACTGCTTTTTCCACACGGTCTTGCCGGTGCGCGCATCCAGCGCCACCACGTAGTTGTCCAGCGTGGCCATGTAGACGTTGTCGCCATACAGTGCCACGCCACGATTGACCACGTCGCAGCAGACCGTCTTCAGGCCGACGTGCGAGAGATCCTGCTGGTATTTCCACAGCAGTTTGCCGGTGCTGGCCTGGAAGGCGAGCAGTTCGTCCTTCGGCGTGGTGATGAACAGGTAGTCGCCGTTGACGATCGGTGGTGCCTCATGCCCCTGGTTGAAGCCGGTCTTGTAGTCCCAGACCTCCTTGAGGCCTGTCACGTTGGCGGCGTCGATGTTGTTGAACGGGGCGTAGCCGGTGCTGGCGTAATCGCGGCGGTACATCAGCCAGCCGTTGTCTGTCGCCGCCGCGTCGAGGCGGGCGTTGGTTACCGGGGTGTAGTTGGCGGCAAGTGCGCCGCCCGCGATGGCCAGCATCGCCACGAACAGGCTGGTTTGGCGCAGCGTGGATATACGTTTCATGGAATTCTCCGTGGTGGTCGATCGTGTCGGTCAGAAAAACAGGATGCCGCCGAAGGCCACGCCGTTCATGCGCGCGGTGTTGCCGGCGAAATCCTTCGAGCGGGTCTGGCTGAGTTCCAGGTCCAGCGTCACGCTCCGGGTCAGCGCGTAGTAGGCGCCGGCGGTGACGTTGCTGTTGGACTTGAAATGGGCGGTGCTGGCCAGGTTGTCCCGGTTGCGGCTGACGCCGCCGCTCAACCCCAGCTTGAGCTTGTCGGTGAGC